>NZ_CP047591.1:2873785-3193094 GCF_010120715.1 Aminipila terrae
TATGCAAGGAGCATTGGCATGAAAGGACTGGGTTATATTACTGTGAATGAAGACATGTCCTACAAGGGACCAATAGACAAGTTCTTTACAGATGAACAGAGAATGATTCTGGCTGAAAGAGAAAAACTTCAGCCCGAAGATATCTTATATTTCATCAGTGATGAAAAAAGTGTAGTAGCCAGATATGCTGGATTAATCAGAACAGAAGTTGCAAGTCGTCTGAATCTGATTGATAAGGAAAAGTTTGAATTTTGCTATATCATAGATTTTCCTATGTATGAATTTAACGAAGAGCTGGGTAAGATAGACTTCACCCATAATCCATTTTCAATGCCTCAGGGAGAAATGAAAGCTCTGGTGGAAATGAATCCTCTGGATATTAAGGCATATCAGTATGATATTGTAGTAAATGGAGTTGAACTTTCCTCTGGAGCTGTCAGAAATCACAGACCTGATATAATGGTTAAGGCTTTTGAGATTGCAGGATATACGGAAGAAGATGTGAAAAGTAAATTTGGAGCATTGTATAAGGCATTTCAGTATGGGGCACCACCGCATGCAGGAATGGCTCCTGGTGTTGACAGAATGATTATGCTGCTTTCTCAGGAAGAAAGTATCAGGGAAGTTATACCATTTCCACTTGCTGCAAATGGACAGGATATGCTGTTTAATTCTCCAGGTTCGGTAGAAGAAACACAGCTGAGAGAAGTTCATATTAAATTAAGATAAAAAATAAAGTCGAGGATTTCAAGACACGGACTGTGAATTGAATGTTCTCGACTTTTTTTATAAACTCAATTTATAATTATAACAATTCTGCCCGGAGATCTTCAATAGACTGTGCAGACAAGTAAGCAGGAGGAATTTCTAAAACAGTTTTTGCACCATATATGCCTTCTGAAGAAAGCCTGTAAGCAGCTCTGGCATAGCATATTAAAACATTAGAAGTAAATTCCGGATTAGAATCAAGATTTAAAGAAAATTCAAATACATGATTATTTTCCTGGTTTATGCCTGTTTTTCCACTTCTTTGAACAAAACCTCCATGTGGCATGGCGTGATGATTTTTATTAATTCTTCATCACTGATAAAATGAACAGTTGTGTTATAATCAGAAAAATAATTAGGCATATTAACTATTTCTGAATATACTTTATCCATATCTGCATCTGGCTTAAGTGAAACATAGCATTCTCTGGTGTGCATTTCTCTTGCAGTATAAACGGGATGAGTCCCTTTTCTCACCTCATTGACTGCAGATTCCACGGGAATTGTATATTGTATGGCATTGGAAACCCCTTCTATACGTCTTAGTGCATCTGAATGCCCCTGACTGACTCCTTTTCCCCAGAATGTATAACTGTTGCCTTCAGGTAATATGGATTCCGCCAAAAGCCTGTTGATAGAGAATAATCCGGGATCCCAGCCAGCGGAAAGAACAGCAGCATGGTTAGTCAGCAGTGCAGAAGTGTTTACTGATTTAAAATGCTCGGAAATTTTTGCATGGGTGTCAAAACTGTCAACAATATTAAAATGTGAAGCAAATGCGGGACTCTGACTGATCAAATCCGTAGAACTGCCGCCGCAAAGTACCATAACATCAATTTCTTTTTTGTGATTTAATGCCTCTTTTACATTATATACTTTAGCCCCGTTGGTAAGAGGTTGAACGGCAGATGGATTACGGCGGGTAAAGATGGCAGCCAGTTCAAAATCAGGATTCTGATTAACAGCCAATTCTACGCCGCGTCCTAAATTCCCATATCCCAGAATACCTATTCTTATTTTTCCCATTCTTTTTTCTCCTATCAAATATAAATTTAATTATGTGCACAGCAATATTTCAATCTTATATTATATTAAATCTGTCATAAAGAATAGAACTTTATTTTTGATTCTCATAAAAGGAACTGCTTTGAGGAGACAAAGCAGCTTTAGTAACTGCACTATTATCATTCTATAGATATTATAATTTAAAAATTGTGCAAAGTAAACAAAAAATAATACAAAAAGCATATAAAATTGTTAATTTAAACAAAAAATCCTTTTCTAAAATAATGTAGTTTTTAGTAATATTTTTTTTAGAACCAGTATAAATTTAACCAATTTTGCACATAAATAATATAGGTCACAGATAGTCCTTTTAGGACATGAAACGAATTGCTAAAGGGGAGCAAGCAGGGATTCGGAGGACCTTATTTATGACGAACAAGGTTGAAATCTGCGGTGTAAACACAGCAAAGCTGCCAGTTTATAAAGATGCAGAAATGATGAAAATGATAGAGGCTGTCAAAGGGGAGATAAAGAGGTTAGAGAAGAATTCATTAAAGGGAATCTCAGATTAGTGCTTAGTGTAATACAGAGATTCAATAACCGGGGAGAGAACCCCGATGATCTATTTCAGGTAGGATGTATTGGATTGATTAAGGCATTAGAGAATTTTGATACTTCACATGGAGTGAAATTTTCCACTTATGCAGTGCCAATGATTATTGGAGAAATCAGAAGATATCTCAGAGATAATAATCCTATCAGAGTTTCCAGATCGCTGAGGGACACGGCGTATAAAGCATTACAGGCCAGAGAAAAGCTTTCAAGGGACCTCCAGAGAGAGCCAACTATAGCTGAAATTGCAAAGGAAACGGAAATGGAAAGAGAAGATGTAGTACTTGCGCTTGAGTCCATTCAAGAGCCTATTTCTTTATTTGAACCAGTATTTCATGATGACGGTGATGCCATTTATGTAATGGATCAGGTAAAGGATACAAAAAATACGGACACAAGGTGGATTGAAAATTTATCGCTTTCCGAAGCAATGAAAAAATTATCCCCGAGAGAGCGTCATATTCTGACCATGAGGTTTTTTGAAGGCAAAACTCAAATGGAAGTTGCAGAAGAAATTTCTATTAGTCAGGCACAAGTAAGCAGATTAGAGAAAAATGCTCTTAAGTATATGCGAAAATATGTTTAAGTGAGTATCCACAAAGCATATACAAATTATGAAAAATATAAATTTAAATTGAGCCCGGTTAGTAAACCGGGCTTTTGAATTAAATGACTTTTATTTTAGTACATTATGTAATATAATTATCAGATACGGGCTATGTATTAGTCAATAAATTTAAGAAAGGCATGGATGAAATGATTAAAAGAAACAACGGTAAAACAAAAATTGTGGCTTTACTGCTAGTATCATGTTTAACTCTATCGCTTGCAGCATGTGGTAACAAGTATGTGGTACCATATTCGAACTACGATTTATCAGAATATGTAAAACTGGGGGATTACAAGGGTATTGAGGTTACAGAAACAAAAGTCAGCGTGACTGACGATGAAGTTCAGGCAGAAATACAGAGCAGAATTAAAGCGGCCAGCAAGCAGGTTGAAAAGAAAGAAGGTACCGCTGCAAAGGGCGACAGCGTAAAGATTGTTTATGCTGGCAAGATGAATGGAAAAGCCTTTGAGGGAGGAAGCACCGGTCCGGAAGGAACTACTATAACCTTGGGCAGCAGCGGATATATCCCAGGTTTTGATGATGGTGTAATCGGCATGAAAGTCGGAGAAATGAAGACTCTGAACCTGAAATTCCCAAAGGATTATGGTAAGGAAGATTTAAATGGTAAGGATGTTGCTTTTGATGTGACTTTAGGTGCTATCATGGTTACGGAAACTCCTAAGTATGATTTGGCTTTTGTAAAAGCACATAGTAAGGAAACCACTTTAAATGGATATGAAAAAAGCGTAAAAAAGGAGCTGTATGCTAAGAAGAAGTCTTCTGCTGAAGAAGAAATGAGAAATAAGCTCTGGTCCAAAATAATGGACAATTCTAAAGTGCTAAAATATCCGGATAAAGAGATTCAGGCTTGTAAAGAAACAAATGAAAAGTATTATGAATCTTATGCAAAACAGTATGGTATGGAGTTAAAAGACTTTGTTAAGCAATATGCAGGAATGGATGATAAAGCTTACCAAGAATACCTGGAGAAGTATGCAAAGGCAATCGTATCACAGGAAATGGTGATGTATTCCATAGCAAAGAAAGAAAATATTACGGTATCCGATAAAGAATATAAAGAGAAGCTTGAAAAGTTTAAGAAGGAACAGGGCGTTACTGATGACGCTGCTTTCAAAAAACAGTATGGAAAGTCTTTTGAGGAATATGCTGGAAAAGATAATCTTATGAAGAGCTTCTTACTTGAAAAGGTCATCCAGTTTGCTTTAGATAATGCTAAAATAGTACCTGCAGATAAAGTTGCAGAGAAAAAGGCTTAAATTTAACAGTTTAGAAGGATAATTTAATAACTAACTGTAAAAAGATATCATCAAAATGCTATGGAATAATTCCATAGCATTTTTCATATATTGTAAAAGTACAGGCCTGGTGGTCTTAAATTACATGTATGAAGGGGGAAATAAAAGTGACAAGTACTGAAGATATTAAGAATAAAGAAGTAATAAACATCTTTGATGGCAGGAGTATGGGCTACGTAAGCGATATAGAAATAAACCTGGAAGAAGGGACTATTGAGGGCATTATTATTCCTTCACCAAAGAACTTTTTTAATATATTCGGCAGGAGTGAAGATGATTATGTAATCAAATGGGAAAACATTAAAACCATAGGTGATGATGTAATCTTAGTTAATATTGAAACTTTTATTGAATAATTGTATGAAATTACAGTCTCATGCAATAATTTCTTTTCAAAATACACAATATATAGTAAAATATACAATATGGCTATGTTGATTTGGTTGCAAGAATAATACTAGTATGAGTTTTTATATTGATGGGGGTGACATGATGAGATGTCCATTTTGCGAAAATCCAGATACAAAAGTTATTGACTCACGACCTACAGAAGAAGGACATGCTATTAGAAGAAGAAGAGAATGTGAGAATTGTAATAAGAGATTTACTACTTATGAAAAAGTTGAAGAAATGCTTCTTATGGTAGTCAAGAAAGATGGAAGAAGGGAAGCCTTTGACCGGAATAAGGTTTTGAATGGTATTATCAAGGCCTGTGAAAAAAGACCAGTGCCAATGTTGGAAATTGAAAAAGTTGTAAATGAAATTGAACGTGGCCTGAACAACCTGATGGAAAAGGAAGTTCAAAGTGAATTTATAGGGGAGCTTATCATGGAACAATTGAAGAAACTAGATGAAGTGGCTTATGTCAGATTTGCATCTGTATATAGGCAGTTTACCGATGTAAATACTTTTGTTTCAGAAATAGAAAAATTACTTGAGAACGGGAAGAGGCCTAAATAAACCAATGATAAATATAAACACTGCTAATGACAAATTTAATATTGCAATTGACGG
This sequence comes from Aminipila terrae, assembly GCF_010120715.1. Classification (NCBI taxonomy): domain Bacteria; kingdom Bacillati; phylum Bacillota; class Clostridia; order Peptostreptococcales; family Anaerovoracaceae; genus Aminipila; species Aminipila terrae. The sequence continues at coordinate 2,879,111 of NZ_CP047591.1, forward strand.
CCCCAGTGGAGCCGGTAAAAGTACTATTGCAAAAGAAGTAGCAAGAATTCTGGCTATTGATTATATAGACACAGGTGCTATGTACAGAGCTATAGGCTACAAATTGGAACGAGAAGGAATAAATCTGTCGGATAGAGACAGACTTAAACAGATTCTTGACAGCACAGAAATTGATTTTGAAGAAGGAAATACCATTTTAGATGGAGTTGTGGTTAATGATCAAATTCGGACCCCGGAGGCTTCAAAAATGGCATCCGTCTGTTCTGCTTTGCCTGAGGTAAGGGAAAAGCTGGTGGCCCTTCAGAGAAAAATGGCACATACAAAGAGTGTTGTTATGGATGGCAGAGATATTGGAACCAATGTCCTGACTGATGCAAATTTTAAGATATTTATGACTGCTTCTGCAGAAGAGAGGGCTGAACGAAGACATAAAGAACTTATACAGAGAGGCCAGCAGATAACTTATGATCAGGTCCTCCAGGATATTATTCAAAGAGATTATAGCGACACAACAAGAAAATTAAATCCTCTCAGAAAAGCACAAGATGCTGTAGAACTTGATACTACAGGTATGAACATTTCAGAAGTTACAGAGAAAATAATTAATTTAGTAAGGTGTGGAAGATAATTTCACACCTTAAATATATATTTAAACTGGAGGTAAAAAGGTGGCAATTGTTAGACCATTTAAGGCGATAAGACCAGATAAAAAATATGCAGATAAGGTAGTATCATTACCCTATGATGTGATGAACAGAGAAGAAGCCGCTAATATGGCGGATGGAAATCCTTATAGTTTTTTACACATCTGCAGATCAGAAATTGATATGCCAGAACAGGACAACCCCTATGAGCTTTGTGTTTATGAAAGAGCAAAGGAAAATATTTCACAAAATTTGGAGGATGGTGTATTCGTTCAGGAAAGCAAACCTGTACTATATTTATATAAACAGGTTATGGATGGCAGAGCACAGGTGGGAATTGTAGGATGTGTTGCTGTAGATGATTATATTAATAATGTTATAAAGAAACATGAATTTACAAGAGTAGAAAAAGAAATCGACAGGATTAATCATTTTGATATTTGTAATGCAAATACAGAACCTGTTTTTCTCACTTACAGAGACAATAAAAAGGTGAGAAGCATTGTAGAAGGATGGATTTCAAACCATGATTCTCTTTATGACATTAAGACTTCTGATGGGATAGAACATGTACTTTGGACTGTGGATGATGATAAAACTATTCAGGCACTAACTGAAATCTTTGGAGAGATTCCTGCATTATATATTGCAGATGGTCATCATCGAAGTGCATCCGCATGTAAAGTGGGTTTAAAAAGAAGAGAGGAAAACCCAGACTATACAGGAGAGGAAGAGTTTAACTTCTTTATGGCGGTTATATTTCCAGACAATGACTTAAAAATCTTTGACTATAACAGAGTTGTAAAAGATTTGAATGGAAATACTCCGGAACAATTTATAGAAAAAGTAAAGAATGCAGGTTTTGATGTAGCTGAAAAAGGTAAGGAAGTCTATAAACCTGCCGGAAAGCATATCTTTGGCATGTATCTGGAAGAAAAGTGGTATGAAATTACTGCTAAACCAGAAATTATACCAGACCATGTGATCGATTCTCTTGATGTATCCATTCTTCAAAATAATCTGCTTGGACCTGTTCTGGGGATAGAAGATCCTAGAACGGATAAGAGAATAGATTTCGTAGGAGGCATCAGAGGTTTAAAAGAGTTAGAAAGAAGGGTAAAAACAGATATGACGGTTGCTTTTGCAGTGTACCCAGTAGAAATATCTGATTTACTTTCTGTATCTGACAATGACATGGTCATGCCGCCTAAGTCCACCTGGTTTGAACCAAAGCTGGGAAGCGGATTATTTATGCACAAGCTATAAATTTCACATCAGAATAAAATAAACACTCCTCCATTTTAGCAGATGCTTTTGGAGGAGTGCTTTTAATTAGGGCTTGAGGTAATCTCTAAGTTTACCGACAGCCTTTTTCTCTATGCGGCTCACATAGGAACGGCTGATACCCAGCTTTTTGGCAAGCTCACGCTGGGTAAGGGCTCTTCACCTGATATGCCATATCGTTTCATGACTATTAATTGTTCCCGCTTGGTTAATATGTGTGAAATTGCATTGTAAAGAGATTTTACCTGCAATTTTAAATGTATGTCATTTAAAATTGCATCTGGATCAGAACCAAGTATATCATTGAAATTAATTTCATTACCGTCCTTATCTGTACCAATAGGCTCTGTTAAGGGGATAATAAAGATAACAATATAGATTATAATAGATAACAAAAAATCGGAGAAACAAATTTAGCTTATTTAGGAGGCAGAAAAATGAATTATGTAACACATGGGTTAGGAGGCGTGGCTGCAGGGTTAGCTATGATTTCAGCTGTAAATGCAACAGATCATATTCAGCAGACTACTATTATGACAGGAGCAGTGCTTGGATCTCTCTTTCCGGACATAGACCATAGAAAAAGTTGGATAAGTCATAAGATTCCTATAGCATCAAATATAATATCAGGACTGTTTAAGCATAGAGGAGTAATACATACACCAGTATTTGTATTGGCAATCAGTGTGGTTTTAAGCATGTTGAATTGGGGGTGGCTCCATGAATTTAATAGTCAGGCGATTTATTTTATATGGGGATTTATACCTGGAATGTTTTCACATTTGATTTTAGATACTTTAAATGTACAGGGAATCATGTGGTTCTGGCCTCTATCGGCTAAGAGATTTCATATATTAAAAATCAGGACAAACAGTGCAATGGAAGCAGTGGTCTGCCTTGTGCTGGGAGCATGCCTGTATGGACAATATAGCGCATGGTTTTAACTTCAGGTTGAGTATAGGATAAAATAAAAGAAGAGGCAAACTTTGTTTTGCCTCTTCTTTTATTTTATCTTTTATTCTATTCTATTCATTCATTTAACGGACTAATTAATCCAGGTACTTTTTTATCAGTTGGATAGTTTCATTTGTACTAAGAACATCACAATATATAATATTCATTATTTTCAGTTCTGCATCATGAAGTTCCTGACTACCAGATGCGCATGCATCTTCAACACAGATTACTTTTAACCCCTCATCAGCGAGTCCTCTGACGGTTGAAGCAACGCATTGATCTGTTACGATACCTGTAACCACTACAGTTTCTATACCCATGAATCTTAAAAGCTGAAGGTAATTGGTTCCAGTAGTAACGCTGTCTGTTGTTTTGTTAACAACAATTTCATTTTTTTCAGGAGTCAATGGTTCAACCATTTGAGCAGCAAAGCTATCTGTATGAATGAGCATATTATTCCAACCTTCTGATTTCTGAACGGGAGACCGATCTTCACCATCTTCCCTTTGGCATGCAATTCTTCCGAAACTAACTGTCATATTATTTTCACGGAAAAAATCCAACAGTTTCTTGTTGTTCGGAATAACTATGTCATCTAATCTGTCATGGAAAGGAATCCATCTTTCCCATTCACCTGCTTTCTTAAAGGCAAGAGCTTCTCCAAAATCCCGCAAAACAAATTCGTTTTGAAGGTCGACAATACATAGAGCGGTCTTCTTTGGATCCAGACTGATATCTGGAAATTCTTCAGTTGTCTCATAATAAAAAGACAAATATTTTCTATCGCGTTTCATGATAGAACCTCCTCACTTTGTTTTAGTAACCAATGGTTTGATAAATGTAATAGCACGATTTATGCCAACAAAACTGAGATTCACTATGACAAATAAAAGAAAACACTAAAAAATATAATAAAATTTGACCAATTTTTAAAATAATTTTTACTTGGAATTAAAAAAGTGTAATTTACAGACTTAATACATTTATAATTGTTACCCTGTGGTAACAAAGGGATAGAAAAGTAACAAGGTACTATAAGGTATTGCTGGGATTTTGTTACCAAAAGGTAAATGAAGAAAAGAATCATAATCGTGTTGGACGAGGAAAGCCTGCATTTTTAAAAGTTTTATAGGAAAATCAGGTTGGTACACTATTTGCAGAATATTCGTATAAAGGAAGAAATCCTTAAAACTATAAAAGAAAGTGAGGATATAAAAATGTCTCAACAAATGGAAACAGCAGCTCATACCCTGGAGGATTTTGGGTACAAGCAGGAATTGAAAAGGAGTTTAAAGCCTTGGCAGATGGCTATATTTGGTCTGGTGTTTATGATTCCTATAGCACCATTCGGAATCTATGGCTTTTTAGCAGAAGCATCCAATAATATGGTACCTTTGGTTTATGCTATTGGGATGTTCGCAATGATTTTTACAGCTTTCAGTTACGGAAGGATGGCAGAGGCTTTCCCAATCGCAGGCTCCGTATATGCTTATACTTCAAGAGGAATCAATAAACATCTGGGCTTTATGACTGGATGGGCAATTTTACTGGATTATATTCTGATGCCTACTTTGATTTATGTAGTATGCGGAGCCTCTATGAATGCCATTTTTCCGGAAGTCTCTATTCTTGTATGGGCTTTCATTTTTCTCGCAATCGTTACTTTTTTTAATATTAAAGGTATTGAAGCATCTGCCAAGTTAAGTGTCGTTGCACTTGCTTTTGAAATGGTTGTTTATGTTGCCTTTGTTATTTTTGCTGTTATGGCCATACTAAAAGGAACAAATGATACACATTTTACGGTGGATCCAATTTTCAATGCAAAGAATTTTAGTCTTGCAATGGTTATGAATGGAGTATCTATCGCGGTTCTAAGCTTTTTAGGGTTTGATGCAATCAGTACACTTGCAGAAGAAACTAAGGGGGGAGGAAAAGCAGTTGGACGAGCTACCATATCTGCCCTTCTGATACTGGGAGGTCTCTTTATTTTCCTGACCTGGATTGCAGGATGTCTGTGGCCGGATTTTAAGGCATTTAATAGTATTGATACTGCCTTTTATGAAATTGCCAATCTTGCTGGAGGAAAGACTCTGTTAACTCTGTGTTCAACAGCCACAGCACTTTCCTGGGGATTTGCAGCCTTAACAGCGCAAGTTGCAGTTTCTCGTGTGCTGTTTAGCATGTCTCGTGACGGAAATTTTCCAAAAGCCTTTTCTAAAGTGCACCCCAAGTATCAAACACCTTACGTGGCCACTTGGTTTATTGCAGGGGTTTCCCTTATAATGTGTGTTCTATTTCAAAGTAAAATCAACGAGCTTACGATACTGGTTAATTTTGGTGCATTAACCTCCTTCTTTATTCTTAACCTGGCCGTAATCTATTACTATAAAATCAGAATAAAAGCAGAAGGAATCTTTAAATATGTTATTACGCCGTTGATTGGAGCTGTTATAGTGGGATACGTATGGTTCAGTCTGAGTAACCAGGCTAAAGTGCTTGGATTGGTTTGGCTGGCCTGTGGGATTGTTTACTATATTATATTAATTAAAATTTTTAAAAAATCTGCAGAGCTTGAACTATAAATAATCTGGATTAATAAGTACATTGTGGCATTTAAATTAGATGCCACAATATTACTTTTTAGAGACTACTGGCATTTTTCGACAAAAAATGATAAAGTGATAAAAAGAACTATGTAAAGGATTTGGATTTATGAAATTACTTGACAGAAAATCCCTTGTATCACAAATAATGATTATATTCTTACTGTTTAACATTGTTGTGGTCACAGTGTTTACAGCGTATATTACAAATCAGGACAGAAGAGAAACGGTAAAGAATGTACAAGATTCCATGCAGGCAATTGCTTCTGAAAAGGCAAATACCTTATCTTTAATCATAGGCCAAATTCAACAAGAGACAGAAGGATTTGCAGACTTTGCAACAGAATATATCGGAAAAGAAACTAATACGAAGCTTTCTGATGATTATGTCAGGGAAAGTGATAATACACTCCACAGAAATCTTAATGATAGTGACAATTCTGATATGTCCTCTTCTATTTTTTTCCCTGCCATTGATGAGCTAAGTCTTAATACCATAAGGACAATTAATGCCACTGAAAAACTAGACAAGATGATGGGGTATATGATAAAACGAAATCCTTATATTCAATGGGTTTACATAGCCACGGAAGATGGATTCCTAAGGTTGTTTCCTTATTCTTCAATCGATATATATGATCCTGGTCATCTTCAAAAAAATGATCCTTTTTATCTGGCTGCAAATCAAAAGAATAATCCCCAAAGAAAAACCGTATGGACCAATCCTTATATGGATTATTTCGGGAAAGGATGGGTAATTACATGTTCGGTGCCATTATATCAGGGAGACAATTTTATAGGAGTGGCTTGCGTTGATGTATGTCTTGATACATTAAATGATCAGTTCCTGAAAGATTTCAGGCTTGGGGAGGGTGGAATTGTATATTTACTTCAGGATAATGGAAATGTAATTTATCATCCCGGCATAGTACCTAAAAACGGAACAAGAGGAAAAACGTTTTTAACAAATATAGTAAATCATAAGAATTTATTTTCACAATATCGAAATGCTTTAAAAAAAATACTTTGTAAAGAGAATGGCGTTATATCCTATAGAGATGAGAACGATAAGAATCATATGATTGCACATGCTAAAGTTGTAGGGCAGCCATGGATAGTGGGGGTAGAGATTGTTCAAAACCAGTATTTTGAGATTAATAATCTGGGGAAAAATAATTTATGGCACTTCAGTTTAACCCTTTTACTTGTTTATATTATCATTGCCGTATTTTTATACCGGCAGTATTCCAGACCATTTGACACTCTCGTTAGCCGTGCCAAAACCATAGCGGAAGGTAATTTTGAATATAAAGAGCCTATTTATAATTATACAGAAATTAAAATTCTTTCGGAGGCCTTCAATACTATGAGTGCTAAGATGAAAGACTATACGGAGAATTTAATCCATAAAAACATTGAAATACAAAGTGTGATTGACAGTATAGGGGGGATGCTGATGTTTGTGAGTCCCAACATGAGTATAACTAATATAAATAAGAAGGCTATGGTTGCGCTTGGTAAATCAAAAGAAGAATTGCAGGGGAAAAAATGTCATGAAATCTTAATGGGATGCGACAGAATATGTAATGCTTGTGCAATACAAAAAACAATCCGTACCAAATCAACACAATTTTCAAGAATTGTCCTTGGTGAAGATATTTTACAAAACATGTATTATCCAGTTATGAATGCCGACGGACAGGTAACTGAAATAATTGTGCAGAGCCAGAAAGTTACAAAACAGGTTCTTTTAGAAAAAGAACTTGCGCAAAAAGAGAAAATGTCAGAAATAGGACAGCTTACGGCAGCAATAGCTCATGAATTGAAGAATCCACTGGCCATTATCAAAGGGTCTTCTTATCTTATATCCGCATATGCCAAGGAGTATGAAAACAGAGAACTGGATGAAAGTGTGAATACTGTCATACAGTCAACACAAAATGCTGAAGATGTCATCTATAACCTGTTGAATTTCTCAAGCTCAGCACTAACGAAAACCACCCAGGGGAATATTACGAAAATAGTGGAGCAAGTTATATTACTGACAAAACGAAACAGCATTGCAAAAAATATTAAGTATATAACAGAATTCCAGCCAGATCCACTTATTTATGAAGGTAATGCAGAACCATTTAAGAGTATTATTATGAACCTCGTATCCAATGCTATTAATGCTATTGGTGAAGGAGGGACTATAACAATTCAGGGATATTATTATGAAGACCAAATGATTATATCTGTGAAGGATGATGGAAAAGGGGTTGAAGATAAATTTAAAACAAGGATTTTCGAACCATTTGTGACGGCGGATACATCTGGCTCCGGAACAGGTATGGGGCTTTGGATTACTAAAATAATGGTTGAGAAGATGCATGGCACTATCAAATTAAACAGTGAATTAGGAGAGAAAACCGAATTTATTATTTCAGTACCACTTAAGAATATGAAAGGAAGATAGTGTATGGCAGAATTCATGGATCATCTGCTTGTCGTTGATGATGATAAGGAATTACTAAGAGTCTACGAAAAAATATTCAAGTTGAATCATTTTGATGTGATAACTGCCAGTGATGGGCCCAGTGCGTTGGAACTTATTAAGAGAAAGCCTACAGGCGTTGTCATTGCTGATATCATTATGCCCAAAATGAATGGAATCCTTTTACTGCAGAAAATCAAAGAGATTAATCCTTCTATCCAGTTATTATGCTGACGGCAGAAGGCTCTGTAGCGGGGGCAGTGGAGGCTGTTAAATCAGGGGCTTTCACATATATATTAAAGCCTGCCGATATTGATAATCTCATACTGAACATTCAAAAAGCCTTTGAAATTTTCTTAATTAGTAATCAAAACAGGATTTTTAAAGATCAGATGCTTGAAAAAGCAGGAATGATGCAGTTGATTGGTCAAAACGGTAAGATAAAAGAAATTCGTCAAAAAATTGATACGTTTGCGGGATCAGATGCTACGGTTCTGATTACAGGGGAAAGTGGTACAGGAAAAGAGATTATTGCCAGCCAGATTCATTACAAAAGTAATCGGGCGGACCAGGTCTTCGTTAAAGTCAATTGTGCAGCTTTGACAGAAAATTTGTTAGAGAGTGAACTATTTGGACATGAGAAGGGCTCTTTTACGGGTGCTGACAAACTGCATCGGGGTAAATTTGAAATTGCTAATCAGGGTACTATCTTGTTAGATGAAATCGGAGAATTGCCCCTGGGTACTCAGGCCAAACTTTTAAGAGTCCTGCAGGAAAGAGAATTTGAACGGGTTGGCGGTAGTGGAACAATCAAGACAAATTTCAGACTTATTACATCTACCAATAAAAATTTAGCGGAGGAAGTCATAAAGGGAAGATTTAGAAATGATCTTTATTATCGTGTTAATGTTCTGCCAATTCATTTGCCTCCATTGCGTGAACGGAAAGATGATATAGAAATACTTGTAGATTACTTTGTCCATCAATTGTCTAAAGAGACCAATAAATGTATTTCTCCATTATCATCCGAGATAATCAATATACTGACTGCGTATAATTGGCCTGGAAATGTCAGAGAGCTGCGTAATATCATTGAACGTTTAGTAGTTATGGCAAATAATTCTGAAATCAGTCCGTGTGATTTGCCTGATGAGTTAAAGCAACACATGGGTTCTGATGTTATAAAAGAAAATGTTCTAAAAAGCCAAGTTCCTTTACTTGAGGCAAAAAAAGAATTTGAGAAGCAGTACATTACAAAAGTACTTTCACAATATCAGGGTAATGTGGGGAAGGCTGCCACTGAGCTACAATTAGCCAGAAAAAATTTATACAGAAAGATTAAAGAATACAACATTAATTTAGAATAAGGTAGTATACTGTAAGCTAGATATTTTTTTAAGGATTTGACGAGTAAAGGAGTAAGGATTTTGGAAAATAGATACAGAAACAGAAAATATATTTCCAGTATGGTTTTATCATCCATTATTTTTATTCTTTTACTTTCGTTTAATTTTAAATTATATAATGAACCATGTAATCCAGGAGATTTTAAAGAAATCTGGGTGGATCAGACAAAAGTATTAAATCACTGTATCCTTACAAATAGTTATAGTGGTGAAAATATTACAGAGTCCAGTTCCACAAACCATTTGCTGGAGGTCGTCTTTATCGGCATAACTGCTGATTTATTTTTATTATCTTTTAAACATTCCATTTTTTACAGGGGGAAAATGCTTTCCAGAGAAAAGCGTACTCTTGTGTCGCTATGCGTTCGCATGGATGAATAACTCCGTTTTAATCTGATTTTTATAGTAAGCCAGTGTTACTGGCTTTGTTTTAGTATGCAGATTTTCATAAGAAATGGAGAGGAAATATGAATAATTTAGAAATGAAAGACGTATGGAAAAGTTATAAACAAAGAAACAAAGAAGAAGTTACGGTGTTAAAAGGTATTAATATGCTGGTTAAGCAGGGAGATATGGTGGCCATCATGGGACCATCTGGAAGTGGCAAAACTACATTACTGAATATAGTAAGTGGAATTGATTGCTATGATAAAGGAGAAATCTACATTGAAGATAGTGATTTATCGGACTTGAATAAAGAAGAAGTGGCACTATTTCGAAGAAGAAGATTAGGAATGGTTTTCCAGGATTTTAATTTAATAGAAAGTCTTTCAGCTAAGGAAAACATTCTGCTCCCTATGATATTAGAAAAAAGGTTTGCGGATGAACAGGAAGAACAGGCTGAAAGAATATTAAAAATACTTAATATCCAGGATATACAGAATAAAAATATAGCGGAAATATCAGGAGGACAGAAACAGCGTGTAGCAATCGGCAGAGCATTAATTAACAATCCTGCCATTATATTGGCTGATGAGCCCACGGGAAATCTGGATTCCAGATCTACCAAAGAGGTTATGGATTACTTTACACTAATAAATCAAGAACTTACCACCAGTATTTTATTGGTTACCCATGACACCTTTGCGGCAAGCTATTGCAATAAAGTAGTTTTATTAAAAGATGGAGTATTTAAAAATGAAATAGACAAAAAAGGTTCCAGAAAACAATTTATTGATTCTATAACAGAGATGCTGGCAATCATTGGGGGTGAACAGGATGACATTCTTTGATATTTCCAGAAAAATGCTGATTGCCAATTTTCAACGTTACAGATTATATTTTTTATGTAATGTACTTTCAGTATCCCTTTTTTACTGTTTTGCTGCATTATTTACCAATAAATTATTTATGAATCCGGAAATAGTTCATAGTATGATTTCCAGTAACATTTACGCTCCCAGCGTTTTTGCTGGTGTTTTCCTGATGTTATTTATTCCATATTCAAACCAGGCTTTTTTAAAAAAGAGAAAATACGAATATGGTATTTTAATGACATTGGGAATGAATGAAAAGGAAGTACTGAAAAATATGCTTCTGGAAAATAGTTTTATGGCAGTACTGTCACTGGTTAGTGGCCTTCTGCTGGGAACCATACTTTCTTTTGTGTTCTATTTTGTAATCCAGCAGGTAATCGGTATAGCTGGTTTAACGTGGTACTTTAATACGGATTCTTATAAAGTGACAGCTATTCTTTATATCATTACAATATTTATTACATTAACAGTTGCTATTATTGGTTTCCTGAAGATGCAGATTGTTGAACTAATCAGAGAAAAATATAGAGCAGAGGGCATCAGACAGCATTAGTTGCTATATTAATAGTGGGGATAATGTCTATAATCTTTTCCATTATAATTATGATTAAGGGATATGGACAAAAAACCGAATATATTTGGTATGTAAGTTTATTCTTTATGTTTTCAGGGCTTTATATGCTTTTTTCCCAGTCAGAAAGGATAAAGTATTATTTTGGTAGACTATTTCCCTGTTACAGAAAGAAGCATATAATTGAAACTGCATTTATAAGACAGCATGACTCTTCACGGAAAAGAATTACACTGATAGCCGCCTGGTTAACAGGATTTTCAATATTTTTTGGAGGGCTATGTGGAACCCTGTATCCAACCATGCTACAAAATGCAGCCAGCTATAGCCCCTATGATTTAGTGTATTCTCAAATATTTGGAATGAACCAGGCAGAGGATTATAAAATCCAGAATTTATTAAAGCAGAATGGAATAGTGGTTAAAGAAGTAAAACAGGTGAATTATTTAAGAGATAGAGCTTTCAATATGCTTCCCGCATCTCAAGTTAATAAAGAATTTGGGTGTAATTATCAAATTGATCCAGGTCAATTCCTGAATATATTCCAATATGAGCTGGATGATGGCTACAATCATGAGATGATTCCAATGAAGCAGCTAAATTTTAATTGTGGCAGAGAAAATTTAAAACTGAAATCTGCGGGTAGTGATATAAGGATTTTATTTAATGGCAATCCCACTTTCGCTGATTATACTTTGGTTCTTAATGATACGGATTATAATAAGCTGGCTATTGACTATCATGAATGTTGGAAAGGCACCATAAAGTTATATGCATTTGACGAATGGAAGAATTCAGGTAAAGGTATACAAGCAGTTCAGAGATATTTATTTCAAAATAACCATATAAAGCAGCAAGAACAGAACCATTATTATAAAGCTTCATCGAAGATTGAGACCTTTACCATTGAAAAACAGTCAGCACAATTCCTGATTTTTTTAATGTCATTTATTATGGCCTTATTCTGTGGAGCTTCAAGCACCATGGTTTATTTTAAAATTAAGGGTGAAGCAGAAGAAGAGCAAAGAATGTTGTTCGGGCTATATAGAATTGGAATCACTCCAGAAGAAATGCTTAACATCATCCAGTATAAAAATATCTGTTATTTTATGCCCCAGAGTATTCTGGGAATTTGCATAGGGGTATTTTATAATTATACGGTTAGCAGGATTTATGGATACCAAATGACAGCGGTTGCTTTCAGTCTGATTATAGGTTTTGTACTGGCTGCAGTGCAATTGGCAGGAACGATAACATACTCTAGAAAGGAACTATACAGCTTTGGATTTTTAATTTAATACCGATGCAGATAAGTCTGTTCAATTATACGTTTATAAGGTATAATAATGAATATTTAAAGAAGTAAAGTACAATTAATTAGAAAAATGCTAATGATGCGCCAGGAGTTGGTATATGGAAAAACTTTTGTATACTCAGATTAATATAACAGGGATAATAATACTGGTTATTTTACTTTGTAATCAGAAGAAATCTGTAGGGATTACTATACAACAGCGGCTGTTTAATACAATAATTATTTCTGTTGTATGGATACTTGTACTGGATACTGGTATGTGGGTGGTGGATGGTAAAAGATTTTTATTAGCCAGAGAGGCTAATATTTTAATATCAATGGCGTATTACTTTTTTAATGTTTTTATACCATTTCTATGGCTGTTATATTGTGACTGTATATTAAATAATAGTACTCAATCTCTTAGAAAGCGAATGTGGCTATACTTCCTTCCAGTATTGGCAAATACCCTTATGATAATTATTAACTTATGGTATGGCTTTATATTTTACGTTGACACAAATAACATTTATCACAGAGGAAAAATCTTTTTACTCCCTGTGATGACGGCTTTTTCGTATCTGCTACTTTCGTCATATATGGCATTACATAAGGCACATAAAACAAAAATTGAAAGCGAAAAGGGTCAGTTATATTTAATGGCTTCTTTTATTCTTCCTCCATTGGTAGGAGGAATTCTACAAGCTCTGTTTTATGGACTGTCCCTGATCTGGGTAAATGTAGTTATTTCCCTTTTAATGATATTTGTTAATATTCAGAACCAGCAAATAAATACAGATTCTTTAACGGGATTAAATAACAGATTGCAGTTCGATAAATATCTTTTCTTCAAAACAAAGAGTGATAATGACAGAGATGTCATAGCACTGATTATGATTGACGTAGATAAGTTTAAGCAGATTAATGACTCCTATGGACATCTTTGCGGAGATAAAGCTTTGATTTCTGTAGCAAATGTATTGAAAAAGTCCTGCAAAAATAAAAATGCTTTTTTATCACGTTATGGTGGTGATGAATTCACTATTATTTATGAGACACGGAAGCTGACCAATATACAGAAATTAATAACTCAGATTGAGCAAAATGTAAATATATTTAATTCTGTAAGCAAAGAAAAGTTCTCCATATCTCTTAGTATAGGATATGCTGTGTGGGAAAAAAATTCTTCTGTTGATACTCTTATTGCACAGGCTGATTATAATATGTATCGGATAAAATACGCAAAAAAATTTTTTTGATTTTATTAATACCCTAACATATAAAAGAGAGACCATAGAAATTCTATGGTCTCTTTTTTAAAATGTATATGTAAAGTACACTTGACATATACGGATTTAAACAGTATACTAATAATGTAAAGCGTACTTTACATATGCTGCACAGAAAGGAGTTTTTCCAGTTGAAAAATAAAATAAAAGAACTCAGAGAACATTCTGGTTTTACACAGCAGGATTTAGCAGAGAAAGTAAACGTATCAAGGCAAACCATTATTTCTCTTGAAAACGGAAAATATAATCCATCAATTTTTTTAGCATTTAAAATAGCAAAGGTATTTAATCTTTCTATTGAAGAAATTTTTATGTTTGAGGAGGAATTGTTATGAATTTAAATAAGTATCTAAAAAAGGAATTACTGTATTCAAAAATTTTTATTTTAATCGGGGTAATTGCAGCGGTAACTGGACTTATTTTTGATTATCATAAAGAGGCTATGCTTGGGCTGACGGCAGGTTTTCTTCCAACCGGTATAGGAACAATGTTTATTTATAAACATGCGGGAAAAAGTCCAAAGATGGTAAAGAACATAGAACTTGAAAATGAGGAGAGAAATATATTTATCAATACGAAAGCAGGCTATACGGCTTTCTGGGTTTCCTATTGGTATATATTTGTGGCGGTTATTTTAAACTCTATAGTAAATATATCATCTCAGAATTTTCTGATTGCTACCCTGTTTTTTATGCCTACAGTATATTTCTTATTTGTATTTATATATCATAAAAAATACTGATGATTAGTTAAAAGCTGATATCTTCTTTTTAGTAAAAACTTTGATTCTTATTCGATGTCAAAAAATGTCGAAAATGAAAGGATGATGACCTAAAGAATATGCATAAAAAAATAGTATAATAAGAATAAATCTAATTAATTATTAATCTTTATGTTTTGTGTATCAAATTACGGAGGAGAATTATGAAAAGAAAGATAACAGTTGTACTTAGCTTAATATTTATTATAAGTTGTTTAGTTTTTACTGGATGCACCAGTGAAGTAAAAGATAAGAACATATCTATTAAATTCCAGGACAAGGACTATGCGGGCACATATACTGGAACATGTGAAAATGGTATACCAAATGGGCAAGGGAGCTTTAAATATAAAAAAGATAAAGAATATTTGAATTATAAAGGGAACTTTAAAGATGGACAGATTTCAGATAAAGGAACTTTAAAAACAAATCTTTTGTTGGTAAAATTTAAAGAAGTTAATAGAGTTGGAGAATACAAAGGTGATGTAATTAATGGAATACCAAATGGAAATGGTAATTTTGTAGCGACAAATGATGCAAAAGTAAAATACACATATGAGGGACAATGGAAAAATGGTATTTTTAATGGTATTGGAACACAGACGTTTGATGATGATAGTCTTACATATATAGGACAATGGAAAAATGGAAAATTTATACCAGATTTTAGAAATTTAATTATTACTTTTGGGACAGATACAAATATGCCATATACTATATCGGATAAAGCAAACGGTTTTCTGAAAAAACATCTTGAATTATTCCCTGCTGATAATTATGAACAATTGGCTCCATTTGTCAATAAAACTATAGAATATAAGCATATAAGTAAATCACCTAGTCAATATGGAGATCAGATCATGGTGATATCAGGAACAGTAAGTCAAATTTTTGAAGATGTGGTAGATGATGATGATTTCAAATATTCTGCTACAGAAATTTATGTGTATGATAATAATGATAATTATTATTGGATTTGCTATCCTGGCACATGTAACATCTATGAAGGGGACAATGTGACCATCTATGGACTACCACTTGATTCCAGCAGCTATGAAAATAATGGAGGCGGAACCACATTAGTTCAGGTCATAGCAGGATGCTATATTGAAAACAAATAAAAAGATTTTTACAAAGAAGGCATTTTGCAGATTTGCCTTCTTTGTTTTTGTAGTATTGGATATTATTACAAGATTATATGAAAGTTTAACGTATGATTTATAAAATAGAAAATATAATGATAAAAAAGTGAAAAGGAAGGTGGTGATTCAGAGTAAAAGGGGAAAAAGTACAAATCCAGAGAAAGCCTTGTAAGTCCAGACCGTTTGAAAAGTTATTTAAACTGGGCATATATAAGCAGTTATATACAGACGGTATTATCACGGAAAAGCAATATAAATCAATTCTCCAGAAAAATCAATGAAAGAATTTAAAAACCAGCTTCGCATAAGATAAAATGTCAGGCTGGTTTTATTGTGGAAAAGGGGAGATGAAATGTTGACTGTAGTTGGATATGGCAGAGTATCAACAGATGATGATGATCAATTAAACTCTTTACAAAATCAGACCACATTTTTTAAAGAATATATTCAAAGAAATCACGAATGGACGTTTGGGGGTATCTATGCGGATGAAGGAATAACAGGTACCAGTGTAAGAAAAAGAGAACAGTTTAAAGAAATGATTGGAGAGGCCCTGGAAGGCAGTATTGACTTGATTATAACCAAAGAGGTATCCAGATTTGCAAGAAATACAGTTGATACTTTGTATTATGTAAGATTATTAAAGTCAAAAAACGTAGGCGTAATTTTTATTAATGACAATATCGACTCCAGAGACAAGGATGGGGAATTTCGCCTTACTATTATGGCATCCGTAGCCCAGGAAGAAAGCCGGAAAACTTCTGAACGCGTAAAATGGGGACAGAAAAGACAAATGGAAAAGGGATTTGTCTTTGGTAGGGGACCATTCGGATATAAATGCAAGAAGGGTGTATTAGAAATAGTGGAAGAAGAAGCAGACATTGTAAGGGATATATTTAACCGGTATGTATACGAAAAAAAAGGAATCAGTGTTATTGCAAAAGAATTAATCGATGAAAAGGTAATGGTAGGGGGAGAATTGAAAGGTGGAGGCCCCAGACTATTGCCCGGATACTGTGCAATGAAAAATATGCAGGAGATTTAATAACTCAAAAAACAGTGATAACAGACTTTTTAGAGCATAAGCAGCAAAAGAATAAGGGACAGGAGAAACAATTATATTTCATGGATCATCATGAGCCTATTATAAACAGGGAAACCTGGGATATGGCAAGAGAAGAATATTCAAGACGTTCCATAATCGTTGATGAAAAATCAAAGTATTCAAACCGATATTGGTGCTCCGGTAAAGTCAAATGTGGCGTATGTGGAGCAAATTGTGTGACTAGGACATCTTTAACAAAAAACTACAGATGGCGAGCCTGGCAGTGCAGTCAGGCATACACTTACGGAAAACCGAAAACAGATGATACTGGGAATAAAAAGGGCTGCACAAATAAACTGATAAATGAAAAGAACCTGATTTCATGTGTTCATTTCGCTTTACAGCATATAACCTTTTTAAAAGAAGAAATATATGAAGAAATGCAGGAAGAAATTAATGGGTTTCAGGGTTACAACTGTAAAGAATTAATAAGCTCATTAAAAAAAGAGATAAAAGTTTTAGACGGGAAAAAAGAAAAACTTATTGATTTATACTTAGAAAAAAGAATAACACAAGAAGAGTTCGAAAAAATGAAAAGAAAATATACGAGTAGCATTGGAGAAAAGCAACATAATCTAAAAAAAATAGAAAAGAATAATGATATTAAATTTAATTCTGCTAATATTATGGAACAAATTAAAAAAATATTATTTTTGAATATGCCAGCACCAGAACTATATGCAGAAATAGTTGAAAAAATAATATTATATGAAAACCGTAATCTGGATATTTTTTTTATGTATATACCTGATCCGGTTTGTATACACTACGAGACAACAGGAAAAGGAGAAAGTTATAAAACAGAGTGTAATATACGAAATTAGAAATTAAATTATAAATTTTATCATAGTAGGCTCGTTAAGTGAAATTTCCAACTTACGTTTTTTGTCAGAACGAATTGACATTAGTATTTCATTCTCAATACATTTTGCTGCATATGTTGCCAGCCTGGTGGCACGTTTACTGCTATAGGTATTGATGGCCTTGATGAGCCCTATGGTGCCGATGGAAATTAAATCATCTGGATTGGTATTTCCACCGGAATATTTTTTGACTATATGCGCAACTAAACGGAGGTTACGCACAATTAATGTATTTTTTGCTTCTGAATCGCCTTCTTCAAAACGTTTAAGGTAATATTCCTCTTCCTTGCATGTAAGTGGTTTTGGAAAGGAACTGCCCATTTATGTAACCCCCTCTGTAGATTTTTACTATATGCAGAAAAGGGGCTTAAAGTGCATGACCTTATAAAAAAAGCATGAACTTATTTAACCTGGAAAGATTTACAATCTGTACATTGGTCTTGTGTTGGACTGTTTTCATGTGTTCCTACTGTTATGGAATCAAGGGAGCAATAATTTTTGCTCTGTGCATGGTTTTTACACTGATCTACTGTACATCTGATGCTTTCATTTACAAAAGAACTGTTCATAGTATTACCTCCTAAGTTTTATTTACTATTTTAGTATGCTTAAAATTTAAAAATTTATTAATAAAATTTAGCGGGTTTTTCTCTTGTATAAGCTTAATTAAAATGCTAAAATATAAGATACGAATAATTGGGGGTTAATAAATAAGGAGGCGAGATTTGGCACCATTAAGGGTGCAAGGGGGAAAATACATGATAATAAGGGAACTTCCAATAGATGAAAGACCTCAGGAGAAGCTGGTCATTTATGGCACTTCTGCATTGTCAAATGCAGAACTTTTGGCTGTTATTATCCGAACTGGTACGAGCAATAAGTCAGCAGTAGCTCTTGCAAATGAAGTTCTGACTTTTAAGGAAAATGGAATCAGATTTCTTGCAGAGTGTTTGCCTGAGGAATTAGCTGAAATACAAGGAATTGGGCAGGCAAAAGCCTGTCAGATTGTAGCGGCTATAGAACTTGGGAAAAGAATTGCTACAAAGCCAAAACAAATGAGAATCAATGTAAATAATCCGGAAGTTATCGCAGACCTTTTTATGGAAAAAATGAGATACTATAAAAAGGAATTTTTTAATGTTGTAATACTTAATACAAAAGGTGAAGTGATATCGGTAGAAAATGTTGCAGTTGGTGACTTGAACTGCACGATTATTCACCCAAGGGAAATATTTTGCAAAGCAGTTAAAAAGAGTGCATCAGCTGTTATTTTTGTACATAATCATCCAAGCGGAAATCCTGCTCCAAGCAGGGAAGATATTGATATTACAGAAAGACTTATTAAAGCTGGTGAGGTATTAGGAATCAGAGTAATCGATCACATAATAATTGGTGATGGCACTTTTTTGAGCTTTAAAAATAAAAATCTAATGTAATTGTCCAAGCTTATTTGAGGACAGTAGAACAATACGTAGTGGAGGATTTAGTATGTTTTTTAGAAATGATATGGGTATAGATTTAGGCACGGCTAATACTTTAATATATATGAAAGAAAAGGGAATAGTATTAAATGAGCCATCTGTAATAGCCATGGATAAGCTTACCAACTCTGTAATGGCAACAGGAACAGAAGCTAAGCGAATGATTGGTAAAACACCAGCGACCATTGAAGTTGTCAGACCACTCAGAGAAGGCGTTATATCCGACTTTGATATGACCGCAGAAATGATCAGAGTTTTTATAAGAAGAGCACTTGGAAATAAAAACTCAAGCAATTTACGTATTTCCATTGGTGTACCAAGTGGGGTTACGGAAGTAGAAAAAAGAGCTGTAGAAGAAGTTGTGCGTCAGATGGGTGCCAAGGAAGTTTATATTCTTGAAGAACCTATGGCGGCGGCAATTGGTTCAAATCTTGCTATTGATGATGCAGAAGGATGCATGATTTGTGATATTGGCGGTGGAACTACTGACATTGCTATTATTGCTTTAGGAGGCATTGTAACAAGTATTTCACTGAGATATGCGGGAGATAAATTAAATGATGCTATTGTGGCATATATGAGAAAAACGTTTAACCTGGCAATTGGAGATAAGACAGCAGAGGAATTAAAGATTAAAGTCGGCTGTGCTATGATGGAGACCGATGAACATGGTAATGAAGTTACAAGGACAGAACTGGCAAGGGGCAGAGACATCATATCCGGATTACCTGCAACTGTTGAAGTAACCAATAGAGACATGTTACTTGCCTTGGAGGAATCTGTAGAAATAATTATTGATGGTATAAAATCAACACTTGAGAAAGCACCTCCGGAAATAGCAGCAGATATTGTAAATAATGGGCTGGTATTATCTGGTGGTGGTGGTATGCTTTCACAACTGGATAAATTAATTTCCCAGAAAACCGGAATGAGCGTAGCAGTTGAAGAAAATGCCTTTGAAGCAGTTGCCTTAGGAACAGGTAAGAGCCTTGAAAATTTAGATAAACTAAAGAGATACGCTTGCGTTTCAAGAAGATAGGGAAATATTTAAAATGAGGTTTATTAGAGAACACAAATTATTTAGTCTTTTAATAACGGTGGTGCTTATTTTAAGCATTATAATGATAGTTTCATATAAAATGGGCGGGGCCCATAGTTTTATTGGAAATTTATTACAGACAGGGACTACATCTATTGAAAAACCTTTATCTAGCGGGAGTACTTCCGTTAAAAGTAATTTAAGAGGAATTTTTAAGTTCAGGCAGGTAGTAGATGAAAATGAACAACTAAGAAAAGAAGTAAGTGATTTACAGCAAAAAGTTATTAAACTTACACTAAAGAAAAATGAGCTGAAACAGTTAAAGGAATTGTCTAATGCACTTAATTATGAGAGTGTTAATGACAATCACAACCTGGTGTCAGCAAATATTATATCATTAGACGGTTCCAACTGGTTTAATCTTTTTACCATTGACAGGGGAACTGAAAGCGGTATTAAAAAAGACTGTATCGTTGTAAACGGAGACGGTCTTGTTGGTAAAGTAACTGAAACAGGTAAGGGCTGGTCTAAGGTTGTTTCCATTATTGACGAATCAAACAATGTAAGCTTTATGGTACTTAGAGATATGAGTTTAATCGGTGTAGTATCAGGAGACAGTAAGGGCTCATTATCAGGATTTATGCTTGACAATAAGGCAAGTGTAATTGAAGGTGATGTTTTGGTTACGTCAAATATGGGGTTATATCCTGCAGGAATTAAGATTGGTAAAATACGGTCTGTAGAATATAATAGCGATACACAGCTTAAAACAGTAAAGATTGAACCAAGTGTTTCCTTTAAAAGTTTACAGAAGGTGGCGGTCATAATATGAAAATGAGATTTGCTGTCATCATTTTTTTCGTTGCTTTTTTATTGCAGGGGACCGTGTTGAATTTATTTGCAATTAACGGAGCTACTCCAAATTTAATCTTATGCCTTGTTGTAGTTTTTTCATTTTTATATGAAGATTTCAACGGACTTATTTTAGGAGTAGTTTTTGGCCTGCTTACAGATTCATGTATGGCACAGTATGTAGGAGTAGCAGCCTTTTCTTATCTGATAGTTTGTTTAATCGTGATTAATATGAGAGAAACTATCAATAAAGAAAATATAGCTTCAATTATAATTGTTTCGGTAGGGTCAACGCTGATATATAATTTTATATATTATTTAATAAATGCTGGCTTTGGCAGTATTTATTCGTTAACTTATTGGCTAAAGTTGCAGCCAATATATATCCTCTACAATTCGGCAATTGTATTCCTATTGTACTTAATTTTCATAAAAAAAGTAATTAAATATAGAAATGACAGGTATCTAATATGGAAAAAGTACTAAAATCGAGATATGGTCAGATTGTTCTTGTTATAATTGTGCTGATGGTAATACTATTTCTCAGATTATTTATTCTGACAGTAATGCAGAATGAAGAATGGAAGGAGCAGGCTACAAATATCAGTACGAAAAGTATCTATACAAAAGCTCCGAGAGGAGAGATTCTTGACCGGTACGGAAGAGTTATAGCTGGAAATAAACAGGCCTTTACCCTGCAGATTAATGCAGGAGAATCAACGGATAAAGAATTAAACAGAGTATGTAGTGAAGTCGTTAAAATATTAGAAAAAAATAATGAAAAATATTTTGATAATCTTCCCATTATTATGCAGGGAAATAAATTCTCGTATACGTATGATAATGACGTAAAGGAATGGTTGTCTGAGCAGGAAATGCCAACTAATTTTACAGCTCAGGAAGCTTTTGATGAATTGAAGATTAGATACGAAATTGATGAATCTTTAGATAAATATGAAGCTCAGTCAGAACTTCAAAATGTGTATAAAATATATCCACCAATATCCGTAAAAAATATGGCGTTTTTAAAGGAACTGGATAAACAAAGTTTTCTGGGAAGATATAGTCTGGATAAAGAGACACTGACAGAAAAAAAAGAAAAGAAGACAGATCTTTCGGCCAAAGAAGCTTTCTATAGATTAAGAACATATTTTAAGATAGATCCTATGATTTCTAATGAACAGGCAAGAAAAATCATGGTGGTACGAAATGAGATTAAATCCATGGGATTCAGAAAGTATCTGCCTGCAGACATTGCTAAGGGCATATCTGATAAGACAATTGTTGAAATTGAAGAAAGAAGTGCTGAAATGCCACAGGTAAAGGTGGTTTCAGAAACCATGAGATTTTATCCAAATGCCAATACTGCAGCACATATCATCGGTTATCTCGGACAGATATCTGAAAGTGACAAAGAGTATTATGTAGACAAGTTAGGTTACAATTCCAATGACTTGATTGGTAAAGAGGGAATTGAAAGTGCTTATGAGACTACACTAAAAGGAAAAGATGGTATAAAAAATGTGCAGGTAAATGCAGTTGGAGAACTGGTAAGGACCATTAGTGAAACAGAACCAGAAAAAGGTAAAGATGTTTATCTGACTATAGATTTAGAATTACAAAAAACAGCTGAGGATGCTTTGGAACAGGCTCTGAAACAAATTCAGGTTGGTGGTACATTTAAAAGTCAGTATGGAAATTTTCATTATTCTAAAGCGTTTAAAAATGCTAATGTGGGAGCCGTAGTAGCAATTGAGGTTGAAACCGGAGATGTGCTTGCGATGGCCAGTGCTCCTGATTTTGATCCAAATTTATTTGCAACAGGTATCAGTAAAGAAGCATGGAATTCTCTTCAGAGCCAAAATCCCAGAGATTACATGGCTCCTGCCCCTTTATATAATGTGGCTACCATGACACCTGTTCAGCCGGGATCTACCTTTAAAATGGTAACTGCTACGGCAGCTCTGGAAAGTGGATTGGATCCAAACAGAAGACTTCACGATGGTGGACGCATAATGGTAGGAAACAGACCATACGCCTGTCTGATCTGGCATAAGAATGGTGGATCCCATGGAAACATCAATTTAGCTGAAG
This sequence comes from Aminipila terrae, assembly GCF_010120715.1. NCBI lineage: Bacteria > Bacillati > Bacillota > Clostridia > Peptostreptococcales > Anaerovoracaceae > Aminipila > Aminipila terrae. Next base: position 2,902,227 of record NZ_CP047591.1, read on the forward strand.
CACTGGAAGTGTCCTGCAACTACTATTTCTATGATGTAGCTACAGGGAAGGATTATTATAAGGGTGTAAGTCTGGGTTATCGTACACCTATAAGTATTGATATCATTACATCTTATGCTGAACAATATGGACTTGGCAAGCCAACTGGCATTGAAATTCCAGAGAGGGTTGTAGGGGTTCCAACTGCAGAGAAGAAGATGGAACAAATGAAATCAACCCTGAGGCTAGATTTAAAAAGTAAATCTGAAAAATTTTTCCGTAAGGACGTTGTTAAAAATGAAACCAAGCTGTCAAGAAGTATTGACACCATAGTAGGCTGGACAGAAGAAAATCCTACTAAAAATCAGATTGTTGACAGATTGACCAATATGAATCTGGGCGTAAAGGAAAATATGATTGATTCTTTGGCGGATTTATGTAAATATACTTACTTTAATTATGCAAATTGGACTTTAGGAGATGAATTTAATATTGCAATCGGTCAGGGTGAAAATTCTTATACACCGCTTCAAATGGCTAATTATCTTGCAACCATAGGAAATAAGGGTGTTCATAATAAGGTAAGTCTGATTCGAGCAATTGAGGGAACGAAACCGATTGAAAAAGAACCTGGAACCAAGGTTAAATTAAGTGATGACAGACATCTGAATGAGATAATTGCGGGAATGAAAATGGTAGCTACAGGACCTAAGGGAAGTCTGAAAGGTGTATTTGGAAATTTCCCTGTTCAAGTTGCTGGTAAATCAGGTACAGCTGAGAGGTCGGGTAAAATGCATCCCCCTGATGAAGTGGCTTATATAAAACAGCATCTGAGGCAGATTAATTCCAGACTTTCATTTGATCAGGTAGAAGCAGAAATGAATCGCTTGATGAAAGAAGAACCTGATACTTACAGAACTAAAGATGGAGCCATAAGGCAGGCTGTGATAAATTTAAGCAATGGCAGTGTTAATTATGAAAAGATAGATGCATATAAGAGTAATTATGATAACTTTGCCTGGGTTCTGGCAATGGCACCTGCGGATCATCCGAAAATTGCCGTAGCTGTTATGATTGTTCAGGGAGGTACTGCAGGATATGCTGGTCCTGTGGCTCGTGAAGTTATAGGCAAATATTTGCAATTAGATAAGACTTACGAGGATTTTAACTTAAATACAACAATACAATAAACTAGGAGGCAATAGGATATGGGCAAAGTTATTTTGATAGCATCAGGAAAAGGCGGTGTAGGAAAAACTGTTTTTACTACAAATGCTGGTGCTGCATTAGCACAAAAAGGATATAAAGTAGTTCTGATCGATATGGATATGGGACTACGTAATCTTGACTTGTGCCTGGGCCTTGAAAATAAAGTTGTCTATGATATAGCCGATGCCTTAACTGGGTTATGCCGGATTAAACAGGCACTGATAAGAGACCGCAGATTTGAGGAATTATATCTCATTTCAGCGGCTCACCATAAGGATAAGGGGGATTTAACCCCTTTACATATGAAAATACTTTGTGAAAAGCTAAAAGAAAGATTTGATTATATTCTCATTGATTCACCTGCGGGTATAGGTGATGGCTTGAAGCTAGCTGCTGCAGGAGCAGATATAGGTGTGATTATTACTGCTCCTGAGCATGTGGCTGTAAGGGATGCAGATACTCTGGACAGGATGTTGCTGGAACTGGGAATTAAGGAAAGAATGTATATTGTAAATAAAGTAAAAGCAGATTTAATGAGTTTGGGGGTTGTGCCTAATATCAGTGAAATAAATGATATACTGAAGCCACCTATGGCCGGAATTATTCAATATGATGATAATATTCATATTGCTGCCAATAACGGTATACCAGTAGTATTGAAAAAAGGAACCTACATAGAAGAAAATTTTAATAACATAGTAGAAAGAATTATTCACTTAGAACAATGCTAACTAAACAGCCATGCGTTAAATCGCATGGCTGTTTTTATATAATAAAAAACAGGGCTGTTTTACCCTGTTTTTTCATTCATGAAACTGTTATTTATCTGTTCAATCTTTTAGAAGTTAATGATTTTACTTCTGATTCCTACATTCAGAATTAAACCTAAGGCTATCATATTGGCTAATACTGATGAACCGCCATAGCTTATAAACGGAAGCGTAATACCTGTAACAGGCATAATGCCCATGGTCATAGCCATATTTTCAAAGACCTGAAAACCAAACATTCCAATAAATCCAACGGCAATAAGTGCTCCGAAATTATCTTTTGCATTATAGGCAATTTTTGCAATTCGGTATAAGAACAGAGTGTAGAGTATAACAATAACAGCGCCTCCAATCATGCCCAGTTCTTCTACTATTACTGAAAAGATAAAGTCCGATTTTTGTACCGGTAAAAACTTAAGTTCTTTTTGTGTACCCTGAAAGAGGCCTTTCCCCCAGAATCCCCCAGAACCAATAGCAACTTTAGACTGCCATACCTGATAATTTCCTCCAAGAGCAAGATTGGTAGGGTGTAAAAATGCATCAATTCTTTCCTTTTGATGGGAGGCCATAAACCTGTAGACAAGAGGAAGGGAAATGGCGAAAATGCATGCAAATTTGCCCAGTATTCGGTAATCAATCCCTGCATAAAATACCATGGCCAGCCAGATAAAGCAAAGAACAATAGCACCACCCAAGTCCTCTTTTAAAACGATAACGATAAAAGGTGAAGCATAAAGAGCTGACATTATAACTCCTTTATAACTCCATAAGGAATCATGGTTCCGGCAAAAATACAGTGCTAAAAGTATAACGAAGGTAATCTTTACAAATTCTGAAGGCTGTAAATACATGACTTTTAAGTCAATCCAGGCACGGGATCCATACTGTTCAACACCTAAACCAGGGACATATACCGTCAGCAAAAAAAATAACGAAAAAATATAGAGCGGTTGTTCCCAGTTCTCAAAGACTTTATAATCAATGAGAAGGATAAATCCGACTGCAATAAAACCTAGGAAATAGGCTAAAAGCTGTATCGTTACATATTTATCAAATACAAAATGCCCCTGGGATGCTGTGCTGCTGACCATAACCATGCTGATGGCACCAAAACACAAGGGTAAAAGTAGTAAAGTTTTGTCTATGTTCTTAAATAAATTCCAAAAATACTTCATAGTTTGCCTTTCATTAATCTTGACATTGAGTTGCATTAAACATTATAATAGTATTGTGTAATTATATCAATAATTAATTAATAGTAATGCAAAGATTTATTTCGCTGTTGGCATTGCCACAGCATAATTTTTTGTAGATCCGGGTAATTTATTCGGATTATGTTTTTACCCTGATTTTGTGTAAAATATGCAGAATGGGGACAAGTTGAAGTTATGTGTGAAATGATAGATATGATAAGAGGAGGTGTTTTATATTACAGAGATACTGATTACTGTATTAGTTGGGTTTATTGCCTTAGCCCTAGGGTTATTGGTTGGATATATAGTCAGAAAAACTGTTGGAGAGAAAGCCATTGGAAGTGCCGAACAGAAAGCAAGAAATCTGATTCTTGATGCTGAAAATAAATCAGAGACAATCAAGAAGGAAATCACTATAGAAGCCAAAGAAGAAGCTCACAAAATGAGAAATGAAATTGAGCGTGAGGTTCGTGAAAGAAGAGCAGAAATCCAGAGATCAGAAAAAAGATTAATTCAAAAAGAGGAAACTCTAGATAGAAAGATAGATAATCTGGAGAAGAAAGAAGAAGGCATTACACAAAAAGAGCAATCATTAATTGAAAAACAGACAGAACTGGATGGGTTTATTGAAAAACAAATGCAGGAACTGGAAAGGATTTCAGGATATACTGCTGATGATGCAAAAGAAATATTACTTGCTAACGTAGAAAAGGATATTCGAGTTGAAGCATCCATGATGATTAAAGACATTGAGTCAAAGGCAAAAGAAGAAGCAGATAAAAAAGCCAAAGAAATTATCACGGGAGCCATTCAGAGATGTGCTGCCGATCACGTAGCAGAGAGTACAGTCTCTGTAGTTGCACTGCCAAATGACGAAATGAAGGGAAGAATTATCGGCAGAGAAGGTAGAAATATCAGAGCAATTGAGACTTTAACGGGAATTGACCTAATTATTGATGATACACCGGAAGCCGTTATTTTATCAGGTTTTGATCCAGTTAAGAGAGAAGTTGCGAGAATCGCATTAGAAAAATTGATTGTAGATGGCAGGATACATCCAGCCAGAATTGAGGAAATGGTTGAAAAGGCTGAAAAAGAAGTTAATGCTATTATAAAAGAAGCAGGAGAACAGGCAACCTTTGAAATCGGTATTCATAATTTCCATCCAGAACTTATAAAATTATTAGGTAGATTAAAGTATAGAACTTCTTATGGACAAAATGTTTTAAACCACTCCATTGAGGTTGCCCATCTGGCAGGGTTAATGGCAAGTGAACTTGGAATGGATTCTAAGCTTGCAAAGAGAGCAGGTCTGTTGCATGACATTGGCAAAGCTCTTGACCATGAAATTGAAGGTACCCATGTAGACATTGGTATCGATGTTCTTAGAAAGTACAAAGAATCAGAAGCAGTTGTAAATGGAATGGCAGCTCATCATGGAGACTATGAACCAAAAAGTCTGGAAGCTGTACTTATTGCAGCAGCTGATGCACTTTCTGCAGCAAGACCTGGTGCAAGAAGAGAAACATTGGAATCATATATAAAAAGGCTTCAGAAGCTTGAAGAAATTGCAACAACTACTCCTGGAGTTGATAAAGCTTATGCTATTCAGGCAGGGCGTGAAATCAGGATTGTGGCAAAACCAGATGAGATAAAAGATGAAGAAATCGTATTTTTGGCTCGTGAGATATCCAAGAAAATCGAAAGTGAACTTGAATATCCTGGACAGATTAAAGTTAATGTAGTCCGAGAGACAAGAGCGATTGATTATGCAAAATAATTATTGAAAAGAACTTTAACTTAGACCCTGCAGAATTGACTGCGGGGTCTTTTGATGATTAAATACAAAAAGGTGATAGTTTGGAAAATTTATTAAACGCAGATAAAGCACAAAATTTAAATCATAAAAAGTCTTTTTATAAGAAGATGTGGTTAGTGGCAGTGCCAGTAGTAATACAGAATGTTATCAGTATCGGTCTGAATCTGGTAGATATTCTGATGATTGGCAGGCTGGGGGAGAAAGAATTGGCCGCGGTAGGTTCCGCTACACAGATTTTTTTTATTTTCAGTATGATTTGTTTTGGTTTATATAGTGGCGCAGCAGTATATGTAGCTCAATACTGGGGGATAAGAAATACCACCAATATAAAAAAAGTTATAGGAATAGATCTTACAGTTGGCGTTTCATTAGCTACTGCCACTTTTATTATCGCTCTGTTATTTGCACCTCAATTGATATGGATATTCTCAAGAGACAGAGAAGTGATTGCTCTAGGTGCTAAATTTCTGAGAACAGTTTGTTTTTCTTATATTTTAACCAGCATAACTTTTGCTATGGTATATAATTCCAGAGCAGTGCAAAGACTAAAGGCTGCAACCATAATAAATGGCACAGCTATCCTTATCAATACCCTTTTAAATTACTGCCTGATTTATGGGAAATGGGGTATGCCAGCCATGGGAGTAAGGGGTTCTGCTTTAGCCACTGTTATAGCAAGAATAGTAGAGCTTACCAGTATTATGGTTTATATCTATATAAATAAGGAACATCCATTCCATGGTCCTATTAAAGAGTTTTTATCCTTTGATAAAACAATGTTTAAACAGGTGATGAAAACAGCAGTACCGGTTATTTTTACTGAGGGAGGATGGGCAGCTGTGACTTCATTGACCTTCGTAGCTTATGGCATGTTGGGGGCTACTGCATTAGCAGTTATACAGATAGCAGAGGTAGTTGCAGACTTATCCCAGGCGGTTTATTTCGGACTGGGCAACGCTACAGCTGTTATTATAGGAGAATCCCTTGGGCAGAAAAATACTGAAGCGGCCTTTAATTATGGTGGTATGGCTATGAAAATAACCTGGGGACTGAACATTATAGTAACCTTATTTTTAATTGCTATCAGCAGACCTATAGCGGATGTTTATCATTTTAACAGCGAAACAACTCATTTACTCATACTGGTATTGACTGCATGGGCATTTACAATAACTCCTAAGATGCTTGCCTATGTTCTGATATGTGGTATTTTAAGAGCTGGAGGAGATACTTTATATAGTCTTGTTATAGACTTATCCTGCAATGTGATGATACAGCTTTCCATAGCATTTTTCAGTGTGCTTGTTCTTCATTTACCAATTTACTTTGTAGTTATTTTTGTATCTATAAGTGATATAGTAAAGACAATAATCTGCTATAGAAGGTATTACAGTAAAAAATGGATGAATATAGTTACCTGATATGATATACTAATATGATGCAGAATTATAAAGACCTGCCCACATCAATAATGTGGACCAGGCTTTATACAGAAATTTCAGCGGCTTTAGCTGTCGGAAATTTTCAGTTAACTATTTGACAGGTACATTTGATTTGAGAGGATTATGTAAGATGTTTGTATATTTGGACAACAGTGCAACCACTAAACAGTATGATGCTGTAACAGATAAAATGGTGGTATATATGAAAGAGGATTTTGGAAATCCATCTTCCCTGCATAAACTTGGGTTAACGGCAGAGAAAGCTGTAAAAAATGCCAGAAAGAACGTAGCGGAAGCAATTGGTGTCCGTGATGATGAAATTATTTTTACATCTGGAGGTACGGAGGCAGATAATACAGCGTTGCTCGGAGCAGCCTCTGCAAGAAAAAGGCGTGGTAAAAAAATTATTACATCTACAATAGAGCATCCGGCAGTTTTAGAAACAGCCAGCAAATTAGAGAATCTGGGTTTTACAGTAGAGTACCTTGATGTAGATGAAAATGGTTCAGTGAATCCTGAAGCATTACAGGAGGCCATGACAGAAGATACTATATTGATTTCGGTAATGGGTGTGAACAATGAAGTGGGTACCATTGAGCCGGTAAAGGAAATGGTTCAGATTAAAGATAAGTATAATAAAGAACATGGTACAGACATCCTGTTTCACATGGACGGGGTACAGTCTTTTGGAAAACTATCCCATATGATAAATGGTATAGATATGATTTCTGTTAGTGGTCATAAAATACACGGACCCAAAGGAATAGGGGCGTTATATGTCAGAAAAGGACTTATGATAGAACCTTATTTAATTGGTGGGGGCCAGGAAAAACACATGAGATCTGGGACAGAAAATGTTCCGGCTATTGCAGGATTTGGACAGGCAGCTAAATTAACAGATGATAATCTGGAATGCCGGATTAAAAATATGTCTGCTGCAAGGAATTATTTGATGGAAGGCATTAAAGCAGAAATTAAAGATATCAAAATAAACAGTGTGGAAAAAGACAGTTTTGTCTGGGATAGCGGAATGTGCTGTCCTTCCGTTTTAAATATATCCTTTTTGGGAACAAGAGGTGAAGTACTTCTTCATACACTTGAGCAGGAAGAAATATATGTGTCTACTGGTTCTGCATGTTCTTCCAATAAGAAAGGTCAGAGCCATGTACTTAAGGCAATGGGACTGAAAGACAAAGAAATTGAAGGTGCCATCCGGTTCAGTTTCAGTGAATTTAATACCATTGAGGAAATGGATTATGTATTGGGACATTTAAAAGATGCCGTCGCCAGATTTAGAAGGCTGGGTAGTTTCAGATAGTAAGATTAAAAAATTAACAGTGCAGAAAGGAACAGGATTAATGACTGATGACAGAAATATCTTTATAGTAAGATGTGGTGAAGTAGCTTTAAAAGGTATGAATAAGCCATATTTTGAGAGGATGCTCGTTGAAAGAATTAAAAAGATGTTAAAAAAATATGACGGGATTGAAGTAAAAAGGCACGAAGGTCTGATTTTTGTCAGAGCGGATAAGTCGATTCCTAAAGATGAAGTTATCAAACAGATATCCAAAGTCTTTGGGGTAGCTTCTATCAGCCCTGCAGTTGAAATTGAATCAGATATGGATAAAATAGGTGAAGCTGCAGTACAGGTAATGCTTGAACTGATTAAAGAAAAGGGAGTTCAGACCTTTAAAGTTGAAGCAAAGCGCGCAGATAAGACTTTCCCGATTACATCACCAGAGATTGGAAGAGTCATAGGAGCAAAGATTCTGATTGGATGTAAGGTACTGAAAGTGGATGTACATCACCCGGATTGTTTATTGTTTATTGATGTAAGAAGAGAAAAGTCTTATATTTATGAACAAAAGATTTCTGGATTTGGAGGGCTTCCACTTGGAACAAATGGTAAAGGCATGGTCCTGTTGTCAGGAGGTATTGATTCACCAGTAGCAGCCTGGATGATGGCTAAGAGGGGGATGCTTATTGAAGCAGTGCATTTCCATTCATATCCTTATACCAGCGAAAGGGCCCAGGAAAAGGTAGAACAGCTGGCAGGCATTGTTGCATCCTATTGCGGAAGATTTAAGATGCATGTGATTAATCTGCTTCCTATTCAGGAACAAATCGTACAACATTGTCCAGAAGAAGAAACAACTATCCTGGTAAGGCGTTTCATGATGAGGATAGCGGAGAGGGTTGCAGAAGAAAAGGGCTGTACAATGCTTATAACAGGTGAAAACTTAGGACAGGTTGCAAGTCAGACAGCAGAATCTCTTGTGGTAACGGATGCGTCTGTAAAAATGCCTGTGATGAGACCTCTTATTGCTATGGATAAAGTTGACATCATGGACAAAGCACAGGAAATAGGTACATTTGAGACTTCTATACAGCCATACGAAGATTGCTGCACTGTATTCCTTCCCAAGCATCCAACTACGAAACCGAAGCTGGAGAAAATATTAGAATCAGAAAGTCGTCTGGATGTAGAAAACCTGATTGAAACAGCAGTAGCATCAAAAGAAACCGTCAATATATTCCCACAAGATTAGTTTCGACAAAAATAGAATCAAACCCCCTTATTCTCTTAAGGACAAGTCATTTCACAAGTAATATAATGAAATTGTTGGAAATGCTTGCAGAGTGTGAGGGGGTTTTGTAATGCAGACATATTTGGATTTTCAAATGAAGGATGACGTTTTAATAGTAAGTATTGTAGGCGACCTGGATCATCACCAGGCAACGCAGGCCAGAGAGGAAATTGATAGAACTATTGAGGCATTTAGAAGTAAGAATCTTATTCTGGATTTTTCAAAAGTTGAATTTATGGACAGCTCTGGTATAGGGGTTGTGATGGGAAGATATAACAAAGTAAAAGAAAAGGGAGGAGAAATCCTCATAATCGGATGCTCTAAATATGTAAAACTTATACTTGAAATGGCCGGAATTTTTACTATTATAGGGTGTTACGAGGAACTCGGGGAAGCACTGGAAAAGTTTCAATTAATTGATGAGCAGATGGAGGTGTCAGGCAATGGTAAATAAGATAAAGATAGAATTTTTAAGCCTGTCTGTAAATGAAAGCTTTGCAAGAACTGCTGTAGCAGGGTTCTTTTCTGAGCTTGATCCAACGATTGAAGAAATTGCAGAAATAAAGACCAGTGTATCAGAGGCAGTTAGCAATGCAATTATACACGGATATAAAAACCAGCCTACAGGTATCGTTACATTGGAATGCAGTTATGATGAAGAGAGGAAAATCACTATTTCTGTTGAAGATACCGGGGTTGGCATAGAAGATATAGAAAAGGCAAGAGAGCCACTATTTACCACAGGAAGCCCTGAGGAGCGAGCAGGGATGGGGTTCACTGTGATGGAAAGCTTTACGGACCATGTCGAAGTAACATCAAATCTGGGGGAAGGAACCAGAGTTCTGATGATAAAGAAGTTGGATGCAGGGTATGAGTTATAGTTATACTGCAATAAAAAAAGAAGATACATACGCCCTGATAGAAAAAGCAAAATCAGGTGATGAAACTGCCAGGGAACTTTTGGTTTCACAAAATACCGGTCTGGTAAAAAGCCTGGCTTTAAAATATGCAGGGGCGGGATATGAGCTGGAAGATTTAATCCAGATAGGGTATATGGGTCTGCTTAAATCTATAGAACGTTTTGATTCAACGTATGATGTGATGTTTTCTACATACGCTGTACCAATGATTCTGGGAGAGATAAAAAGATATATCCGGGACGATGGGAGAATAAAAATAAGCAGACAGATGAAGATGGATATAAAAAGACTCAAGCAGGCCAGAGATGAACTTTATTATAAAATTGGCAGTTCACCTAAATTGAGTGAGCTTGCGGAAGAAATGGATATGCCAGTGGAAAGAGTCTTAGAGATAATGGAAGCAGATGATGCTTTATGCAATCTGCAAAGTATAGATGATCCAGAAAGTGTCCGGCAATATAGCTCGGAGAGCAGTGATAATTATGAATCGGCGGAAGAGAATATTGTAGATGTAATTTGTTTAAAAAATATCATAGGAAAACTTGAAGATAAGGAGAGGAAAATTATAGTTCTGAGATATTTCCGGGATATGACACAACAGCAAATTGCGAACTTATTAGGAATATCACAAGTACAGGTTTCTCGCATAGAAAAAAGGGTTCTGGAAAATATACGGTTAGTTTGTGAAAAATAGATATATTTAGCAGGGTAAACAAGATTTACCCTGTTATTTTTATGGTGATTTGTCAGAATTTTTAAATTATTATACAAAAATATATGAATTTGTATAAAAGCCATGAAAAGTGCTAAAAAGTGCTTGCAAATATAGACGAAGTGGTGTTAAATATATAGTATATGCTGTTATATATTTAACTAACATTAGCTTATGAAAAAAACGTATAGAACTAGAGTACATAAGCGAACGAAAGGTCACTTTTTCATATTAAAGTGCGCCATTATTATAATTTAAGGAGGCATTTACATGAACTTTCAACTAACGAAAGAACAAGAATTTGTAAGAAAAATGGTAAGAGAGTTTGCTGTTAATGAAGTTGAACCGTTAGCTGCTGAAATTGATCAGGAGCACAGATTCCCGGTTGAAACTGTTGAAAAAATGGCAAAGTATGGTCTGCTTGGTATTCCGTTCCCTACTGAATACGGTGGAGCGGGTGGAGACCACATCTCATATGCTATTACAGTAGAAGAATTATCAAGAGTATGCGCATCAACAGGTGTTATCTGTTCCGCTCATACTTCACTTTGTTGTTGGCCTATCTTTGCATGGGGTACAGAAGAACAGAAGAAAAAGTATTTACCTGACCTGTTATCAGGAAAGAAGTTAGGTGCTTTCGGTTTAACTGAACCAAATGCAGGTACAGATGCTGCTGGCCAGCAGACAAGAGCTGTAAAAGACGGCGACCATTATATTCTAAATGGAGCTAAAGTATTTATTACAAACGGTGGATATGCTGAAACATTTGTAGTAATGGCTATGACTGATAAATCAAAGGGAACCAGAGGCGGTATTTCTGCATTTATCGTAGAAAAAGACGATGAAGGTTTCTCAATTGGTAAGACTGAAGATAAGATGGGTATCTGCGCATCTTCAACTACAGAACTTATTATGCAGAATTGCAGAATTCCTGCTGACAGAATGTTAGGTGGTATTGGTGACGGATTTAAGGTTGCTATGTCCACTCTTGATGGCGGCCGTATCGGTATCGCTTCACAGGCTTTAGGTATTGCACAGGGAGCTTTTGATGTTACTGTTGAATACATGAAGGCTAGAAAACAGTTTGGTAAAAAATTATCTCAGATGGAAGCTCTTCAGTTTGAAATTGCTGATATGAAGACTCGTATTGAAGCTTCCAGACTTCTGATTTACCAGGCAGCAGACATGAAGGACAAACATCTTGCTTACGGACCTAAGTCTGCTATGGCTAAGTTATTTGCTGCAGAAACTGCTATGTACGTAACAACTAAGGCTGTTCAGTTACACGGTGGTTATGGTTACACGAAGGATTACCCAGTTGAAAGAATGATGAGAGACGCTAAGATTACTGAGATCTATGAAGGAACATCAGAAGTTCAGAAGATTGTAATCGCTGCATCAGTATTTGGTAAATAAAGAAGAGGGAGGAAATAGAAATGGCATTTAAGATTATCGTATGCGCAAAACAGGTTCCTGATACAAACGTTATTAAGATTAACCCTAAGACAGGAACTCTTATCAGAGACGGCGTACCTAGCATTTTAAATCATGACGATGCTAACGCTTTAGAAGAGGCTTTAAAAATTAAGGATCAATATCCTGATACACATATTACCGTTATCACTATGGGACCTCCACAGGCTAATGATCTTTTATTTGAATGTTTAGCTAAGGGAGCTGATGAAGGTATTCTGATTTCAGACAGAGCTGTTGGCGGTTCTGATACTTGGGCTACTTCAAATACGCTTGAAGCAGCAATCAAGAAAATTGGACATTTTGACCTTATGTTCGCTGGACGTCAGGCTATCGATGGAGATACAGCTCAGGTTGGACCTCAGCTTGCTGAAAAGTTAGGAATTCCTCAGGTAACTTATGTAGAAGAATTCAATATGGACAAGAACATGAAGGATATCACTGTTAAAAGACAGATGGAAGATGGTTATGAACTAATTAAGCTTCAGACTCCTTGCATGCTTACAACAATTAAAGAACTTAACAAGCCTAGATACATGTCAATGAAGGGTATCTTTGGACAAAAGGAAATGAAGGTTTGGAATGCAAAGGATATCGAAGTAGACTTAACTACAGTTGGTCTTGAAGCTTCTCCTACAAACGTATTCCGATCATTTACTCCTGCTCCAAAGGGCAAGGGTGTTACACTTGAAGGTGACACAAATAATGATATTGCAAAGAAGCTTTTAGTAAATCTAAAAGGCAAGCATGTAATCTAAAAGGAGGAGGAATTATATAATGGCTATTCGAGTAATTAATGATAAATGTAAAGGCTGCAAGCTTTGTATCAAAGCATGTCCGTTTGATGCTATTGACATGGACGGAAAGCTGGCTGTAATTAATGAAAAGTGTACAGCTTGTAAAGCTTGTATTTCAAAATGCCCATTCGATGCTATTGAAAATACAGGCGGTGATGAAGTCGTTGATTTAAGTGCTTACAAGCATATCTGGGTATTTGCTGAACAAAGAGAAGGCAAGTTAATGAACGTTGCTCTTGAACTAATTGGCGAAGGTTACAGACTTGCTAAGGAAATCAGCGAAGATACTAAAGTATGTGCTGTTTTAGTTGGTGACGGAGTGGGTCACTTGGCTGACGAATGCTATGCTTATGGTGCTGACGAAGTTGTTCTTATCGAACACCCACTTCTAAAGCAGTATACAACAGATGCTTATACAAAGGCTATTACAGACGCTATTGAAGTGTATAAGCCAGAAATCGTTCTTTATGGTGCTACTCACATTGGTAGAGACCTGGCTCCAAGAATTGCAGCTAGATGCAACACAGGTCTTACTGCTGACTGTACTAGACTTGATGTTAAAGTATCAAGCTATATTGATTACGCTAACAAGAACACTACATTAGATACATCCACATTAGACCCTAATGATACATCCACAGGAATCAAGCAGACTCGTCCTGCTTTCGGTGGTAACCTGATGGCTACAATCATTTGCCCAAGAACAAGACCTCAGATGTCAACTGTAAGACCTGGTGTAATGCAGAAGAGAGATAAGGTTGCTGGTGCAAAGGGTGTATTAACTGTATTCAAGCCTGAAATTGCTAAAGATGATATTCATGTTCAGATTGTAGAAATTGTTAAATCTGCTAAAGAAATGGTATCATTAACAGATGCTGATATTATCTGTTCAGGTGGTAGAGGTCTTGGTGACGCTTCCGGTTTCGAACTTATTAAAAAGTTTGCTGATAAAGTTGGCGGTGTTGTTGGTTCTTCAAGAGCTGCCGTTGACGCTGGATGGATTGATCATTCACATCAGGTTGGACAGACTGGTACTACTGTAAAGCCTAAGATTTACTTTGCTTGCGGTATTTCTGGAGCTATTCAGCATTTAGCTGGTATGCAGACTTCAGACATCATTGTTGCTATCAACAAAGATGCAGATGCTCCTATGATGGAAATGGCAGACTATGCAATTTGTGGAGACCTTTATAAGGTAATTCCTGAAATCATAGCTGAATGGGATAATGCTGAAGCTCTTTATGATGCATCAACAAAATAAATTTTCAGATTTATACCATATTTAAATAAAAAATCCGACAGTTCTCTGTCGGATTTTTTTTGTGTAAAAAGTCGATTGTCATTATTCTGGAAGGGTATATAATATAAAATAATAAATAGTAGGAGGAAAAAATATGGATATAAAAGAGACAGAAGGAAAAGCCAAAAACAAGCACATTGCAAACATAGATGGAAAAAAATGTATAGGATGTGGAGGATGCAAAAGGAACTGTAAATTTGATGCTATTTTCAGAGGAAAAGAATACTATATTGTAGATAGGGAAAAGTGTACAGGATGTAAAGTGTGCGTGGAAGTCTGTCCGGCAGAAGCCATCTCCTATGAGACAAAATAAACATAAAAAATAAAAAGGCTGTTTGGTCAGCCTTTTTATAAGTCAAATGAGCCTGATAGGGGCTTTTTTTATTTAAAAATATGATTAAATTCTAATTCGATTCTATCCCAGGGAAATCCTATTACATTATTTAAATCACCCTCAATGTGATCCACATATTGACCGAACTTTCCCTGTATAGCATAAGAACCTGCCTTATCATAAGGTTCCGATGTATCCAGATAGGCATTTAATTCCTGATCTGTAAAGTCTTTAAAAAAAACTTTTGTAATTTCGTAAAAGCAGTGTCGAATACTGGTTTCTGCCTGTAAGATACATACGCCTGTAGCAACAAAATGCTCTTTTGCTCTTAAAGACCACAAAGTATCATAGGCGTCTTGCCTGTCCTTTGGTTTCCCGATGATTTTATCTTTATAAACCACAGTATCTGCGGCAATAATAACGGGATGTTCATGATTTTCTTTTAAAACCATTTGCTCAACAAATAAAGCTTTTTTAAGTGCAAGATACATAACAGCATCTTCCATTCCTGCTCCTTCAGGAATGGTTTCATCAACATCTGCAGGGAATATGGCAGGATTGATACCATGTTGATGCATGATATCGATGCGTCTTTGTGATGAAGATGCTAAGATTATATTTTTTTTGTTCATTATTTAAATTCTCCTTAAAAGGTATATTACAGCAAAAATGCATTAATTATAATTATTATTATACCATAAAATGTGAAAGGTTCATCTATGTGTAAATTAAAAAATATGGGAAATACTATAACAGATAGTAAGGATTGTGGAGGAAAAATACATGGAGAACAAAGATGAACAAAAGAAGAAAGTAGCAAAAGCTTATGAAAAATATGCAGATCAATTCACACCTAAACCAAAATACTTTGGGAATTGTGTCAGAGCTTTTTTCTCAGGAGGAGCAGTCTGTCTCATAGCACTTTTTTTAAATAACTCTTTTTTAGGAAGTGGTATGAGTAAAGTGGCGGCAGGAAGTTTTGTTACAATTATCCTGGTATGTACGGCGCAGCTTTTAACAGGAATAGGAGTATTTGATACAATTGCAAAATTTGCTGGGGCTGGAGTAATTGTACCAATTACAGGGTTTGCAAACTCTATGGTTGCACCTGCCATTGAATATAAAAAAGAAGGTCTGGTTTTGGGCGTAGGTGCAAAACTTTTCAGTCTGGCGGGACCAGTTCTTGTAAGTGGAATAAGCACAGCTACCCTTATTGGATTAATATATTGGTTAATTGGTAGATTTTTTTAAGGAGATAAAATTAATGACAGGGAATAAAGCAAAAAATAAGTTAGGAAAACAGACTCTGGTTTTTCCCAATAAGCCTATTATTGCAAGTGGCGGAGCTATAGTTGGCGTTAAAGAAGGACAGGGCCCCCTTGGAAAATGGTTTGACACGGTTTTGGAGGAGGATACCTTCGGAGAGAAGACTTGGGAAAAATCAGAAAGTAAGATGCTGAAAGAAGCCGTGAAAATGGCTATAACTCGTGGGGGAAAAGCAGAATCTGAGATTGAGGCAATACTTACTGGAGATTTGTTAAATCAATTAATGTCATCTGCTTTTATGGCCCGTGATATGCAAATACCCTTTATAGGACTTTATGGTGCTTGTTCTACTATGGCGGAAAGCTTATTAGTAGGTAGTGTCTTAATTGATGGAGAGTATGGTAATAACATAATTGCAGGGGCATCCAGCCATTATTGTACTGCAGAAAGACAATTCCGGATGCCTCTTGAACACGGGAACCAGAGGCCACCTTCCGCACAGTGGACAGCTACCGCAGCAGGAGCAATTTTACTTGCTGCTAATGATAATCAGACGGCGAATGAACCAAAAACATTGATAGTAGACAACAGTACGGCTAATCCAATCACAGAAAAAACAGTATGTATTACTCATGGAACTTTTGGTAAAATCATAGACACAGGGCTTAAAGATGTAAATCAGATGGGTGCAGCCATGGCACCTGCCTTTGTAGATACTGTGCTTAATCATTTGGAGGATACTGGCAGAAAGTTTTCAGATTATGATATGATTTTAAGTGGTGATTTGGGACATATAGGAAAACAGATAGCCATGGATTTGTTAGCAGATGCCGGCATACCAGTTAAAGATCTGGTAAACTGTTATGATGATTGTGGAGCCATGATTTATGAAAAAGAACAGGATACCCATGCAGGTGGAAGCGGATGTGGGTGTTCAGCAAGTGTATTTACAGGGTATATATACAAAAGAATGAAGAAAGGCGAACTTAAAAGGGTACTTTTGATTTCTACAGGAGCTTTGCTTTCTACAATCAGCCCTGGACAGGGAGAATCGATACCAGGTATTGCCCATGCTGTGTGCATTGAGACCTGCTAGAAAGGAGATAAAGTATGGAATACTTTTATTGTTTTTGTATTGGCGGCATTATATGTGTTGTAGGTCAGATTTTACTGGATACAACTAAATTGACGGCTCCCAGAATATTAGTCATTTTTGTTGTTACTGGTGCAGTACTGCAGGCACTGAATTTATATCAGCCGCTAGTTGATTTAGCTGGGAATGGTGCTACGGTACCACTACCAGGATTCGGATATGCCCTGGCCAAGGGGCCATGGATGGAGCGAAAGACGGGTTCCTGGGCGCTTTGACCGGGGCTGTGAAAGACACTGCAGCTGGAGTTACTGTAGCAATAGTGTTTGGATATATTATAGCGGTAATATTTAATCCCAAATCGATTAGATAGATTTTGTACAAAAGACTGCTTCATAATAAATAATCTGACTTAAATGCTGATTTATTTATTTTGGGGCAGCTTTTTATTGAGATAAAATCTGGCTGCTCTCTAAAATTAATATAGTTACAAAGTCAACATATGGTGGTAATATATAACTAAATAAAAAGAATGAATTGAGGGATACAATGTTTGGATTTAAAAATGAGGAAGAAAGATTAAAAGCAGTAGAAAGTATCATAAAAGATGAATGGGAAATGTTTCAGAAAGTTAATAACATAGGGGAAGGGCATCCTGTCAGAATGACTTTAAAACCTTTCATATAATGCGCTTCAGCCAATATAGCGCATGGAATGATTTCATGATAAAAAGCTATGGACAAGACATAGAAGAGGCCATAAAACAGGGCAGAAACCTAGTTATGGAAAAATATGCGTTTATGATGGAATTTACAAATCCCCAATATTATAAAAGTGAGCTTGAGCCCCATTTGCCTGTTATAGACTTAGAAACCATGAATATGGTAGAAGAAATAGCATGGTATATGGTGGACTGTGAAAAAGAAATCGCCGCTAAATATCCTAAATTGGCTAATTCTGGAAGACCCATTGAAGCCAGAGGTGACATCACAGGATTTACGTCAGTTGAAACTTATGCAAAGGGTGAATTAAAAACTTATTCAAAAAATACTCTTAGGCTTTATTTAGATTATGTCAGAGAAAACAGAGCTGCAGGAAAAAACCTTGCTTTAAAGGTGCAGGAGGAAATGGTAAAAATGTATGGATATGCATCCATAGAAGATGCAGAAAATAAGTTGTAGATTTGATTAATGGATTGGATGATGATATGGATTTAAATTTGTTTTTTCAGGAACTGGATTTGATTTTTAAAACAGGGAACATTAAAGAAGCTGAGCAACTTGTATTAAGGTGGATGGAAAAGGCCCAGAAGGAAGGTAATATCCCTGCAATCCTTGCTATTTCTAATGAATTAGGTGGAATATACAGAGTAACAAGCAGGTTTGAAGAAGGTAAAAATGCGTATTCCATTGCTGTTCAAGCGGTTAAGCTGTTAAATTTGGAAAATACGGAGCAACATGGAACTACTCTGCTAAACCTGGCCAGTGTATATGCAGCTTCTAAAAACAATCATGAGGCCCTGAGGTTATACGAGCAGGCGGCAGGAATCTTTGAAAAATGTGGATTAAGCAATGATTACAGGCTGGCAGCATTATATAATAATATAAGCCATGTTTACGATGAGTTAAATGAATTGGATAAAGCAGAGCTTAATGCAGAAAAGTCTTTAAGAATTATAGAAACCCTGCCTGATTTTCCTGTGGAGATGGCTACTACGTGCACCTCACTAGCCTGTATATATTTAAAGCAGAAGCGATATCAGGAAGCTGAGCGCAACCTGTTTACCGCAGAGCAGATATTTAAAAAGCAGCAGGGAAAGTTAGATCCCCATTATGCAGCAACCTTAAGTGCTATGGGTGAGTTATATTATTATACCGGCAATTATGTTCTGTCAATTGATTATTTTGAGAAGGCCCTGGAAATGATACGGGTTAATTACGGAGAAAATATATCGTATGCTTCAACTTGCAGGAATATAGCACAAATATATGAGGCCATAGGTAATCCGTCCAAAAAAGATGAATATAACCTGCTTGCAGCACAGGTGGAAGAAAGGATAAATAAAATATGAGGATGACAGGATTGGAATTATCAAAGGCTTACTATGAGGCTTTTGGCAGAAGTATGATACACAATCAATTTCCTGAATATGAAAAGTATGCAGCGGTAGGACTCATTGGTGAGGGCTCTGAATGCCTGGGTTTTGATGATGAAGTGTCAGAGGACCATGATTTTGGACCTGGATTTTGTATTTGGCTTCCAGAAGAAATATATAAAGTCGTAGGCACTCAGATGCAGAAAGCATACGAAAATCTACCTAAAACTTTTGAAAACAAATATCGAATGGAAACCTTTGAGGGGAAAGGACGAGTTGGAGTATTCAGTATAAATGAATTTTATAAAAAATACACTGGCTGCTCTGGAACTCCTCAAAATAATGTTGAGTGGATGCTTATTCCTGAAACCAGTTTATGTACAGCAGTAAATGGAAAAGTCTTTGAAGATCCATTAGGACAGTTTTCAGTTATTAGAAATGAGTTATTGAACTTTTATCCAAAAGATATATTCCTGAAGAAAATTGTTGCCAGAATGGCAGTGATGTCTCAGGCAGGGCAGTATAATTATGGCCGCTGTATGAAGAGAGGGGAATTTGCTGCTGCTTATCTGGCTTGCAGCGAATTTATAAAGGCTGCAGTTTCAGCCGTTTATCTATTAAACAGGAAGTATATGCCCTTTTATAAATGGATGTTCAGAGGTATGATTAATCTTGAAAATCTTAGAGATGTAAAAGAAATGTCTGAACAACTCATATTGATTCCTGATGTCCCAGAGAATACTCTGAAGAAGCTGGAACTCATTGAAGATATATGTATTAAAATCAGAGAAGAATTAAACAGACAGGAAATTGTAAGAGGTACAGATAATTTCCTGCAGAATCACTGTTATGAAGTTATGAATTCAATTTCTGATGCTAAAATCAGAAGCTTACCTGTTATTTATGACTGCAGGTAATAGGTTCAGTTGATATACTAATTGTTAAAGTGAAATAATAATTATATAAAAAACGAGTCTTTTAAAATAAAGACTCGTTTTTGATTGTATTTTTTAATGAGGAATCAACCAGTCTGGAACTGTGCTGTTTCCATTTTCATCGGTATTTCCGTTGCCATTACCATTACCATTACCATTATTTCCATTACCGTTTCCTGGAGAGGTATTATTTGCAGGTGGTGTGGTAGTGCCATCCGGATTATTACCATTATTGCCTGTGTTGTCAGGTATTGTACCGTTTGAATCCGGATTATCCTGCGATGGCTGACCACCGTTAAAGTTGTAGTTCTTGCCACTGGAACTTACCGGGTATTTCGAAGGATCCGGATTATGAACAGGGCAATAGCTATGAGGTACTTCATAACTAATATCACCTACAACTGGATTAACTGTATAAGGACGTTTAACTCCTACTACTTTTCTGGTTGAAGGACAGGATGGTGTTGCCAGATATCCTGTGTCTGAGCATACTGTTACATAAGTATGAACGTTATCTGTAGATTTCGGCTCAGTTCCCTTAATGAAATATTCCGACCTTACCGTACCCCTAGGATCCAGTGAACTCAGGGAAGAAGGTAACTTGCCACTCTTTGTATCAATTGTAACACTGATTACATTGCTTGGTTTGGAGTGATATGTTCCTCTTGGAATATGTGCACATACCTTACCCATGATATTGCTCCAGAGTTTCGCAGCAGCTGCACTTCCCTGACTGAGCTCAATGTTCACATCATTACCAATCCACAATGCAGCAGAATACTGAGGAGTAAATCCAACAAACCAGGCATCGTAATTATCCGTTGTAGTACCGGTTTTACCGCCAACAGGCTGATTTGAAATAGCAGCTTTGGAACCAATACCATGGGTTACAACACTTTGCAGAAGATCACGCATGATAAAGGCTACACCTGGATCCATGACCTGCTTGGTCTTTGGAGAATTTTCTATCAGAACTTCACCTTTGTTATTGGTAACCTTTGTGAAGGCCATTGGTTCTGAGTATTTACCATCGTTTACAAAAGTGCTGTAAGCAGCTGACATTTCAAGAGGAGAAATACCCTTTGTCATACCACCAAGGGCCAGTGCTGCTGCATTTAAGTCATTGGCACCTCCAGATTCTACCACCGTGGAAATGCCGACATTCTTAAGGAAGGCCAGACTTTTTTGAACACCGAGCTGCTGGAATATCCTTACTGCATTGACGTTTATAGATTGCTCTATAGAAGTCCTTAATGTACATAAACCTTTGTAACCGGAATACCAGTTCTTCGGCCACTGCTTACCCTGAATCATAAGTGGAGAATCATCGATAACACTGGCGGCTGTGAAATAATCGCCAAATAGTTTCGAAACCCCCACACTATCACTGAACTTCATAGTTGTACCGTTTTTTACTGCATCGGCAGAAGCCTGAAGAGCAGGCCCATAAACGGATATAGGTTTAATAGAAGATCCAGGCTGTCTGGTGCCGGTTGTTGCTCTGTTAAACAGTAGTCTTCCAAGATTATTTCGCCCTCCTACCATAGCTTTAATCGCTCCATTGGATGGATCGGATATAACCATTGCTGACTGAGGCTGCACCACTTTTTCTCCTAGGGAATTGTAGTCGCTGGATATAACTAAACCCTTTGATGTGGATTTAAACACCTTTGGCATTTCTTCGAATAATTTACTGGAGATAACCAG
The DNA here is from genome assembly GCF_010120715.1 of Aminipila terrae. Taxonomy (NCBI): domain Bacteria; kingdom Bacillati; phylum Bacillota; class Clostridia; order Peptostreptococcales; family Anaerovoracaceae; genus Aminipila; species Aminipila terrae. The sequence goes on from NZ_CP047591.1 coordinate 2,923,856, forward strand.
ATTACCGTCCTCATCTCTGGTTTTATATTTGGAAGGAATGGATACAACGCCACCTTTTATAATATAAAATACTCCGTCGTCAATAGTGTACATATTTTTAAACTGCAGGCTATGATCTGTCTTTCCCTGAGCTTCTATGTTACAGATAATTAATCGTTTGCCTTTATATATGGTTAAAGACCCATCTGAATTTCTTTTATATTCATCTGAATTAAGTACAAAACTGCCATCTGGCTTAATATAATTATTATAATTGTACAGCAGGATGTTTCTTGCATCATTTATGATATTTCCGCTGTTATCCTTTTTTAGATGGGCAACTCCTGGGAAATTGCTGTTTTTAGAGAATTCATTTTCTGCAATTTTCTGCATATCGGAATTCATGGTGGTATAAATCTGCAGACCGCCTGTATAAATCATCTGGTTTGCTTCTTCTTCTGATTTACCGGATTCATTAACAAGAGAATCTACTACCTGCTTAACAACATAATCCGCAAAATAAGAAGAAATATCTGATCCTGAACTTGGATTTGGTTTCAGGTGGTCTTTCAGATTTTCCGCTAAGGCATCTGAAAGTTCGGAATCTGAAATACGATCCTGTTCTTTCATAAGATCCAGACAAGTTTCTCGTCTGTTTTCCGATATGTCATTGTATACATAGTAAAAGACATCGCCTTTAAGCAGAATATCCTTGTCATTAGGATTAGCAATGTTTTCAGGATATATTTTCTTTATAAGTGCATAGGAATCTGGTGCCTGTGGCAGTGATGCCAGAGCAGCGCATTCTAATAAATCCAGATCGCTTACATCTTTTCCAAAATAGGCCTGTGAAGCTGCCTGAACTCCATAAGAATTATATCCCAGATATATTGTATTAAGGTATGCTTCAATAATCTCTTCCTTAGTTAAGTGCTTCTCTAATAATATGGTGTAATAGGCTTCTTTAATTTTTCGTGTCAAAGTACGTTCTGACTTTGTCTCCGATAAGTACAAATTTCTTGCCAGCTGTTGTGTAATAGTACTGGTTCCGCTTATTTTCCCTGTAGTGAAACTATCTTTAATAGCTCCGATTATACGAACAAAGTTAAAGCCATGATGGTCCCAGAAGGTTTTATCTTCAAGAGCTACAAAGGCATCTACCAAGTTCTTTGGTAGTTCACTGTACTCAACATTTGTTCTGGTACCCTCTGCAGAAAATGACGTCAGGTTATCGATGACTTTTCCCTGATCATCATACAGTGTGGAACTTTCACTCAGTAGGGAATAAATGTTGTTGGGATTAATTTTAGGGGCATCAATAATGATTGTAACTGTTAGAACACCTAAAACAATCGTACCTAATAAACATAATCCGGCTAAAAACAAAAAAAACTTTTTAAGATTCAGTCTATGTTTATGTTTCGTTTTTTTAACACCTGTATTTTTTCCATTATGTTTTCCTCATTATTTACATCGGATGAGGTCTTACGACTAAACGGAAACTCTTTTTCTTTTTAGATTTTTTTTCGTTCAGCCTGTCCATCCGGGTTTGCCGTCTGGCCTCAATCTCTGCTTTCTCTGCTTGTTGTTGTTTTTCCATTTCGTTAAATTTTGAAAGGAACTCTTCAATATTTGCAGAACCATCATTGGTTTTTTCTTCAAATTGATTAAAGAATTCATCTATTTTTCGTAATTTATCTTCATTGGTTTCATTGTTATTTTTAGATTCGTCTGACAAAATATCACCTGCCTTACATACAAAAACTCTATTATATTATAGCATAGATAGGATAAAAGGCAAAAGAATTAATATGTTCAGGGGCATTTTTAAGAATTTGTTTATAATTCTTAAATAAGATTTTTGCCATTTTTGCTGACATTATAATATATTTATGGCAATATATAAAATAGGTTTAGATGAGGAGGAGAAGAAAATGTATGACAGTGTAGACGTTGCCAGGGCTGCTATAGCATTAGCTATTACGCCAAACCGTACAGAAGAAGAAAAAATGATTGAAGAACTGGCTCAAAAGAATATTAAGGCTGCCGCTGTAGATATTGGTGGTGATATTATAAATGCTACACATATTGTTATAGAAAGAGCGATATTTATAGCAAGAAAATCAGGGATTATAAAAGAAGAGCATGTACAGGACGGTGCTGTTGCAGGAGCTGCAAGAGAAGCACAGGCACAAATTATTGCCAAGGCTGTGGGACTGAATGGCGGAGGAAAAATAGCCATATGCAGAAGTGACGAGCATGTTACAGTTTGTATATTTATGAGTATTGGAATGATGTATTTAAATGAAGTTGTAGTGGGGCTTGGTCATAGGACTATTCCTGCTATAAAAAATTGAAAAAAATTCTACCATTGACTATATGTAAAAATATGGTAAAATAATGTTGGGATTATAAATAATGGCTTTTACTTGGAGGTTAAACTTTGAGAAGGCCAGTAGCTTTTCTTTGTGGTGCTTACGTATCAGGCATTACAGTAGAATTTTTTTTAAAATTAAATAATGGTATGCTTTTTATTATGGGAGTCTGTGCTACAGGTACCATAATAGTTTCTGCGTATTTTTACAGGAATAACAGACTTAGATTGAATAAAAGACAACTATGTCTGTATTTTATTGCAATTATATTGGGAATATCGGGAGCAATACAATTTAGCTATCAGATGCATCAAGAAGGTGTATTAGAAAAAAATCAGGGAGAATATTTGCAAATCAGAGGGAAAGTAATTTCCATTACTGAGAAGGACGAGGAGAATCATAAAATGATTGTTCTGGTACGGAATCTTGAAGGAACAGGAAAACTAAGTGAAGAAGAACGTATATTGGTCAACATATATGGTGAGTGTCCGGAATATTATAAATATCAGGGGAAAATGGTACAAACTGCCGGCTTTATTGAACTGCCAACACCACGGAGGAACCCAAAAACCTTTGATTACAAAATGTATTTAAAGACAAAGAAGATTGCAGTACTTATGTCAGTAAAACCTGAGAATATCCAGGTCTCTGATAAGAGATACAATTATTATTTAAATTACATATCCAGGATTAAATATATTTTTAAGTGCAATATATCTGGTATATTGGAGGACAAAATCGCTGGACTGTTAATGGGCATGCTGTTTGGAGATAACAGCGGTGTAGAAGAAGAACTTTATGAAACTTTTCAGAAGAATGGAATCTGTCACGTTTTATCCGTAAGTGGTCTTCACGTAGGGTGTTTATATGCATGTATGAATGCTTTGCTGGGGGGGAAGCGCAATCTGAGATTCTACACAATAATTATTTTTGTGCTGTTTTTTTATGCATCTTTAGCTAATTTTTCACCTACTGTTATGAGAGCGCTCATAATGATTATTTTACATATTATTTCAAAGTATATGTATTGCAGATATGATATGTTTACATCTGGTGCAGTTACTATGGCAGTCATGCTGTTTTTTAACCCAATGTCCCTTTTAAATCTGGGATTTCAGTTATCATTTCTGGCTATATTTTCTTTGGCTGTTATTATCCCAGCGGCAGAAAGAATATGTAATAAAAGTGTGGCAGGGGTATTATCCATTCAGGCAGGCATGGCACCAATCTCAGCATTTGCCTTTAATTATTTTTCATTCAGCTCTTTTATAGCAAATATACCAGTAATTTTTGTATCAGGAATACTAATTCCATTAGGCATTTTATTATTGTTCCTTTCAACTATTGCCATGATTATACCTGAATTTTGGGGTTTTTATGATTTCCTCAGAAGTATTTTTCAGATAACAGGAATTTTAATAGAGTTTTTCTCAAAGCTGCTGCTTTTTATAAATGATTTGTCTTTTATTGATAAAGTCTCATATAAATATACTGTGAGTCCACCTTTATGGGCAATGATTTTATATTATTGTATATTATTTTTTATATCATCAGAAGCATTCAGAATTATGTGGCAGAGAAAGCATTATAAGAATATTATTAAGATTCTTATGGTAATAGTGTTTATCGCCCTTGTTTTTAGTAACGCTTTAAAAGATGGATTTGAACAGGTTCAGCTTACCTTCGTTGATGTTGGACAGGGAGATTGTTTATTAATTAAAACCAAGGAAGGAAAGACTGTTCTCATAGACAGTGGAGGCAGCAGTCAGTATGATGTGGGCAAAAAAGTGCTTCTTCCTTATCTATTAAAAAATGGTATAAAGCAAATTGATTTTGCTATTGTAACACATTTACATACGGATCACGTGGGAGGGCTTTATACATTAGCCAGAGAACTTCCAGTTAAAAAGTTGGGGGTATACGAAGGAAACAAGTTAATCGCTGATCGGATAAAAGAAAAATCAGGTATAGCAGAAAAAGATTTTGTCTATCTGACAAAAGGGCAGAATCTCAAAATTGGGAAAAGCCTTAAAATACAAATCTTATTTCCTGAGAAAAAGACCATGGAAGAATATTCAGAGTTTTTAAGCAATCAAAGAGATGAAAATGCCGGATGTTTAGTAATGAAAATAACCCTGGAAGGTGTTTCTGTCATCATGACTGGAGACATAGATACAACAGGGGAAAAACAAATAATAGAAAGCAATTCTGTTAACAACCTGAAAGCAGATGTACTGAAAGTTGCCCACCATGGAAGCAGATACGGAAGTTCTGCAGCATTCCTGCAAGCGGTCAGACCTCACATTGCAGTTATACAAGTAGGAAAAAACACCTATGGACATCCTAATGAGAAGACTTTACAAAACTTAAAGCAGCGTGTGCAGGGGTCTATAGAAATGATACAGATGGAGCTGTGGGCATAGAGATAAGTAAAGGTTCTAATATTAAAATACATACTATGATTCAGCATAAAAAAATGATATAATAGACATAAAAATTTATTATTTTATATGACCATTTCATTATAAATTAAATATATTCTGGGAGTTCTCAATGGCATATCAATATAAACAGACAGAAAAAGAACATGCATTTCAAACTATATCTAAAGACTTGAAATCAGATAAGGTGGGGCCAGTGGCTGCACTTTTTGGACGAGAACAGTATTTAGTCAGCTGGTCTTGTGAGCAGATTATTGATAAATATATTAATCCTGCATGTAAGGAGCTGGATTTATCTGTGCTGGAAGAAGAAAAAATCAGCGTGGATACTATAAAAGAAGCCTGCGAAACTTTTACGATGATGTCCGAAAAAAGGGTAGTGATCGTTAAAAACTTTCCTTTGCTGGAAGGAGTAAAAATGAAAGGCTTTACTGAAAGTCAGGAAGCAGAACTGGCTGAATATGTAAAAGGTATTCCAGAAAGCTGTATATTGATTTTTACGGGAAACAGCGCAGACAAAAGAAAAAAACTTTTTAAATCAATCAATGATAATGGACAGACTTATGAGTTTGAGGCTTTAAATGAAAAAGCACTAAAGTCCTTTGTGGAAAAGAGATTCAGGTCAGCGGGAAAAGTAACAAAGCCATCCATTATTAATGAATTTATACAAAATACCGGGTATTTTCATAAGGAAGCTGATTATACATTATACAATCTTGAAAATGATATTCGGAAAATAATTGCCTATAGTGAAGGGCAGGAAATCTTACTGTCAGATGTATTGGCTACCGTTTCAGGAAATCTTGAAACCAGCGTATTTGCTATGCTTGATGCCATCAGCATAGGAAGAAAAGATGAGGCTTACATTTTACTTAATGCCCTGTTAAGCGCAGGGGAGAATCTGTATATGATTCTTTCATTAATTGCTTCTCAGTTTGAAACTATTTTAGAAGTAAAGGAAATGCTGGAAGAAGGAAAAAATCAGAAACAGATACAGGGAATATTGAAAATTCATGAATTCAGAATTAAAAAAGCCATGTCTTTTGCTGGCAGATATTCTGTTAACAATCTGAGAAAAATATTGACAAAGGTTTATGAAATAGACCGGAATATCAAGACTGGAATACTTGAACAAAATTTAGCACTTGAACTTTTTATAGCACAGATTTAGGAGGAATGATGTAAATGTCAAAGCAGGTAAAAGCAGATTCGATGTTAATGTTGGTTACGTTATGCTGGGGTGTATCCTATTTAATGATGGATATCTGTCTGAAAGAAATAGGCCCGCTAACATTAAATGCCTATAGATTCTTGATTGCATTTTTTGCAGCCATTATATTGGTTTTTCCAAAGATGAAAACAGTAAATAAACATACGATAAAATATAGCGCATTGATTGGGCTTGCTTTAACAGTAGTTTATATTGGGGCAACCTATGGGTTATGTATACCACTTTATCCAATGCTGGATTTTTGTGTGCTTTAACAGTAGTTATTACCCCAATTCTGACATTTTTCATTAAAAAAGAAGCACCGAATAAAAAATTAATTCTGGTATTTATTTTATGTCTCGTTGGAATCGGATTAATGACTTTAAATGGGCAGTTTAAACCAGCTCTGGGGGATATACTCTGTATCATGGGTGCTTTTGCCTATGCTGTAGATTTAGTCATTACTGACAAAGCAGTACATAAGGAAGAAGTTAATGCTTTTCAGCTGGGGGTTTATCAGTTAGGGTTTACAGGTTTATATATGCTTGTTTTAGCTTTACTGCTGGAAAAACCCGTATTGCCAAGCAGCCCGGGGGTATGGGAATCTATGTTGTTTCTTTCTGTATTTTGCACAGGGGTTGCCTTTATTGTCCAGGTTGTGGCCCAGCAGTATACATCAGCCACCCACGTGGGGGTAATTTTTGCTATTGAACCTGTGTTTGCGGCTATAGCTGCCTTCCTTTTTGCAGGGGAAGTATTACTGCCAAGAGGATATTTAGGAGCAGCGCTGATGATGGCAGGTATTCTTATAATGGAAGTTGACTTTAAAAGTATTTTTACTAAAAAAGATACTCCGGAGGAGTTGAAATTGGAAAATTCTAAAGAGTGACTTCGTATTGCTATAAGGCCTTTTTTTAATTATAATTAGTTAAAACTAGTTATTGATATTGCAATATTAAATAGGAGGGTTATTATGTGTGAAAAGTGTGGTTCACAAGACCAAAACTATACTGCCGACTTTAAGGAGTTAGCTCCCGTGTTGGAGAAGTATGGTAAAGTGCCAGGAAGCTTGATAACAATCTTGCAGAAAGCACAGGACATTTACGGATATTTATCCATAGATGCAATCAATTATATCTCACAGCAGACTGGAATAAAGCCAGCCAAAATTTATGGGGTTGCGACATTCTATGCACAGTTCAGGCTGCAGCCAATTGGTAAGTATTTAATTATGCTTTGCAAGGGTACAGCATGTCATGTAAATGGTGCAGATCTAATAGAGGAAGCAATTTGTGAATACTTAAACATTCACGATGGAGAAACAACCGAAGATGGGTTGTTTACTTTAAATAATGTGGCATGTTTAGGCTGCTGCTCACTTGCACCTGTTATGATGGTTAAGAGTGCCGATGGGGATGAAACCTATGGTAACCTGACAAAGGACAGTGTAAAAAAAGTTCTTGCGGATATCCAGGCAAGGGCATAGGAGGATTTAACGATGAAGGTAATAGTTGGACAGGGAAGCTGTGGTGTAGCTACAGGAGCTAAAAAAACAGCTGATGAATTCGAAAGGCAGATTGCTGATAAGAATTTAAATATTAAAGTAGGAATCACGGGTTGTGTTGGTACTTGCTACTTGGAACCTATTGTTGATGTTTATGATGACAATGGAAACATGACAAGATACGTAAAGGTTCAGCCTGAAATTGTTGGTGAAATTGTAGAAAAGCACTTGCTAGGAGGAAAGCCGGCTTTAGAGTATACAATTTCAGATGTAGACAATCAGTTTATTGATAAGCAGAAAAGAGTCGTTCTAAGAAATTGTGGATTAATTGATCCTGAAAATATAGAAGAATATCTTGCAGTAGGCGGATATGAAGCAACCAGGAAGGTTGTTACTTCCATGAAGCCGGAAGAAGTAATTGAAGAAATAAAAATATCTGGGCTCAGAGGAAGAGGTGGTGCTGGATTTCCTACATGGTTTAAATGGAATGCAGCTAAAGGTAATCCAGGAAAAAATAAATATATAGTGTGCAATGCCGATGAAGGAGATCCAGGTGCATTTATGGACAGATCTGTTCTGGAAGGAGATCCGCATTCACTCATTGAAGGTATGATTATTGGTGGATTTGCTATGGGTGCTACAGAGGGTATCATCTATTGTCGTGCAGAATATCCACTTGCTATACATAGATTGGAAATTGCCATGTCCCAGGCCCGGGAAAAGGGCTATCTGGGTAAAAACATTTTTGGAAGCGGTTATGACTTTGATATAAGAATTAAAGCGGGTGCAGGAGCCTTTGTCTGTGGTGAAGAAACTGCATTGATTGCTTCCCTTGAAGGTGAAAGAGGAATGCCTAGATTAAAGCCTCCTTTCCCTGCACAAAAAGGATACTGGCAACAGCCAACAAATATTAATAACGTAGAGACTTTTGCAAATGTTGCGTGGATTATAGTAAACGGCGGTGCAGCATTTGGATCTATGGGAACAGAGCAGAGCAAAGGTACCAAGGTATTTGCTCTGGCAGGTAAGATAAAAAAGGGTGGACTTGTAGAAGTACCTATGGGTTTGCCGCTTAAAGACGTTATATTCGGTATTGGAGAAGGTATCAAAAAGGATAAGCAGTTCAAGGCGGTTCAGATGGGAGGCCCTTCCGGGGATGTATACCAGCAGAACTGATTGATACTCCTGTAACATATGAAGATATTAATAAAACTGGGGCTATTGTGGGATCTGGCGGTATGATTGTAATGGATGAAGAAACCTGTATGGTGGACATGGCAAGATATTTTCTGGATTTTACAAGGAAAGAATCCTGTGGTAAATGTAATTACTGTCGTGTGGGAACAAAGCGAATGCTTGAAATCCTTGAAAGGATTACTGCCGGCCAGGGGAAAGATGGAGATATTGAACTCTTGGAAGAGCTGGCTTATAAAATTAAAGACGGTTCTTTATGCGGACTTGGCCAGACAGCACCAAATCCTGTACTGACAACAATCAGATACTTCAGGAATGAATATGAAGACCATATTTACAATAAGAAATGTACTGCTAAATCCTGTAAGGCATTACTTACATTTACCATTACAGATGAGTGTAAGGGTTGTACTTTATGTTCGAAAAAATGTCCTGTAGAGGCCATTTCAGGTGAAGTGAAAAGCAAACACGTTATTGATCAGGATAAATGCATTAAATGTGGAAAGTGCCTTGAAACATGTAAATTTGGTGCTATAGAGAAAAACTAAGAGAGGGGGAGAAAGATATGAAAAAGTTTAGACTGAACATTGATGGAAAAGAAGTTTATGCCGTTCCTGGGCAGACTATTTTAGAAGTTGCCAAGGAAAACGATATTTTTATTCCAACTCTATGTTATGATGAAAGAACGGAAATTTATGGCTCATGCGGGCTTTGTGTTTGTGAGGTGGAGGGAAATCCTAAACTGGTCAAGGCTTGTGCAACTGAAATTGCACCGAATATGGTTATCAGAACAAATTCTGAAAGAGTACTGGAATCAAGAAAAACCAATCTGGAATTACTTATTTCAAATCACGTAGGAGACTGCAGACCACCATGCGCACTTGCATGTCCTGCCGGAACAGACTGTCAGGGATATGTAGGGCTGATTGCCAACGGGGAATTTGAGGCAGCTATTGAGCTAATTAAAAATAATATACCTTTGCCAGGTGCTATCGGAAGAGTATGTCCTCATCCTTGTGAGGATAACTGCAGAAGAAAACTTATTGATGGTCCGGAAAATGCTATCTCCATTCAGTGGCTGAAGAGGTTTGCGGCAGATCAGGATATGTCTTCTGAAGATCCGTTTATGCCGGAGATTGCCCCTGAAACAGGAAAAAGCGTGGCCATTATTGGTGGAGGTCCTATGGGACTATCAGCTGCTTATTTCTTAAGACAGCAGGGACATGAAGTGACAATTTATGAAGCAATGCCTAAAATGGGTGGTATGCTTCGTTATGGAATCCCAGAGTACCGGCTTCCCAAAGAAGTGCTGGATGAAGAAATTTTCATGATTGAAAAGATGGGCGTTGACATGATTACAGACACTAAGGTTGGCGTGGATATTCCATTTGAAACAATCAGATCAGACTATGATGCCGTACTACTTGGTATAGGTGCATGGGTTTCAACCGGAGTAGGCTGTAAAGGTGAAGATTTACCTGGAGTAATTGGCGGAATTGATTTCTTAAGGAAAGTTGTTAGAAATGAAGAAATCAGACTGGGAGACAGTGTGGCAATCGTTGGCGGCGGTAATACGGCTATGGATGCCTGCAGAACTGCTGTAAGGCTTGGTGCAAAGAAAGTTTACAACATTTACAGAAGAACAAAAGATGAAATGCCTGCAGACAGAATTGAAATCATTGAAGGGGAAGAAGAAGGCGTAATCTTTAAGAATCTGACAAATCCAATTGAGTTTGTAGCAGGAGAAGATGGCAGGGTAAAACAGGTGATTCTTCAGGTTATGGAACTTGGTGAACCTGATGCATCAGGACGAAGAGCTCCGAAGCCGGTAGAAGGAAAAACAGAAACGCTTGATATAGATACGGCAATTCTTGCTATTGGTCAGGCGGTAGATGCTGCTCCGTTTAATGTAGATAAGACAAGAAAAAGTGCTATTGCATACGATAAGGATACTTTCATGACCAGCATGGAGGGTGTGTTTGCAGGAGGGGACTGTGGAAATGACAAAATCTCCATTGCTATTGAAGCTATTGCAGATGCAAGAAAGGCAGCGGTTGTAATAGATGCCTATTTAAATGGGGAATCCGTTCAATATGTGAAACCTTTTGTTGTTGAAAGAGATGACATAAACGAAAAGACTTTCGAAGACAGAGAACGACTTTGCAGACCGGCTATGGAACAGCTTGAAGCGGATGAAAGAAAAGATAATTTTACTGAAGTTGTTTTTGGTTATGATGAAGAACAGGCAATTGCCGATGCTTCCAGATGTCTTGAGTGCGGATGTCATGATTATTTTGAGTGTAAACTGATTGATTTCGCCAACAGGTATGATGTTCATCCTGAAAGATTTGCAGGCGATAAAAACAAAATTGACTTTGAAGATGACCATCCATTTATTTTAAGAGATCCGAATAAATGTATTCTTTGCGGGCTATGTGTAAGAGCCTGTGATGAAGTGATGGGTGTTGGAGCTTTAGGACTGGTACATAGAGGGTTTGATACGGTGATTAAACCTACTCTTGAAAAGCCTCTTGTTGAATCTGGTTGTGTATCCTGCGGACAGTGTGTAAGCGTTTGTCCAACCGGAGCATTACAGGAAAGAACTACCATAACCAAAGCTGTACCTCTTGATACAGAATGCACTGAAACTACCTGTGCATATTGCTCAGTGGGTTGCACTTTGGATTTCGAAACATATGGTGATTTACTGGTTAAAGCAAACCCATGCAAGGAAGGCATAGTAAATGAAGGTCTTGCCTGCGGTAAAGGTAAATGGGGCTTTGACTGTACAATGCTTGAAGATAAGCTTCTTGAACCGATGATAAAAGAGGGAGAAGGCTTTGTTGAAACGGATTACCATGAGGCTATGGTTCTGATTGCAAAGAAAACACAGGCCATAGCTGCAAGGTATGGAAGTGATGCAGTTGCAGTGGCTATTTCAGACAGATATACAAATGAAGAAGCTTATGCCATAAAGAAGATGGCAAAAGTTATGGGAGCTAAAACTTTATGCTTTAATAACAGAGCCAGTGGTATTGCACCAGTAATCGGACATGATGCATCTCCGAATACAATTAATGAACTGCTGTCAACGGATGTAATTCTGGTGGCTGGATTTGATACGGTGCTTAACCCTGTTATCCAGTTAAAGATCAGGCAGGCTGCTAAGAATGGTGCCAAGGTTGTATTAATTAATCCTGCAGAATATGAACAGCATGGATTTGATTTCGCTGAAAAAGTTTTATACACGGAAAACAATACTGATACTTTGAAGGGTATAGCAAAAGCTCTTCTGGATATGGGGAAGGCCTCAGCAATTGAAGGATTTGATGCTTTTTCAAAGGATTTGAAGGATGTAAAGGTTCCGGAAGATGTGGCAGAGGTTGCTGCAATGTATGGTAAAGCAAAAAAAGCTATGATTGTGTTCCAGCAGAATTTAGTAACAACGGAAGCAGCAACACTCCTTGCTGATATTGCACTGCTTTCAGGCCACATTGGTACGCCTAGAGATGGTATACTTCAGGTAAAAGCTAAGAACAACTCTCAGGGTATTGTCGATCTGGGAATTAAAGCTGGAGCTGAAGCCATGGAAGGTGTTAAGGCATTGCTGATTTTCGGAGAAGATCCAGATGTGGATTTAAGCGGGCTTGAATTCTTAATGGTTAGTGATATTTATATGACTGCTACTGCTGCTAAAGCAGATGTAATTATTCCTGGTACAGGATTTACAAGCGAAGACGGTACATTTACCAACACTGAAAGAAGACTAATGCCAGTTGAGGGGACTATTTTTGAAGGAGTTGACCTGACAAACTGGGAAATTGCTGCTGAAATTGCACATGTGTATGAAGTCGACTTTGGATTTGATGATACTATTGACATTTCTGATGAAATGGATGACCTTCTTCCAAGGTATAAGTATGCAGAAATTGGAGAAGTGTTTGGAGGTACTTTAGAACCAGTAGATCCAAAATTCGTTATAGTAAAAGATGCTGCATTTACACAGTTGTTAAGATGCACAGATGATTTGATGAATATTATCGGGGCACGATTACCAAAACCTGCACATTAAGGTTTAGTCGTAGATAAATGCTTATAGAAAGACTTTCTCATGTTTGAGAAAGTCTTTCTTATTTTTCAAGAAGAAAATTTTATACTTTTCTTAGGTAAAATATTACTTTATTTTTAGATTATCCGATGTAAATAATAGTGTGTATTTTATATATAAAGGGGAAGGGTGTAAATAATGGAAATTTCAAACGTTTCAGGGGTATGCATTAATTTGCATAACAGCGTGTCAAAGATTGATAAAACAGCAGCAAAAAAGTTTACTGAGTATTTTCAGTCCGGAAGTTTAAATTTGAAAGCCATGGAAAACGGAGGAGATATCATTGAACTTTCAAATACTGGCAACATAAATTCTAAAATGAAGGATTTGCAAAAACAAGTGCAGGAAAAGAACTTCAGTGCTATGAGTGAAACTGAAGTATTTAACTTTATTGAAGGTGCTTATAACAGGACATTTCCAAATTTCAGGGCCAACGAGAGCTTAAACAAAGAGTTATATGAAAAAGTGGCTAATCAAAGAGATGAACAACTAAAGGCTGTATTAAACATTCAGGATGACGAGACCATTAACAGGAAAATCATTGAACTCTATAAGAAAAGTAATGGCTATGAAGGGATGAATCCTGATCAGATAGTAGAGAAGATAAAAAGTAGTTATTCTGATAACCGGACTCATTTAGGCAGGGCACAGATTGTATGTGAAAAATTAAATACAGGCTTAATTTCCAAACAAGAGGCAAAAGATGCGATTAAAGGCCTGCAGTACAATTTAGAAATGGTGTACTGCAGGATGCAGAAAATTCCCAGGATTGAGGACGCAAAGCCTGAAGATTTCGGAAACTGGAAAGCCAGATATTATGATGGTGAATTTTTACCCGAAAAAATTGTGCTTCCCAGCTCTCAGGAAAAACGAATGGAAATGATGACAAGTTTTGGGGAATATTTATCAGAGTTGAAGCCGCTCATTGATGATTTTATGAAAATAACAGAAGGAAAACCTGGAGGAGATTTAACCCAGAAAAAAGATGAGGAACAAGAAAAAAAAACGATGGAGAAAGTTGATGCAGACCCTACTGTAGTAAAGGGCAGCGAGTTAAAACATAACTAAAAACAGTTCAATAAATGATGGAACACATAAGCTTTAAAAAGTGTTCCATCATTTATTTTTTCTGGCTTATACAATTATAGCGTAAGCAGGAGATATATCTTACTATGAATAATCTTCTATTTTTTTTGGCATTTAATAGTTAAGTCGCTTAAAATTTTAATAGCTTTAGAAAAATCTTCCGGTTTTGCATAAGCGTAAGATAACCGCAAAGAATTATTATCTGAAAAATCATAGATATTTCCCGGATTTAATAAAATATTGTTTTCTAAGGACATTTGAAATAGTTTGTCCATAGAGACTGGTTTCTTAAATCTGAGCCATACATAAAAGCCACCTTCCGGGGTCTTCCAATCAGCCAAGTCTTTAAAGTATTTGTCCAGCAAAGAGAGTGCAAGATCACGGCGGGCTTTAAGTTCTATACGGAGAAAGGTCAGATAATCATCATAATATCCACTGTCAAAGAATTCCGTAAGAGCCCATTGAGATACGGAGCTTGCCCCATAATCTACCTGCATTTTTACATCTCCAACTCTATACACCACTGACTCAGGACCCACCAGCCAGCCAATTCTTAGACCAGGTGCCAGAGTTTTGGATACTGTGCCCAAATATAAGATCATACCGTTTTTATCCATAGATTTAATAGGTTTGGGGGAGTTTTATCAAACCACAAGTCTCCATAAGCATCATCCTCTATCACGGGAAGTCGGTTCCCGCTACAGAAATTGAATAAGTCACGCCTTCGTTCTTCGGACATAATAATGCCTGTTGGATTCTGATGAGTAGGTATAGTATATAGCAGGGACTGGCTTACTTCTTTATTTATCTGCCAGTACATCATGCCATTTTTATCCATGGGGATTCCAGATAAATGCATTCCTGCAGATTGGAAAACCTGTAGAGATTTTAAATAAGTAGGGGCCTCCGTAAATACTGTAGAACCGGGTTTTAACATACATACCGATATCAGCTGCAATCCCTGCAATGAACCGGAAGTGATTACAATAGAAGAATCCGTCGCATCAATACCTTTCAGTGCCATTCTTTCCTGCAGACTTCTTCGAAGCTCGGGTAGCCCCAAAGGGCCCAGATAATTAAGGGAAGGTATTTTCGAAGGCAGCTTTTTAAAGACCTTGTTCATAAGGGCATGGGGAAACAAATCTGGACAAAGTTCACCAGTCCCTAAACGGATATATTTTTCATCAAACTCTAATTTATTAATGATTTGAATGGTTTGCATATTAGATTTAAATGGCCCTGAATGAATATATTTATTCCAGTCAGGTGGAGTAGACATAAAAAGAGACCAGGTATTACTGGCTATTTTTGTGCCTCCTCCGTGTTCACTTTCTAACATACCATAAGAAGTTAATTCTTCCATGGCAGTAACAATAGTACTTCTGTTTACTTGGAATATTTCAGAAAGTTTACGCTGTGAAGGAAGTTTACTGCCAACCAGCCAGTCTCCACAAGACACTTTTCCACTTATATATTCTGAAATCTGTTTATAAACAGGTACTCTGGAAGTTTTATCGGGTTTCCAGTCAATATTTACATATTCCTCCATCAAACTTTCCTTTCGCATATATAAATTATCTTATTTTGGCTTATATAAAACACTTTAAGCTTGGTTGGGTAAAAAGTCAATAGTTGGATGGTTACAAAATTAGAAGATCAAGGTATATTAATTATTAGAAAAAATAATTTGGTTGGTATATCAGCTGAAAACAAAGGAGTATTTATGATTTATTATTTGCAAGGATTAACCATGGGGCTGGCATACGTTGCACCTATAGGATTACAGAACCTGTTTGTTATTAACACGGCATTAACCCAGAGAAAACACCGGGTTTTTTTGACTGCTCTGATTGTAATATTTTTTGATGTTACATTGGCTCTGGCTTGTTTTTTTGGTGTGGGAGCTATAATGAAACAATCTGAATTACTGGAAATGGCAGTACTTCTAATTGGTAGTATTATTGTGATTATGATTGGGTTGAGTCTGGTAAAATCTAAAGATACCGTTGATAATAGTACCAATGTCAATGTATCCATATTAAAAGTTATATCTACGGCTTGTGTCGTAACCTGGTTTAACCCTCAGGCCCTTATCGATGGAAGTATGATGCTTGGGGCATTTAAAGCCACTTTGCCAGCAGGGCAGGACTTAAGCTTTATTTTAGGTGTGGCTTCTGCTTCCTGTGGATGGTTCCTTGGAATATCAGCGATTATATCCTTATTCAGTACAAAGCTTACAGACAAAGTATTAAGGGTTATTAATATAGTTTGCGGAGTAGTAATCATTATATATGGTGCAAAACTGGGTTATAGTTTTATAACAATGCTTCTGAAGTAAAAAAAATATAGTTGTTCTTGTTTTATTTTTTATGAAAATGTGGTATGATATAATGTAAATTTAAAAAAGGAACTAAGAGGATCTATCATGTTTGACGGAAATATTGACAGGAGTTTTGTAACTACATATTATAAAAGAAAGTTTAATCCAACACGAGCAGCAGAGCAAGATATAACAATTGGAGATGTGGCCCATGCCTTATCATTAATATGCAGGGCAAATGGGCATTTAAAGATATTTTTTTCTGTAGCACAGCATTCTATAAATTGTGCACTGGAGGCCAGAGAACGGGGACATTCAGAAAAAATCCAGCTTCACTGCCTGTTGCATGATGCATCAGAAGCCTATATAGGAGATGTGATTACACCGCTAAAAATCCAGTTAAATGCGTATAAAGATTATGAAAACGCATTACAGGCTACAGTCTTAAAAGCCTTGGATGTGGAAACACCAGATGAAGAAGAGGCTGCAATTATAAAGGAAATAGACAGTTGCATGTTATATCATGAATTTAAGCTGCTGCACGGAGACCTGCTTTTTAAGAAGGAACCTGAAATGCATATTTCCATTGCTGAAGATGAAGTGCCCCATAGTCAGATTGAAGCGCAATTTATACAATTATATAGAGAGTTAAAAACATATTAGAGGCCTATAAAAACGCTGACAATTTATGATAAAAAAGATTACTTATAGCATAATAAAGTTTTATAAGTAATTTTTTTATTGAGCTTGTAAATATTATGTTTAATTTTCATTATTATAAAAAAGGAAAGACAACAATGAAATCAAATAATAACTTTGGGGAAAAAGGGAATAACAGGAATCTTCTATCAGACAGAAATGCTCTACGACTGATTGATCTGTACTCTCATAAAAATATAATAGACGTAGAGGCAACCATAAACCAAGTGGAGCCTGCTCACTTGATTCCAAAGCTTACTATAGGCAGAAATACAGTTGAACTGTCCTTTACCGTAGGAAGAAAAAAGCAGTATGTAGTTAAAAATATTAAGAACTTTTGCGAAAATATGTACAGAGAAGAAACCGTATCTTATGGAAAAGAGCTTACACTGACACATCATCTATCCATGTTTGATGATGTGTCTAAACCCTTGGTATCTTATATTATGGATAGATATAATGAAATTGAGAGCTACCGGAGTGACAGCTATTATGACAGTAATTTTGGATATGATAATACCAAAAGATACATGAGAATAGGCCCTAAAAACTTAGATATACTGATAGATATTTTAAAAGACCAGGAAATAAATATAACAGGTTATGAGTATATGAAGGGAAGGTATACTTATAGCGAAGATAAAGATACATGGAAAAAGAAACGGGAAGCTTCTTATAAAATAATTGAATATACCCCTAAAATACAGATTTCTGTTGAACAGACTTCTTTAAAAGAATATCTTGTTAAAAGCCCCCAGTTTGACTTTATGGTGGGAAAAGAGCACCTTTATATTGCAGATGATTGTGAACTCTGGCAGACAAACAATGAATTTACAGAGAAAATGAAAAGTTTTATAGAAATTTTAAATGCAGGGGATGGTAAAATATGTCTGGCAGAAAAAGATATGAATTCTTTTTTTTCTAATGTGATGGGGCAGATTCGAGAATATGTAGAAATTTTTTCTGGTGAAGAAATTCTTAAGAGCTTTATGCCAGATAAAGGCAGAATAAAAATTTATCTGGATTGTCCAAGTAATGATACCATAACTTCAAAACTGTTATGTGAATACGGAGAAGGGGTGGTTTTTGATATTATGTCTAATGAGCAGGTCTTTGAAACCTGGGCAGGAGGGCAGACGGAAAAAGCCCTTGAAGGGGCCAGAACGGTCAGAGATCTGATATTGGAAGACAGGGCTAAAATAGTACTTACTAAATATTTTGATGGATATGAAAGAAAATCCGGAATTTTATATTTTGCAGGGAATGATGAGAGAATTTATGAATTTGTACATGTTGCTGCCAAAGGACTTACTAAAATAGGAAGTGTTTTCACTACCGAAAAATACAGAAGGATAGGGAATGCAGTTCTCCCGAAGGCATCTGTTGGAGTAAAACTTGAAAGTGACTTATTAAAACTGGATTTTGATTTAGAGCAGTTCCCCATAGCAGAACTTATGGGAGCGCTGGAACACTACAGGCATAAAAAGAAATATTACCGGATGAAAGACGGAGGATTTGTAGACTTAAATAACAATGAATTTGCTGAATTGCTTTCATTTGTAGATGATTTCGGAATTATAAAAAGTGATCTGGAAAAGGGTAGTTTTGAATTACCAAAATATAAATCGTTACTTTTAAACAGTACATTGAAAAATTCCAAGAGTATAAAGTTTGACAGAGATGGCCATTTTAAAAGCCTTATACGGGGGATGAGTGCTATTGAGGACAGTGATCATCCTATTCCGGAAAGTCTCCTGGGTGTTTTAAGAGATTATCAAAAGGAAGGTTTTCAATGGCTCAAAACCATGACGAAATATGGATTTTGCGGTATACTGGCTGATGAAATGGGTCTGGGAAAAACCTTGCAGGTGATTTCCCTTTTAGAAGACGCACGTGAGACGATTTATTCTGAGATGCGTGATAGTTTATGCAATGATATAAATAGTGAAAATCAGATCCAAATCCTTGCTGTAATTATTTCACCGGCCTCACTGGTTTTAAACTGGCAAAGAGAAATTTATAAATTTGCCTCACAAATTAACGTACTGTCCGTTATAGGTACTGCCAGTGAAAGAAAAAAACTTATAAAAAGTGCCAGCAGGGAAACCGTACTATTGACCTCTTATGATTTGCTTAGAAGAGATTTGGAACATTATCAGAAAATGCAGTTTGATTTCTGTATAATTGATGAAGCCCAGTATATTAAGAATTCATCTACGCAAAATGCCAAAGCAGTTAAATTAATAAAAAGCATACAAAGATTTGCACTGACTGGAACTCCAATCGAAAATCGGTTAAGTGAGCTTTGGAGTATCTTTGATTTCCTTATGCCTCAATACCTGTATTCATACAATAAATTTAAAGAAAATATGAAATGGCCATAGTTAGGGACAGGGATGAAGAAAAAATGGAATCCCTCAGGAGACAGGTGGCTCCTTTTATGTTAAGGCGTTTAAAACGAAATGTATTGAAGGAACTTCCAGAAAAAACAGAAACTGTTATATATGCAAAGCTTGAAGGGGAACAACAAAAGTTATATAAGGCAAATCTGGCAAGAGCTAAACTGGAAATTGGTAAAGAAATAAAAGAAGGTGGGTTTGAATCAAATAAGATCGCTATTCTGGCACTATTAACCAGGTTAAGACAAGTATGCTGTCATCCTTCCTTATGTTATGAAGAGTATAAGATGGGGAGCAGCAAGCTGGATGCCTGCATGGAAATAATAGAAGAAGCTGTATCTGGAGAGCATAAAGTGCTAGTGTTTTCACAGTTTACATCCATGTTGGAAATTATTGAATATGAACTGAAAAAAAACAAAATACTATATTATAAGCTTACTGGCAGCACTACAAAGGAAAAACGTGCACAGTTGGCGGAGGCATTTAATAATGAGTCCAATGAAATAGAAGACAATGAGGATGACCCTGTAAAAGTATTTTTGATTTCTCTTAAGGCAGGAGGAACAGGATTAAATCTGACTGCTGCTGATGTGGTGATTCATTATGATCCATGGTGGAACTTTGCGGCGCAGAACCAGGCAACAGACAGAGCTCACAGAATAGGACAGCAGAAAAATCTTCAGGTATATAAGATTATTGCAGAAGATACCATTGAAGAAAAAATATTAAAACTTCAGGAAAGTAAAAAGGATTTAGCAGAAGCAGTGATTACTGAAAATGAGAATCTGATAGCCCATCTATCTGGAAAATATTTGATGGAGTTATTAGAGTAGTTATGGTATAATAAGTAAAATGCTGCATCGAAGGGGGAAAAATGACGTTATGTTTGGGATAGAATTTATTGCAGGAAACTGGCCTTTAATATGGGTAATTGTTGCTATAGTGCTTGGAATTATAGAAGCTTTGACTATGGGACTTACTACGATTTGGTTTTGCGGCGGTGCTGTAGTCGCAGCATTAGTAGCTATGATCGGTGCTCCGCTGGGAGTTCAGTTTGCATTGTTTTTTATCGTTTCCGTTGTACTTTTGTATTTTACAAGACCAATCGTACAAAGAAAACTGAATGTTGGGGTTGAAAAGACAAATTCCGATGCCCTGATTGGAAAAATAGGATTTGTCACAAAACAAATAGAGGCTTTTTCCACGGGACAGGTAAAGCTAGAGGGAAACGAGTGGACTGCTATTGCGGAAAACAGAGAACTTGTAATTTATCAGAACACGAAGGTCATTGTAAGCAGAATTGAAGGTGTGAAATTGGTGGTTACGCCTGCAGAGCAGCATACAGAAAATAAATAAAAATCTGGTTAAGGGTTTAAATTAGGGAGGAAAATTATGTTTAGTTATATCGCAGGGTTATTATTAATCATTATCATTATTTTTTTGTTGGTAACCAATATTCGGGTTGTACCCCAGGCAAGGGCGTATGTAGTGGAAAGGCTGGGAGCATACAGTGCTACATGGCAGGTAGGACTTCATTTTAAAATACCTCTGATCGATAAGATTTCAAGAAAAGTATCTTTAAAAGAGCATGTTATTGATTTCCCGCCTCAGCCGGTTATCACAAAAGATAATGTTACCATGGAAATAGATACGGTTGTATATTATCAGATTACTGATCCTAAACTTTATACTTATGGTGTTGAAAATCCAATGGCTGCTATTGAAAATTTAACAGCAACCACGCTTCGAAACATCATTGGTGAACTTGAGCTTGACGGAACACTTACAAGCCGTGAACATATTAACGGAAAAATCAGATTAGTACTAGATGAAGCAACAGATGCATGGGGCATTAAGATTAATCGTGTGGAAGTAAAGAACATTACTCCACCAAAAGATATTCAGGTAGCTATGGAAAAGCAGATGAGGGCAGAAAGAGAAAGAAGAGAAGCCATTCTTCGTGCAGAAGGTGAAAAGAAGTCTGCGGTTCTTATAGCAGAGGGTCACAAAGAATCTGTTATTTTGGAAGCAGAAGCACAAAAGCAGGCAGTAATTTTAGATGCAGAGGCTAAAAAACAGGCAGCTATCAGGGCAGCGGAAGGTGAAGCAGAAGCAATTCGTATGGTTCAGCAGGCAACGGCTGATGGAATTAAAATGTTAGTAGAATCCGCTCCTAGTAAAGAAGTTCTGGCTATTAAGAGTATGGATGCTTTCGCAGCAGCTGCTGATGGAAGGGCAACAAAAATTATTATCCCGTCCGATATTCAGGGCATTGCCGGAATGGCAACCTCTTTTGCAGAGCTGGTGAAGGATGATAAAAACGGAGAAAAGAATAAGTTAATAAATAAATAATTTATTAATGGTAAATAGGCGGTATAGCGTAAAGCTATACCGTTTTTTTATAAATAAAACCTATATGCGGGATATTGAAAAAATATGGAAGACAATGTCGAATTTTGTTGTGGAAATGTTTGGATTATGCTATTGTAAGAATATTAATTGATAGTAAATTTTTTACTGAAGTTTGGAGGTAGCCTATGAAAAGCATAAAATGCAAAATACTTACGGCAATCATACTTTTGGTGTCAGTTTCTCTTATACTAGTTGGAGGAACTTCTGTATTTTTGAATTATAACAGTACGATGAGTTTGCTGGAACAGATTATGAAGGAATCTGCTGGTCTGGCATCTGACCGTGTATCAAAAGAACTGGTTGCATATCAGAATATCGCAACGGAAGCTGGTAGTATTGCCAGACTGGCTAAGCCTGAAACTCCCATTGCAGACAAGAAAAGTATTATTGATCAGAGAACTAAAACCTATGGATTTCAGCGAGGAAATATACTGGATAGTAGTGGTAAGAGTATTTTTGATGGAAATGATTATAGCGATAGAGAATATTTTAAAGTGGCCATGGAGGGGAGTCCCTTTATTTCCAAGCCTATTGTAAGTAAAATAACAGGAGAGCTTACAGTTATAATAGCTGCACCTCTTTGGGAGTCCGGGGTTCCAGGAACAAAAGTAGTAGGTGTTGTTTATTTTGTTCCTAAAGAAACCTTTTTAAATGACATTATGGCATCCATAAATATAAGCAAAAATTCTCAAGCGTACATTATTGATGACTCAGGGGATACGGTAGCGGATGTTAGTTTAGAAGCCATTAAAAATAATGAAAACATAGAAAAAATGGCTAAAACAGATAAAAGCCTTCAGGAACTGGCAGACTTACATGTAAAAATGAAAGAAGGAAAGGCTGGTTTTGATACATATAAAATTCATGGAGTAAAGCAGATTCTGGCTTATGAACCAATAAAGAGTCGTGAAGGCTGGACTTTAGGAATTACAGCTCCGGTGAAAGATTTTATGGCAGCAACCACGCAGTCTGTTATAGCTACAGTTATTTTATTAACCCTTGCAATGCTTGTATCAGTATTGATAGCATTGAAAGTAGCCAATAAAATTTCAAATCCGATTATGGCTTGTACAAAGCGTTTAACACAACTGGCTGAAGGAGATCTTAAGTCTGATATACCTGAAATAACTACCAGTGATGAAACCGGTATATTAGCTGGGGCAACCGGGAAGATCGTAAAAGACTTAAATGATATTATTTCAGATTTGGCAAGACAGCTTGCGGGAATTGCCAATGGTGATTTAACCATGGTATCTATGGTAACATATCCTGGCGACTTTGCCCAATTACAACGGTCATTGGAAAGCGTATTTAATGACCTGAATCAAACTTTAGACCAAATCAATCAGGCGGCGGAACAGGTGGCTGCAGGAGCTGAACAAATGTCGGCAGGCGCTCAGGCACTTTCTCAGGGAACTATGGAACAGGCAAGCAGTATCGAGGAATTATCAGCCACTATTACAGAGATTTCAGATAAGGTGGCTGGCAACGCTGACATTTCAAAGTTCGCAAACCAGATTTCAAAAGAAACTGGAAGTGAGGTTCAGAATGGTAACCATCATATGTTGGAAATGGTCCGTGCTATGAATGAAATATCTGAAACCTCCGGAGAAATTGGAAAAATAATAAAAACAATAGAAGATATTGCTTTCCAGACTAATATACTGGCTTTAAATGCTGCTGTTGAAGCCGCTCGTGCGGGACAGGCAGGGAAAGGGTTCGCAGTAGTTGCAGACGAAGTACGTAATCTGGCTCAGAAGTCGGCAGAGGCTGCTCAGAATACAACAGCCTTAATAGAAAGCGCTGTGTCAGCAGTTAAAAATGGTATGGAAACTGCAGATGATACAGCTAAATCTCTTGAAGTCATTGTGGAAAAGGTAGGGGGAGTCACTGAACAGATAAATAAAATCACGGATGGATCTGTGGAACAGGCTGATTCAATAAATCAGGTAACCCAGGGGGTTGATCAGATTGCTTCCGTAGTACAGACTAACTCAGCAACAGCAGAAGAAAGTGCAGCTACAAGCGAAGAACTCAATGCACAGGCACAGATGCTAAAAAGTCTGGTAGAAAAATTTCAATTAAGATAATACTATCAAATCACATTAAAATACCATGGAGTACTCCATGGTATTTTAATGCATAAATGCCCTTATCCCAGTATTTCAATATAGCCTTCTGTACCGTTAATCCGGATTTTTTGTCCGTCTTTGATTAATTTTGTAGCGTTATCTATTCCTACAATAGCAGGAAGACCATATTCACGTGCTACAACGGCACCATGGGTCATCATTCCACCAACTTCAGTTACTAATCCCTTAATAGATACAAAAACCGGGGTCCAGCTAGGATCAGTAAATGTGGTAACAAGAATATCCCCTTCTTCAATATGGGCATCTTCAAGCTTTAATAAAACTCTTGCACGGCCTTCTACTGTGCCCGAGGATACGGGAACACCTGCTATGGCACCTTTTGGAATATTTCCGGTATCATATTCCCCGGATATGATTTCCCCATCTGATGTTATCAGTCGCGGGGGCGTAAGTTTAGAGAATAGTTCATAGTCTTCTTTTCTTCTTTTAATCTGTTCATAATCTACAGAATTTGTTTTTATAACTTGACGTAATTCATCATAAGTTAAATAGTGAATATCATCACGGTTTTTTATTGTATGATTTTGCACCAATCTATCAGCCTCTTGCATGAAGGCCTGTTTAATAATCCAAAAATACCATACCATAATGTACTTATTGTATTCACGATAACCAACGAAATTACGTAAAACACTGATCATCTTCCTTGTTTTCCTTATTTTGCTTTTTCCTCCGGATATCTTTTCAAGTCTCAATAAAATTTCTTTTTCCTTTCTTAGGGCTTCATTTAGTCCTTCCTGGAATTTTAAGGTATGAGCACCCGGTTCAAAAGATTTTATATTACTGAGAATGATTGGAATAAGTATGGCAGGGTTTTCATTCCATCTTGTTCTGGTTATATCAATTTCTGCAGAGCATCTCATGCCGTATTTTCTTAAAAAGGCTTTAATTGCGTTTGCTGATTCTTTTCCACCCTTTAATTTATCCAGATCTTCAAAGAGATTTTCATTGTTTGCAGTGGTAAGGCATTCCTGAACTTCAGGATATTGTCGAATCACATCAGCCACATCCAGAAGAGCCAGACCCATTTCAGAGGTCACATTATTGGAAACCGATTGGGCAAGAGTATCAGCCACATTTTTTTCTCCCAGCCATTTTAAAATATTTCTATTCAGCCAGCTGGAAGCATAGGCACCAGCAAAAGAATATCGATAGCTTTTAAAGATCATATTTTTCATATCCTTAAAATCTTTCTCTAAGAATTGAAACAACTCATCCCCGGATAACTTTTTCATAATGTTCTCTTTATTTTCTAAAACAGCTGCATATTGTGCCATTAATTTTTCCATGTCACCAGGGTCATTTTTCATGTATGTTTTAAATGTATCAATACCCCAGCTTAACCAGACTGCAGGTTCCAACATCATGGTTTTTCCTTTATGAAGGGATTTAACATAATCCTTTCTTGTTAATAGATTCTGGAAAGCCTTCTGCATTAATACATCAACAACACCAAGACTTTTGCAGAATGATTTACTCATGAAAGGGGATTTCATTTCGTGAGAAACATCCATAAATAATCTATCCCCGGCTTCTGTCATGGGCGTGCCAGAGACCAGAACAAAAAAGGCGTTAAAGAAGGAATGTCCTAATGGCTTCATTGCTTCCGTCATCATCTGTCTGTGCCCAAAGGACAAGTAAACATGATTATCCTTGTCATTGGCTTTAGGAACCGGATATAAAGTAGTAATTGGACGGCTTTGAACAATGTAAAACTCTTCCTTATAAAGGCACCATTCGATATCCTGAGGGCAACCAAAATATGCTTCAATGTTTCTTCCAAGGTATTCAAGTTTTAATATCTGGTGGTCGCTAAGTGTCTGTGCATTCTGTTTATGACTTTCAATTTCTTTTTCTTCAGTTCCTCCGCCGGGTAAACTGTATATGGACAGTTTCTTATGGGATATCTTTTTGTGGAGGATAGTGTGTTCCCGTACTTTATAGATGTCGGCATTAACAAGACCGGATACTAAAGCCTCACCAAGTCCAAAACTTGCATCGATTGATAATACTTTTCTGTTAGATGTTACAGGATCCGCAGTAAACATGATTCCAGATGCTTCTGGAAAAATCATTTTCTGAATAACAACAGCCAGAAAAACTTTACGATGGTCAAACTTATTTTGAATACGATAAGTTACAGCACGGTCAGTAAAAAGAGAGGCCCAGCACTTACTGATATGATGCATAAGAGCATCTTTTCCTTTAATGTTTAAAAAGGTGTCCTGTTGCCCCGCAAAAGATGCAGTAGGCAAATCTTCTGCTGTGGCGCTGGAACGAACAGCGTAAGCATTATTTTCTCCATATATGGAAAGGATTTCTGTAAGTTCCTGTTCCATGTCTGGGGGGATGGCTATTCCCTCAATGATGGAACGAATCTTCATGCTTATATTGCTGATTTTCTCTCTGTCGTCAGCTTTGAGAGTATACAACTGACTAATCAGTGGGTCCAACTCCTGGTTATTGTTAACAACATTTTTATAGGCTTCAGTTGTAACACAAAATCCGGGGGGAACCCTTATGCCTTTTAGCTTTGACAGTTCTCCAAGATTTGAGCCTTTTCCTCCTGCTACAGGAAGTTGGTTTTTATCAATTTCCTGGAAAGTTAATACATATGGCTTCATAAAAAGACCTCCATTCATTCATTGGCCAAGCCAGCAAACAGAGTTTATTCACATGATATAGTAACTCCATTTTTTAATATTTCTATAACTCCTTTAAGTTTGCTAAAGTACTTTTCTTCATCAAGCCCAGCAAAGAAGCTTTCATTTAAAATGAGCGTAATAAGCATATCAGAAATCAAATCCGAGTCAGCTTCCTGCTTAATAAGACCGGATTTCTTATCCCTGTCTATATATTTTTTCAATGTCTCAATGGTTTTAGAACGGAATTTTATGAGAAATTCGCTGTCATCACGCCACATAAGTATACCAATGCGTCCATAATCAGGTCTGAGCATTGCCCATTGAAAAGAAACTTTTATCTGCTCCGTAAGAATTTCAAAGATATCTGCATCCCGATTGATGGCTGCATGTTCAATGATATCCCGCTTTTCTGCCTCAATTCTTTTCATCATATACAGATAGAGATCCTCTTTATCTTCAAAATACTGGTAAAAGCTACCCTTAGGTATTTGTGCTTTTTTAATAATCTGGTTGATGGATGCATCTTTGAAAGGTTTAGATGAAAATTCTAAAACCGCAGCATCAAAGATCCTTTGTTTTTTGTCCGTACTTAAGTTGTTAAATGTGAGTTTTGGCATTTTGTCCTCCTATTTACATACGTGACCAGCTGGTCATATTTATATTATATGACCGGGTAGTCATAATTTCAAGAGAAATTTTTAAGGGGATGTTGCAGATATGGCACAACTCCAATAAAAAATGCTATGTGATTTCATAATAAATCCATAGCATTTTAATTTATCTGATTTTATTGTCTGTTCTATTTCTTCTGGAATTTTGCTTCTCTCTTTTCAAGGAAAGCACTCATACCTTCTGTTTTATCCTGGGATGCAAAAGGAGCTGTAAAGGCTTCAATTTCCATAGCACTGGCAGTTTTCATATCAAGACCGTAACCATTATTTATGGCAGTCTTTGCAGCTGCAATCGCTATAGGGGCTTTTGACATAATCGTTTTAGCAATTTTTTCTGCAGTTGCCATCAGTTCTTCCGGTGGAACCATTTTTTCAACAAGGCCAATTCTGTAAGCTTCGTCAGCAGTAATCATTTCTGCAGTCATAATCAAATATTTTCCCATGCTTTTTCCAACAAGTCTTGGAAGTCTCTGTGTTCCGCCAAAACCAGGAATGATACCAAGGTTTACTTCAGGCTGACCAAATTTAGCTTTTTCTGAAGCAATTCGGATGTCACAAGCCATGGCAAGTTCGCATCCTCCGCCAAGAGCAAAACCATTTACCGCAGCGATAATTGGTTTTTCAATGCTTTCCATGTAATTCATGAGCTTATGACCTAAAATCATCATGTTTCTGCCTTCAATGGCATCAAGAGAATGCATCTGGGCAATATCTGCTCCAGCTACAAAGGCTTTTCCTTCACCAGTTAAAATAGCTGAACAAATATCATTGTTTGTTTCAACTTCAGTAAATGCAGCATAAAGTTCGTTCAAAACATCCATATTCAATGCATTCATTGCCTGAGGACGGTTAATCGTAATAAATGCAATTTTATCTTTTACCTCAAATTTTAAGCTTTCGTACATAGTAAAAACTCCCTTTCATCTGTGATATATTTTATACAACCATCATAACACTTTGGTTGTATTATGGCAATATTAACAAGATAGATAATATTTTCCCAAGGATTAGTGACATAATTATACACAAAAACCAGACAGAAATACAAATGATTTTCTTTTCATGTTTGAATAAAATAATCATTGAGGCCAGGCAGGGCACAAATAAAGTAAGCATTACTGTACATATAAATATCTGGGGTTCTGTGAAACCTCCATTGGAAAATAAGGCTAAAAGGCTGGCTGCCCCTAAATCTTTTTTTATAATACTTAGAATAAATATAGCTGCTGATTCTGCTGGTAGTTTTAAAAAGTTACAAAACACAGGTGCTGTAAAAATACAAAGCTTATGTATCAGTCCAAAATAATAAAGAATGGAAACAATTATATTTCCAACAGCAAAGGGTACTGCGGTTTCCACTAAAAAACTGATACTGCTGCGAACAGACTGACAGAGTAGGGGCAGAAGCTTGGGAACCATAAAATAATAACGACACTTATATTTATGAGAGCAATTGCGTTGAGAATGACAATCTCCAGGAAACAGTAAATTCAACAGGTAACTTATTATTAAAAATATAAGAGAGATGATTACAATATAAGCCAATAAATACTTTTTACTGGTCTGAAAAACTAATACTGTATTGATGACTAACTGGGCAGAACATGGAATAATCAGGCAAAGAAGGATTTGAGCAATTCTTCTTTCACGGGCATTACCTGTCAGCTGTAAAGCACCTAATGCCACAGTAACACAACCGAATCCCAGAAGAAGGGGCAGTAATGTATTTGAGGAAAGACCTAATTTATTTAACCTTCTGTCCATTTTAAAGGATAAAATTTTTAATAAATTCGATTCCACCAGAAATAATTGCAAAAGATAAAAAGATGTTATAATTGGAAATAAAATTTTAAATAAAAAATACGGTACGATTGTAAACAATCCAAAATCACCATAAAGAATGTATGAAATAAGAGAATACACGTCATTTGTCATATTCATTTTAGGTTTTTAAACCTCCCATATTGTGGTATACTTATATAGAAAATATGCACAATGTGCTGATTGCAGAATAAGAAGGGCGGATATATTTATGAATTCCATGACAATTTTTGCACTGATTGTATTTATGAGCCTGTGTATAATAGGGGTAAATATAATATTATATTTATCAATGAAAGGACAAACCTTACATATAAAAGAAAAATCAGATAAAGATATAAACCAGATCAGGATGGAACTGTTAAACGAAATAAAATCCACCAGACAGGAGACTCTGCAGTTTATTCAAAGCAGCTTTAAAGCCATGGGAGACATGGTGGCAGGAAACCAGAAGGAGTCTGCAGAAGCGCAGGATATGAGACTGGCACAGCTGAACAGACAGTTTAATGACATGACTATGCTAAATGAACATAAACTTGAAAACATCCGTAAAACCATGGAAACAAGACTGGCTGCATTACAGGAAGAAAATAACAGACAACTGGAAAAGATGAGAAATACTGTGGATGAAAAATTGCAGAAAACTCTGGAAGACCGGATAAGTCAATCTTTTAAACTGGTAAGTGAGAGGCTGGAACAGGTATATAAAGGTCTGGGAGAAATGCAGACCTTAGCTTCTGGAGTAGGAGACCTGAAGAAAGTTTTATCAAATGTTAAGACCAGAGGAATTCTGGGAGAGATTCAACTGGGAGCCATATTAGAGCAGATTTTATCTAAAGACCAGTATGAAGAAAATATAAGAACGAAAAGCAGCGGGACGGAAAGAGTAGAGTTTGCCATTAAGCTTCCAGGAGATCAGGATGGGGTGGTTTACTTACCTATTGATGCTAAATTTCCAGCAGATGCATATAATAAACTTGTTGATGCCTATGATTCGGGAAATACTCTGGAAATTGACGAAGCAGCAAAGGGTCTGGAAAGAGCAATAAAAAAGGCTGCAAAAGATATTCATGAAAAATATGTTGAGCCTCCAGCAACCACTGATTTTGCTATCATGTTTTTACCTTTTGAAGGCCTTTATGCAGAAGTGGTCAGAAGAGGGCTTGTGGAGGTACTTCAGAGAGAGTATAAAATTAATATTGCAGGACCTACTACTATGGCAGCACTTCTTAACAGTCTGCAGATGGGATTCAAGACTCTGGCTATACAAAAACATTCCAGTCAGGTCTGGGATATTTTAGGGGCTGTAAAAACAGAATTTGATAAATTTGGTAGCGTTTTAGAAGCAACACAGCAGAGAATAAATCAGGCAAATGCTGAATTAGATAAACTGATTGGAACCAGAACCAGAAGCATTCAGAGAAAACTCAGAGGAATTACTGGTTTAAATGAACTGGAGAGCACTTCAATATTGGATTTAGAATCTGGCAATTTAATCGGATATTTAAATAATGAAGAAGAGGAATAAACGTAGATGAGAATTTTTGCTATTGCGGATTTACATTTATCCTTTGATGAACGTGTGGAGAAACCCATGGACATTTATGGAGGGCAGTGGGTGAATCATACGGATAAGTTAAAGGAAAACTGGGAAGAAACAATTACAATGGACGACATAGTCCTGATACCAGGGGATATTTCATGGGCCTTGAAAAAGGAAGAAGCTCTGGCAGACTTGGACTGGATTCATAATTTGCCTGGGAAAAAAATAATCACAAAGGGAAACCATGATCTTTGGTGGACTGGGATAGGCAAGTTAAATAAGCTTTATGAAGATATAACTTTCCTTCAAAATGATTTTTATGCTGCAGGGGAAATAGCTATTTGTGGCAGTCGCGGCTGGGTATGTCCCGGCAGTGATGAATTTGGCCCTCATGACAATAAAATTTATGAAAGAGAGCTGTTAAGGCTGGAATTCTCTTTATCAGCAGCAGAAAAATCCGGGTTTAAAAAAATAATGGGAATGCTTCATTATCCTCCTACCAATGATAGGATGCAGAACTCAGGATTTACGGAATTATTCTCAAAATATGGAGCAGAGAAAGTCGTTTATGGACATCTGCATGGAAAAGAAGGATATAAAAACGGGTATAAAGGTGTTATGAATGGAGTGGAGTATAATCTGGTATCCCTGGATTATCTGCAATGTAAGCCGCTTCAAATAATATAAAAAGGAGAGTGCGAAAATGAAAAGAGTAACATTAATCGTCTTAGATAGTCTCGGTGTAGGTGAACTTGCAGATGCAGAAAGCTACGGAGATAAGGGCGCAGATACACTGGGACACATTGCGGACAATATGGAAAGCTTTAATATCCCCCATTTAAGAAAACTGGGATTTGGAAACATTCAGGGTGCAGCAGGGGGACGGCTGACTGTGGAAGCACCAGCAGGGGCTTTTGGTAAGCTAAGAGAGAAATCCAAGGGCAAAGATACCATTACAGGACATTGGGAAATAGCGGGACTCTATACTGAAATACCGTTTAAAACATATCCAGACGGCTTTCCTGAAGAATTTATGAAGGCGTATGAAAAGGCTATCGGAATCGAAACTCTGGGAAATTATGCTGCATCGGGTACGGAAATTATTGAAGACTTAGGACCTGAACATGAGTCTACTGGAAAACCTATCGTCTATACTTCTGCTGACAGTGTGTTTCAGATTGCAGCCAATACAGCGGTTATTCCACTTAACAGGCTATATGAAATTTGTGAAATCGCAAGAAAAATGCTGGTTGGTGACGTGGCTTGCGGAAGAGTTATAGCAAGACCTTATATTATTGATAGTGAAGGAAAGCGGACCAGGACTTCTGAAAGAAGAGATTATGCAGTTTCACCAAGTGGAAAGACTGTTCTGGATAAAGTAAAGGCCACAGGAAAAACCGTTTATACAGTGGGAAAAATCAGCGACATTTTTAATGGGCAGGGTGTGACCACTTCTGTACATACAGAAGATAACATGGATGGAGTAGATAAAACCATACAGGCATTAGAGAAGGATTTTGATGGTTTTATATTTACTAATCTTGTGGATTTCGATTCAAAGTTTGGACATAGAAGGGATGTAAAAGGATATGGTAAGGCCATTGAGGCTTTTGACGCAAGGCTGCCGGAAATTATGGCAGCTATGGGGGATGAAGATGTACTGATTCTCTGTGCGGACCATGGAAATGATCCGGTACATACTGGCTGGGATCATACAAGAGAACATATACCTGTTGTTATTTATGGAAAAGAAATTAAAGAAGGAATAGATTTGGGCGTAAGAGAATCTTTTGCCGATATTGGTGCTACTATTGCCGAAATCTTAGAAGCGGAAAAGACTGAAATTGGAGAGAGCTTTCTGTCTTTAATAAAAGCATAAATACGTTTAGTAAAGGGGGTCCAGAAAATGAATATGAATGATATTATTGGTAAGAAAAGGGATGGCGGAAAGCTTAGTCAGGAAGAAATAGAGTATATTGTAAAAGGGTATACGGAAGGAAGTATACCTGATTATCAAATGTCAGCTCTGCTGATGGCTATATATTTTCAAAAAATGGATAAAGAAGAGACTTTTAATCTGACCCGGGCCATGAAGTACTCTGGCGATGTAGTTGATTTGTCTGAGATAGATGGCATTAAGGTTGATAAACACAGTACAGGCGGAGTTGGTGACAAAACTACACTGGTTGTGGCACCTCTGGCTGCAGCATGTGGAGTACCTATTGCAAAAATGAGCGGAAGAGGACTGGGTTTTACTGGGGGTACAGTTGATAAAATGGAATCTATCCCCGGCTTCCAGACTTCAATTGATGCAGATAAATTCATGGGACAGGTAAATAACATTGGGCTCTCTGTTATAGGACAGACTGGTCATATTGCACCGGCTGACAAGAAAATTTACGCCTTAAGAGATGTAACGGCTACAGTTGGAAACATGAGCCTGATTGCCTCCAGCATAATGAGTAAAAAACTGGCTTCCGGAAGTGATGCAATCGTTTTAGACGTAAAATGCGGGGATGGAGCTTTTATGGAAAGCTTTGAGGATGCCTGCATTTTAGGAGAGATGATGGTTGAAATTGGTAATGCAGACAAAAAGAAAACGATTGCCGTTATAACTGATATGAACCAGCCTCTGGGTCAGGCTGTGGGAAACAGCTTAGAAGTAATAGAAGCAATAGATACACTGAAAGGCAAAGGCCCTGGGGATATAACGGAACTTTCACTCATGCTGGCAGGAATCATGATTTATGCGGGAAATAAGGCTGAAAGCAAGGAGCAGGGTTATTTAATGGCTCAAAAAGCACTTGAGAGTGGAGAGGCGTTAAAAAAACTGACTGAATTTATTGAAGGGCAGGGAGGAAATCCTGAAGTAATAAATGATTACAGCTTATTCCCACAGCATACCTGTACGAAGCAAATCATTTGTAATAAATCTGGTTATGTGAGCAAAATTGCAGCTAAAGCTATTGGTCTGGCTTCACAGCACTCGGGAGCGGGAAGAGCTACAAAAGAAGATACAATAGATTTATCAGCAGGTATTTATCTTTATAAAAAGGTTGGAGACAAAGTATCTTCCGGTGATATTCTGGCAGAAATTTACGGGAATGATGTAGAAAAAGTTGCCAGAAGTGAAGAAGAAGCGGAAAGAGCTTTTATCATTTCTGAAAGTGCTCCGACAAAAGAGAAACTAATCAAGAAAATCATCATTTAATAGATTTTTAATCCATTTTTTATGAAAGAGATAAAGTGATGTATAAAGGACAAACTGTAGAATGGTTAAGACTTGATAATGCAGGAAAGATTTTCCCTTCTACCAGTGGAAAACGAAATACTAGTGTATTTCGTTTTTCCTGCGAGCTTTATGAGAATGTAGAACCTGAAAAATTGCAAAAAGCTCTAGAAATAACAACAGAAGAATTTCCGCATTTTTTAAGTGTTTTAAGAAGTGGGGTATTTTGGCATTATCTGGAGATAAGCAGCTTAGTACCAAAAGTGCACATAGAAGACAGAGAAATCTGCAGTCCCATTTTCAGCAGGTATAACCGGGGACTACTTTTTGATGTCTCTTATTATGGGAACAGAATTAACCTGGAGGTTTATCATGTACTGGCAGACGGAACAGGTACTCTTCATTTTTTAAAAGCTTTGATTTATAATTATATCATTTTGATTCATAATAAGCTTAAAGAAAATCCAGCCCTGAAGCCGCCGTACACAGCACCATATTCTTCAAGAATGGAGGATGGATTCAGAAAATATTATAGAAAAGAAATTAGAAAACGTTCTTTAAAACCTCAAAAAGCCTACAAAATTAAAGGAAATAAAACTATTCCAGGTACTTATGTATGCATTGAAGGAGTTATGGACTGTACTCAGGTTATACAGCTTGCAAAGCAATATGGCGCCTCACTGACAATTTTTCTAACAGCACTTTTGGTTAAGTCAATACATAAGGAAAGGCAGAGGTCCAAAGAGGATCAGGATATTGTAGTCACAGTTCCTGTAGACTTAAGAAAATATTTTCCCTCAGACACAGTTAGAAATTTTTTTGGAAATATTCGTGTTTCTCATAATTTTGAAAAAAACGGTGGAGAAATAACGGACATAATAAAATCTATAAAAAATGGATTTAAGGAAGAACTAACGGAAGACAAGCTAAGCAAAAGATTGAGTCGGCTGATGTATTTCGAAAGGCATAAAGCCATACGCATGATACCTTTATTTTTTAAAAATTGGATACTTAAAAGTATTAGGAGAGTTTCTGACTCGGAAGAGACCACAGTGATTTCCAATGTGGGAAAAGTGGAACTTCCAGATGTTTTAAAGCCGTATGTTAAACTGATAAATGTATTTGTAGGGACAAGCGGGATTCAACTTTGTGCCTGTACTTACGAAAATTATTTAAGTGTAACCTTTTCGTCCGTTTTTTTAGAAACAGATATACAACGTAATTTCTACAGAAGTCTTACTGAACAGGGGCTGGAAGTTGAAATTAGAAGTAATTTAGTGGAATAACAAGGGAGGAAAATTTTATGCTATACTGTGAGTATTGTAAAGTTAAGGTTGCAGGCCTTCACAAAAAATGCCCCCTGTGTCACTGTAATCTGTCGGGAGAATCTCAGGATGATTTACCACAGTACCCTATGATAAAAAGTGAGATTAGTAAAGTTTATTTTATTTTCAAATTAATGAAGTTGGCAGCCATATCTGCCTGTGTAGTCAGTGTTCTTATAAATTATATTTCATATAAGCAGACTATGTGGTCAGCATTTGTAATAGCGGGACTTGCCTGCGGATGGCTCTTGATGACTATAGGTATAAAAAGAAAAGCTAATTTGATTAAACTATTACAATGGGAACTTTATATAACCTGTGGCCTGGCTGCCCTATGGGACTATTTTACGGGCTGGCACCGATGGTCCATAGAATTTGTATTACCCTGTAGCTGTATAGCATGCATGGTTTCCATTGCTATTTTATCTGCTATTTTAAAAAAGCAGCCTAGTGAATACCTGATTTATCTAAATTTAGTGAACATACTGGGATTTGTTCCTATTGTTTTTTTTATGTTGGGCTGGTTACAAATTGAGCTCCCGTCAGCAATTTGTGTAGGATGCAGTTTTTTGTTTTTAACGGGAATTGTTTTGTTTAAAAGGCATGCTGCCTATGGTGAAATAAAAAAAAGACTTCATGTATAGCAGCAATTTAGTATAGATTAAAGATTATTTTTAGAAAGGGAGATGTAACTGATAATGAATACGATTTTTAATGACTTCCCAAATCATGACAGATTTAAGTTCCCAGAGGGTTTGTCCAGAGTAACTGCAGGAAAGGGTGGAGAGGCTATCCTGGTGTTTGGCAGTGATAAGACCTTTTTAGTAGATTGTGGTATGGCATATTGCGGTGACAGAGTTGTGAGAAATATTGAGTTTGCATTAGCTATGAATGACCGCCATACTCTGGATGGAATTTTGCTGTCTCATTCCCATTACGACCATATAGGAGCATTACCTTATGTTAAAAAAAGATGGCCAGAGGCTGTGGTATATGGCGCGGCCAAGGCTAAAAAAGTATTTTCAAGACCTGGTGCAAGAGCTCTAATGAAAGAACTTGGAACAGCGGCAAGGGATTTGTATTCAGAAACCCAAAATGAAATTTTAACAGATGGGCTTGAAGTAAATGTAGTAGTAGGAGACGGTGATGAAATTTCCATTGGTGATGAGTACTTTAAGGTGCTTGAAACAAAAGGTCATACAGATTGTTCACTGACTTACGTTCTGGAACCAAGAAAAATTATGTTTGCAAGTGAAAGTACCGGAGTTTTAGAAAATCCTCAGTTTGTGCACACTGCTATATTAAAAAGTTATAAGGACAGTATTTATTCTGCACTAAAATGTAAAGCTTACGGACCAAAGTATATCATATGTCCACACTTTGGTATTTTGCCGGAGTATTTTACGGATGAATATTTTGACCTGTATATTAAAAGTGCGGAATATAAAAAGGATTTTCTGCTGGATTTATACAAAAGGGGATTTAGTGATGAACAGATACTGGCAGAATACACAAAATACCATTGGTCAGAGGGAAGGGCAAATGAACAGCCAAAGGAAGCTTTTACAATTAATGCCAAGCACATGATAGATGTTATTCTGAAAGAATTTAACTAGGAAAAAACAAAAGACCACCAGCATTATACACTGGGGGTCTTTTATGTTGTTATAGTTCGTACTTCTTCTATGGCCTCTGCTCCATCTTTTAAAACAGATAAAGTGGCAAGAGTATCAGCCAATTGAACGAACATAGCTGATAAAACCGCAATTTCTTTTTCTGATTTATCCTCTGCAATTATGTTTGCGACAGCAGTTATAAACACTGTCACCTGGCATGGAGTCATAGTATACGCACCTCATTATAGTATACGCCCGTCAGTCGATATGGTTACTACCTGCCAAGGAATCATTTTTCCACTGTTAACCAGGGCCTGCTTTACAGCACCTTCAATACCGCCGCAGCAAGGAACTTCCATACGAACTACCTTTATACTTTTAATGTCATTGTTTTTTATGATTTCTGTAAGTTTTTCACTGTAATCTACAGAATCAAGTTTCGGGCATCCTACAATTGTCACATGGTTTCTGATAAATTCCTGGTGGAAGTTACCATAGGCAAAAGCTGTGCAATCTGCTGCCACTAATAAGTTGGCACCATCAAAATATGGAGCATTTACCGGAACCAGTTTAATCTGAATCGGCCATTGAGAAAGCTGTGAATCCATAGATGGATAATTTTCCGCTACCTGATGGGAAATACTCTGGTTTCTGTTGATTGCTCTTGACTGGGTACCAGGGCATCCACAAGGCAGTGGCTTCTGATTTGCAGATTTACTTGCCATTACAGCCTGTTCATCATAGGCAGAAGCTTCACGTTCTTCAAAAGAAATTGCATTGGTAGGGCATACAGGCAGACAATCTCCCAGACCATCACAATAGTCATCCCGGATTAATTTAGCTTTGCCATCTACCATTGCTATAGCACCTTCGTGGCAGGCTTCTGCACACAGACCACATCCATTACATTTTTCTGTATCAATTTTTATTATTTTTCTGATCATAATTATATCCTCCATCTTGTTTTTTTATAATTAATTGTTTTATGCGATTTAATTTATTGTCATTGACTTTATATGCTTATACTACTATACTACAAGAATAGAATCTGTTGTTTTTACAACAAAGAGGTGAAAAATGAAAAAATATTTATACATTTTAAAAAATAATCCTTTGTTTGCAAGAATTGATGAAAATGATCTGGAGAGTATGCTGGTATGTCTTTCGGCAACGGTAAAAGATTATAGTAAAAATGAAATTATTCTTATGGCAGGAGATAAAATAAGCAAAGTTGGAATCGTAGTAGAGGGAAGTGTGCAGATTGTTAAAGAAGATATATTAGGAAATCGTAACATTATTGCACAAATTGATACAGGACAAATTTTTGCTGAGGCGTTTTCCTGTGCTGTTACAGAAAAATTACCTGTAAGTGTTATTGCCAGCGCCAACTGTACAGTTATGTTTATTGATTACAAAAGAATTATTTACACCTGCAATAATTCTTGTATTTTCCATCATAAATTATTGGAAAATATGCTGGGTATATTAGCAAGGAAAAATATCCTCTTAAACAATAAAATAGAACATATTTCAAAACGTACTACCCGGGAAAAAGCATTGTCTTTTTTGTTTTCACAAGCCCAGCAGCAGGAGAAAAGAGCCTTCAGAATTCCGTTTAACAGACAGGAACTGGCCGATTATCTTTGCGTTGACAGAAGTGCACTTTCCAATGAACTGAGCAAACTCAGAGAGGAAGGTATAATTGAATTTAACCGGAATGAATTTCAACTTTTGATTGACGAATTTAATTAAATCTGGGGGAAATAAAGTGTTAATAAATAAAAATATAAAAAATATGTTTGCGTTTAGGGTTTTAATAATCTTTGTGATGTTATCAGTGGCCTCTGTGGTAGGATACATATTTACATATATGGGATTATCAGAGACTAATGTGGCTCTGGTTTATATCCTGGCTATTCTGCTCATAACCTGGGCAGCCACTGGATATATCACTGGGATTGTGGCTTCTGTTATAGCTACCTTTACTTTTAATTATTTCTTTGCAAAACCATATTTTTCATTTTCTGAAGATAATGTTAATTATTTGATGACATTTATCATTATGATAATCACTTCATACATTACAAGTACATTAACCTCGAAAATGAAAAATAATGCCTTTGAAGCCAGACAAAAGGAGGCGGAAGCCACTGCTCTTTACAGCCTTAACACCAGATTAACCTGCGCCAGTGATATAAATGATATGGCTCAGATTTCTGCCAGCGCCGTTAGCCTTAGTTTTGATTGTGAAGCAGAGTGCTTATGTTTCTATAAATCGGATAAATATAAAAAAATCAGAGAAAAAATTGAAAATTTAGAGACGATATATGATGAGGGAGAAAAATTTTGGGATTGGCCTATTTATGGAAATGAAAATCCTCTGGGGGTTATTCGTATTCCATCTGGTAAAGCTAAAACCATGAATGAAGATCAGAAAAGCCTTTTGAAAGTGATGATTGAGAGTATAGCTTTGGCCATGGATCGCTGGCAGGCTTCTCAGAAACAGATGGAAGCGGATGCAGAGATTGTTCAGGAAAGGTACCGAACAAATCTGCTAAGATCTATTTCTCACGATTTAAGAACACCTTTATCTGGTATAATCGGGACTTCTGAAATGCTTCTGGATATGATTAATGAAACCGATGAGAAATATCAAATGATCAGAGGAATCTATAATGAAGCTGACTGGTTACACGGACTTATGGAAAACATATTAAGTCTTACCAAATTAGATGATGGAAGGCTGACCATAGAAAAACAAAATGAAGCGGTAGAAGAAATTGTTGGAGGGGCGGTA
Source organism: Aminipila terrae (assembly GCF_010120715.1). Lineage (NCBI taxonomy): Bacteria > Bacillati > Bacillota > Clostridia > Peptostreptococcales > Anaerovoracaceae > Aminipila > Aminipila terrae. The sequence goes on from NZ_CP047591.1 coordinate 2,963,383, forward strand.
TCTCATATAAGCAGGAGATTTCCTGACTATGAGATTAAGGTAAAGGTCCCGGAGGAATTGCTGCTGGTACCTATGGATGCAAAACTTATTCAGCAAGTCTTAATGAATTTACTTGATAATGCAGTGAAACATACTCCTAAAGAAAAAGAAATAAGTGTTTCTGTCATAGAAGATAAGGAGGAAAGCAGTGCAGTATTTACTGTAAAAGACCAGGGGAATGGTATAAAAAACGAGGACGTATCCATTATTTTTAAGCCATTTTATACTTCCAGAGGAAAGCTGGCAGATGCTCACAGGGGAACCGGATTAGGTCTTACCATCTGTGAAGCCATTGTGAAGGCTCATGGGGGGCAGATAGAAGCACGTAACAGTTCAGATGGAAAAGGCGCAGAATTTATTTTTACACTGCCAATGGAGGTAAAGAAAAATGAAAAACATGAATATAAATATTCTGATAGTAGAAGATGACCCGCAGATTAGAAACTTTATCGCATATGCATTGAATGGTGAGGGCTTTGCTCATAAGGCTGCAAATAATGGGAATAATGCTCTAAGTTTACTTGTATCAGAAAAATTTGATTTGCTGCTTTTAGACCTGGGGCTTCCGGATATTGATGGAACCACAATTATAGAAAAGGTGAGAGAATGGTCCGATATGCCAATTATTGTTGTGTCTGCCAGAGATCAGGACCGAGAAAAAGTATCTGCCTTAGATATCGGTGCAGATGATTATCTGACAAAGCCTTTTTCTTCAGCTGAACTAATGGCAAGAATCAGAGTTGCTCTGAGACATGTGAGTAAATTAAATAAGGAAAAAGAAAATTCTGTATTTAAGGTGGGAGAATTGCAAATGGATTTGAATAAAAGGATTGTAGAACTGGAAGGCAGTCAGATTCATGTAACTCCTATGGAATATAATCTGCTAGCATTATTCTTTAAAAATATTGGTAAGGTACTCACCACAGGTTATATTTTAAAAGAGGTGTGGGGGGTTGATTATAATAGTGATACACAGGCACTTCGGGCATTAATGGCAGCCCTTAGAAGAAAAATTGAGAAGAACCCTGCTAAGCCAAGGTACATAATGACTGAAGTCGGAGTGGGATACAGAATGATTGATGAATAATGAATTAAAAAACCGTTTTATTAAAGACGGTTTTTTTAATTCTCACAGGTTTCTCACAGGAATAGTATTTATCTCACACCATCCTCACAGCAAAAGTGCTATAATTAGCATAAAGTAATTTAGGTAGTTGAAATTGTATTAATTTTGATTGCATTATTTTAAAATATGGATATAATATAATTCATGCTATGCAGACATAGATAAAACAATTTTTCTATGCTTGGATAGTTTATATTTTTGTTTGATAAAAAGAAGGAAAAAAGACTGTTATGTTATCTAAAATGGAAAAATTGTTTACACCGATACAGATTATAGCTTATGGCTTTTTAGCCGCCATTTTACTGGGTTCATTTTTACTGGTTTTACCAGTTTCAGCAAAAGCGGGGCAGCAAACCGCTTATATTGACGCATTGTTTACAGCCACCACTTCTATATGTGTAACTGGCCTTACTACTGTGACAACAGCTGAACATTGGAGTTTGTTTGGACAGATTGTTATTTTATGCCTGATTCAGTTTGGAGGTCTGGGTGTTATAACCGTTACAACTTCCATCCTGCTTCTGTTGCATAAAAGAATCACACTGACAGAGAGAATTCTGATACAGGATGCCTATAATCTGAATACATTGGGGGGCTTGTTAAGCTGACCATCCGTGTACTGAGGGGAACTTTCATTATTGAAGGGATAGGTGCTATCTGCTTTGCGTTTCATTTTATACCGGAGTTTGGCCTGATATCGGGCATTTGGAAATCCATATTTCACTCCATATCGGCGTTTTGTAATGCTGGTATTGATTTAATCGGTTCCAACAGTTTTGCACCATACGCAGATAATGTTCTTATAAATCTAACTACGATGACTTTAATTGTAGTAGGAGGTATCGGCTTTCCAGTCTGGTGGGACGTGGTAAGAGTAACGAGAAAATTAGTAGAAGAAAAATTAAGTTTAAGAGTGTTTTTTAAAAAACTGGAACTTCATTCTAAAGTAGCTATTGCGTCAACACTTACACTTATTATCGGTGGAGCCATTCTGATTTTTGCTTTGGAATATTCTAATAATAGTACAATTGGGACAATGCCCGCATGGGAAAAAATCATGGCATCATTCTTCCAATCTATCACCACGAGAACCGCTGGATATTTCACGATTTCACAAAGCGGCTTGCGGGAATCAACAGCTTTTGTGTGCATCCTATTGATGTTTATTGGTGGATCTCCTTCTGGAACCGCAGGTGGTATTAAAACAGTTACCATGGCAACTATTTTGATTTCTACATGGGCGGTTATTAAGGGAAATCAGGATGCAGAATTGTTCCATAGAAAAGTTAGTGCTGCTTACTGCAGGAAAGCCCTGGCAGTTTCCTGCTTTAGTTTGCTGGTACTGATTTCTTCAACATTATTATTGTCTGTAGTAGAAAATGCAGATTTTCTGGATATAATGTACGAAACCACATCAGCAATAGGAACGGTAGGACTTACACGGGATTTGACACCCACATTGTCTGTGTTAGGTAAAATAATTATCATAATGACCATGTATTTAGGACGTATTGGTCCTATTACGCTGGCATTGATATTGAATCCACAAAAGACCAATAAGCGAAAATTGACATTACCAGAAGAGGCAGTTTTAATTGGTTAAATTCATGGAAATCATATGAATATGGAAACATTGAAATTTAGTAATAGTATTATAAAAAAATATGAGCCGTTTCTTTCGGCAGCAGGAGGAAGATAAATGAATAAAAAACAGTTTGTGATATTTGGCTTAGGGCGTTTTGGAAAAAGTGTGGCCACAACATTGTCAGATAATGGCTGTGATGTTTTGGTAATAGATGCAGATGAAAATTCTGTGAATGAGATGGCCGATTATGTAACTTATGCTGTTAAAGCAGATGCTACAGATACAGAGGCACTAAAATCTTTAGGAATCAGCAATTTTGATGTTGCAATTATTGCAATGGGCGAAAACCTTGAAGCCAGTGTAATGGCTACTATATTCGTAAAAGAAGTAGGCGTACCCTACGTTCTTGCAAAAGCACAGAATGATCTACAGGGCCGTATTTTGAAGAAGCTGGGAGCAGATATGGTAGTATATCCTGAAAAGGAAACCGGGGTTAGAATTGCTAACAGCCTTCTCATTAATACCTTGTTTGATGCGGTAGAATTACCTTCTAATTATAGTATGATGGAATTAGATGCATTGCCTGAATGGATTGGAAAGAGCTTCCACGAATTAGATTTAAGAGCAAGGCTGAAGATTAATGTAATTGGTATCAAGTCCAAAAAACAGTTGAATATTAATCCCGATCCCGATGAAGCAATTGCAGAGGGCGATGTTCTTATTCTGATTGGCAAAAATGAAGTACTTAATAAGCTGGCTTTAATGCATAAAAAAGTAGAAATAAAATAAATTAACAAAATAATGGATATAGCCTTTAAATTTTGTTATGCTGTAAATAAATAACTTTAAGGAGTGAAGAGCATGACAAAGAAGCCTAAGATTATAATAAAAATGATAGACAAAGTAGGAAGTGGCGCTTGCCATTATGGACATAAAATTGGTGATACTTTTGACTTTGATAAAGACAGAGGCAGTATGTGCCCTATGATGGTACATACTGCTTTTCCGTATATAGATATACTGAGGTATGGTGGCAGCATACCGGGAGGCGAAAATCCAGATAAATGTAAATTTTGCTGCCCAGATGCAGATGTGATAAATATATTTGAGATAGAAAGAGTATAAACTTAATAAGTTATGTAACCATAATGGTAATAATATAGAATTTATCCATTTTTTCGAGAGAATCTAAGAATAATAATAACGGATTAAAAATATCATAATAATAGTGTAACTGACTTGAACACATGAGCAGGGCAGGGAGGGAAATTATGAGTATTTTTAATAGAAATTCTGATAAAAGAAAATTTGTAAAAAAGTTCGACCGGCTAAAAAAGAGGGCAATAGTAGCAAAAACTATGCATAAGGTCACCATAATAAGGATTATGTCTATATTTATGGTAGGACTGCTCGTTGTCGGTGGTGGTGCTATTGGTATTAGTACAATCATCCCAGATGATATAAACAATACAGCCAGCAGCAACGGTAATGAAATGTTGTCTGTAGATAAAGCGGCAAGTGCTAAAACCGTTGACAATGGTAGTGCCGCTACTTCGGGCAGTGCTGCAAAAGTTGACCCAAAATCTAAGAATTCAGGAGATATAAATGATTCGGGGTTAGTTGTGGATGCAAAGGCAGCAGTACTAATGGATGCAGGCAGCGGTACTGTTTTATTTTCACAAAATGGTGCCGACCGTCTTCCTCCGGCCTCTGTTACCAAAGTAATGACTATGCTGCTTGCCATGGAAGCAATAGACCGGGGGCAGGTTAAGCTGACAGATATGGTTACCATCTCCGAACGGGCGGCTTCCATGGGTGGATCACAAATGTATATGGAGCCAGGAGAGCAGCATCCATTGGAGGACTTGATGAAAGGCATCTCTATGGTGTCGGCTAATGATGCATGTGTTGCTGTTGCAGAATATCTTTCTGGAAGTGTTGAAATCTTTGTGGAGAATATGAATGCAAAAGCAAAAGAGCTGGGCATGGAAAATACTCATTTTGCAAATACAAATGGACTCCCTGTAGCAGATCACTATACAAGTGCTCACGATATTGCCATAATGTCCTGCCAGCTGATTAAACACCAAAAAACCCATGACTGGTTTACAAAATGGCAGGATAAAATGATGGTAGGGCTGCCAGGAAAGCAGACAGAATTTGGGCTGACCAATACAAACAGACTGATAAAACAGTATACAGGTGCAAACGGAATAAAAACAGGATTCACTCAGGAAGCAGGCTATTGTTTATCCGGTTCTGCTACCCGGGATGACATGACATTGATAGCAGTTGTACTGGGATGTCCGAGTTCTAAAGTCCGTTTCGCTGAAGCTGGAAAACTTCTTGATTATGGTTTTGCTACTTATGACACCGTGAAACTGGCAGAAAAAGGAGAACCCAATGGGTTGATTGAAATAGAAAAAGGAGAACCGAGTCAAATCAATGCAGTGGCAGGTGAAGATATTTCAATACTAGTTAAAAAGGGAGAAAAAGATTCTGTAACTTTTAAAGTAGAGCAGGATAAGAAAATTAAAGCACCTGTTAAAAAAGGTGATAAGGTTGGAGAGATAGTAGTTTATCAAGACAAGAAAGAACTTGGCAGGTATCCTCTGGTAGCAGAAGAGTCATCCCAAAAGGCAAGTCTGGCACAGTTATATCAGAGACTGATAAAAAATCTGGCACAATAAGTATTTTAAAAGCAGTTGGAATTTCCAACTGCTTTCATTATTTTCTAGTGATATGGTTACAATACTTTTATTATCCTTTGAAGAATTATGTTATACTTTTATTATAATATGCGAATGGCAAAGTAAACGGGAATAAATAAGAAGTTTAAGGAGGCGGTGAAAATGAATTATAAGAGTACTTTGATTGTTGTGGAAGATATTGAAAAATCCAAAAGATTTTATCAGGACGTATTGGGTTTGAATGTTGTAGAAGATTTTGGTTCCAATGTGGTTTTAAAGGGAGGCATTGCCTTGCAGACAGTTAAGACATGGGAAGACTTTATCCATATGAAGGAAAACAGAATCAAATTTGGAAATAATGCCGGGGAACTATATTTTGAAGAAGATAATCTGGATGATTTTTTAAAAAAGCTTAAAACTATTAAGGACATTGATTATGTACATCCCTTGAAAGAACATTCATGGGGCAGAGGGTGATAAGATTTTATGATCCGGATAAACATATTATCGAAGTGGGAGAAAACATGAATATCGTTGTCAAACGGTTTTTAGAAAGTGGTTTATCCATTGAAGACACTGCTTTAAGGATGGATGTGTCCATTTCTTATATTAAATCCCATTTAGAGTAAATGGAGATAGAAAATGATTTATGATAACATAAAACCGGCCCGATTTATTTCCAGGCCCAACAGGTTCATAGCAAATATTGAGATTGATGGGAAAAGGGAAATATCTCATGTGAAAAATACAGGCAGATGCAGAGAATTTTTAATTGAAGGAGCAGAAATTTATGTGCAGAAAGCAGAGAGTGTTACCCGCAAAACCAAATATGATCTTATTTCTGTATATAAAGGAAAACGTCTGATAAATATGGATAGCCAGGTTACTAACAAAGTGGTACAGGAGCGCCTGCAGGAAGGTTTTTTGTTTGATAATATTACATTAATAAGACCTGAGAGTAAATATAAGAATTCCCGTTTTGATTTTTATGTTGAAGCAGAAGAACGGAAAATTTATATTGAGGTAAAGGGTGTAACTTTAGAAGAAAATGGAGTGGTTATGTTTCCTGATGCACCCACAGAAAGGGGAGTAAAGCATCTTAGGGAATTAGCAGAATGCATACAGGATGGATTTGAAGCCTATGTGATTTTTGTGGTTCAAATGGCGGATGTTAAGATATTTAAGGCCAATGAAAAAACCCATAAGGCTTTTGCTGAAATGCTTACTAAGGTTCACAATGAGGGCGTAAATGTTTTGGCATATGAATGCGCCGTTACAAAAAATAGTATAAGAATGACCAGACAACTACCTGTTATTGTTTAAACTTCATTAATTTTTCACAAAACTCTTATGAGATTTTCGTATTTATGTTCTATTGTTTATATAACACATAAATTAAAATCAACTTGATTGTGTTATAAAAGAAAGGAACATTCTATGAAAAAAATTTTTGCAATGGCTTTGGCGGTATCTCTAATTATCTCCTCTTTTGCAGGATGTAGTAATACTTCAGCCCAGAAATCGATTAAAGAAGCGAAAGTGGAATACCAGGAAAAATTATTAGATGATACCAGGGTACATAATATCAACGTAGAAATACCTCAAGATGACTGGAATGAATTGTTGAAAAATCCATTGGATAAAACTAAATATAAAGTTAATGTTACTGTTGACGGTGAAAAATTTTCTGATGTTTCCTTTGCAACAAAAGGAAATACTTCATTAAGTCAGATTGCCAGTGATGATTCTTCAAACAGGTATAGTTTTAAGATTAACTTTGGTAAATATGTAGATGGGCAGAATTATTACGGTCTGGATAAATTAAATCTGAATAATATTATGTCTGATGCTACTTACATGAAAGATTATCTGAGTTATGATATCATGAGGGAAACTGGGGCAGCAGCTCCATTGACCAGCTTTGTGAACATTACTGTAAACGGAAAAGCCTGGGGCTGTATCTGGCTGTGGAAGATGTAAGCGATTCATTTATCACGAGAAATTATGGAGAAAATCAGGGAGAGCTATACAAGCCAGAGAGTGAACAATTAAATAATCTTGGAAAAGGGCAGAAAGGAATGATTCCTCCGCAGGAACTATCGCCAAAAGGACCAGAGGGGATAAAGGATTTGCTGGTGGATTAAGCAATGGTGCAAGTTTGGCTTATACGGATGATAAGCTGGAAAGTTACAGTGATATATTTGATAACGCAGAGACGGATGCAACGGACAAGGATAAACAGAGAGTGATAAAGGATTTGAAGCAGCTGAGCACCGGTCAAAATCTGGATACTTGTATAGATGTAGACTCTGTTATAAAGTATTTTGTTGCTCATAACTTTGTGGATAATTATGACAGTTATACGGGAAATATGCTTCACAATTACTATCTATACGAGAATAAAGGTAAGCTGTCTGTTATTCCATGGGATTACAATTTAGCCTTTGGTGCCTTTGGTGGAGCGGGAATGAAGAAACCAGAGAATCAAACTGCACAAGGAAGCAGCCCTACTGCAGACAATGCCACTGCATTGGTAAATTATGCAATAGATACACCCCTTTCAGGAGTCAGTGAGAAAGACAGACCACTATGGAGTGCTATCATTAATAACGGGGAATATAAGGAACGTTATCATAAATATTTTGACCAATTGATAGCGGATTATTTTGAATCAGGAAAGTTCCAGAAAAAAATCACATCCGTATATGAAATGATTCGTCCTTATGTGAAAAATGATGCTACTGCTTTTTATACAGTGGATGAATTTGATAAAGCATACAACACATTACAGAAATTTTGCAGCCTGAGAGCAGAAAGCATCAGGAAGCAGCTAAATGGAGAAATTCCAGCTACTACGGAAGGGCAACAGGCAGAAGGTGTTCAACTGGTTGATGCAGGTACACTGAAAATCTCGGATATGGGTTCTCAAAAGGGTGGAGGGCCTGTGCCTAATCAGGATGATGATAATATAAAATCCATGAAAGAACAAAAAAGTAAAGGATAATTAACCAAAACGGTTTTGGGTGCTGTTGTACTTGGAACCGTTTTGTCATATAATAAATATAATAAAACCAATCATTATTGATAAATGAATAATAGCTGAAAGGGAGGACGAGAAGATGAAAAAGTTTTTAAGCATTATGGTTGTACTATTATTATCAGTAGTTGTTTTTACAGGGTGTCATGATAAAAGTGATCAGAATCAGGTAAAAACCAAACAAAAACCTCTGGTGGTTGCTATGGAACTGACTCACCCCCCATTTGAAAGAAAAGATGACAAAGGAAATCCCGATGGAATCAGTGTGGAGTTTATCAAAGCATTTGGTGAATATGTGGGGAGAGATGTTAAGATTGAAAGTGTTTCTTATGACAGTCTGATTCCTGCTCTGCAAAAGAAAAAAGCGGATATGGTTATATCCTCCATGACAATTACAGACGAAGGAAAACAACTGGTTGATTTTTCCGAGCCATATGCCAATGTTATGTCAGCGGTACTGGTGGATAAAGATTCAGATATTACATCCATTGAGAGTCTCAATCAAAAAGAAAAAAAAGTTGTTGTTATAGCCAATTCAACAGGATATATTTTTGCACAGAAAAATCTGCCCAATGCTGAAATTATAATACTCCCAGATAAAAAATCATGCACTTCAGAACTAATAAATGGAAATGCAGATGGCTTTATTGACAATCAATTAACTATTTATGACGGCTGGCAGGAAAACCCTGAAACAACAAAGCTGATACCCATAGAAAATCAAACTGCTTCAGAGTGGGGAATTGCTATTCAGAAGGGAACACAGAATTACTAGCCCAGATAAATGAGTTTATTGACACCTATAGGATAAATGGTGGATTTATTAAATTAACTAATAAATATTTATTAGAAGAAAAAGAAGGCTTTGATAAATTAGGATTTAAATGGATTTTTACCATGGATTAATAATTCATGGCAGTTGTCTCCGTTTCAGCTAATTCCAGTAAGAAGAATAATATGTGAAATAAAGATAAAGATAATATAATAAAAAAGCATCATTTATGATGCTTTTTTATTGGCAGGATTTCTATTTGAACTAAAACGCATTTATAGTATAATATATTCAGGAAGCTAAAAAACAGAAATGAGGAGAGCTGTCATGAAAAAAACAGTGATTTTTTTAGGGGCAGGAGCATCTAAGGCTGATGGTGCACCCTTGCAAAGAGAACTTTTTAAGTCATATTTCAAGGCATGTGATGATGAGAAATTAAATAAAAGCTTTGATATAAAGCATAGCAATGTGAAAGAACTCCTTGACCGTTATTTTAAAAATTTTTTTGAGTTCAGTGATAATTTTAATTACAGAGATGCAGTCTTTCCAACTTTTGAAGAAGCTCTTGGTATCCTGGATTTAGCCATTGAACGAAATGAGAAATACAGAAGCGAATTGGGAAATCTGTATAAATACAGAACTGCATTAATTTTTTCAATGGCGCAGGCTATTCAGTATAAAATTGAAGCCTCTCAAAATTGTATTCAGGGAGAAAGCCATTCAAAATTAATTGAAAATTTAACGAAAGAAATCCCGAAAGGGAATATTGCATTTATTTCTACTAACTATGATATTATTTTAGATAATGCACTTGGGAGTAAATTTGATCTGGATTATGGGTTTTATCATTCAGAGGATTTCCATAATATTGAAAATGGTGTAAAGCTTTTGAAAGTTCATGGCTCCTTAAACTGGAAATACTGTCCGGTTTGTAAACACATAGATGCCAAAATAGAACCAAAGGGTACCTTGTCTATTGTGGATAATCCTGGTGCTGCAAAGTGCGATTATTGTAATGCTGATGCAGAGTATATCATTATACCCCCAACATATTATAAAGATATGCGCAATGTTTATCTGGCAAATATCTGGGACAATGCAGAAAAACTTCTAAGAGAGGCTGAGCATGTGGTTTTTTCAGGATATTCTCTGCCTAGTGCAGATATGCATATAAAGTACCTGTTAAAGAGAGCAGAACTAAACCGGGATAAAGATAGCAGATTTAAAGCTACTGTGATTAATTATTATCCAAATAAAATACTGGGTGCCATACAAAAAGAAGAAAACCGATATAACCGTTTTTTCAAAAATACCAGTGATATAAATTATATTAGAGAAATGTCTTTTCAGGATTTTGCACAAAATCCTTTTGAGGTTCTTGAATAAGTAAAAGATAAGGAATAAAAAATGAGAAAGAAACAGATAAATGCAGTAGGTCTTACCTGCCCGCAGCCTGTGATACAGACGAAGAATGCATTAGAGAGCATGGAAAACTGCGGGTTGCTTGAAGTACTTGTTGACAATGATATAGCAGTGAAAAATGTAATGAAGTTTGCCAACAGCAGAAATCTGAAGGCATCCTGTCAGAAACAGAATGAACACCAGTATAGCATTCAAATTCTGGTTTCTGAAAAGGAAAAACCCCAAGACTCTGCTGCAAATGGAGAATGTGCCATTACATATGAAAATAGTTTAAATAATATAGTGGTACTTTCATCCAGCAAAATGGGTGAGGGGGATTCTGAGCTGGGGAACGTTTTAATGAAGGGCTTTATATTTGCTCTGACACAACTTGAAAAACTCCCAGAGACGGTAATTATGTATAATGGAGGAGCTAAACTTGCTATAGAGAATTCCCCTTGTCTAGAAGATCTGAAGACACTTGAAAAGTTAAATGTAGAGATTTTAATCTGTGGTACATGCTTAAAGCATTATGGGATTGAAGACAGCCTCGCAGTGGGTAATGTAACAAATATGTATACAATAGCAGAAAAAATGATGAATGCCGGTAGCATTATTAAGCCATAAAAGAAGGAAAAGGTATGAAGACAGATAAATCAGCAAAGGAAATCAAACTGACAGAACTTTCAAAATCAGCAGGATGTGCAGCTAAACTGGAACCGGGAATACTATCCAGAATATTAAATAAACTGCCAAAGAATACAGATGAAAATTTAATAGTAGGTACAGAAACTTCTGATGATGCCGCAGTATACAAAATCTCAGAAGACCTGGCTATTGTGCAGACTTTAGATTTTTTCCCTCCCATGGTAGATGAGCCTTACCTCTTTGGGCAGATTGCAGCTGCCAATGCTTTAAGTGATATTTATGCCATGGGTGGAACTCCCATTACAGCTTTAAATATTGTAGCTTATCCAAATTGTCTGGGAGAAGAAGTTTTAGGAGAGATACTAAGAGGCGGTGCAGATAAAGTAAGAGAAGCTGGTGCTGTTATTGCAGGGGGCCACTCCATTAACGATGAAGAACCGAAATATGGTCTAAGTGTAACCGGTGTGGTAAATCCTAAAAACATAAGAAAAAACTGGGGGCAGTATCTGGTGATGTGCTTATATTAACAAAGCCCCTTGGATGTGGTCTGGTAAATACAGCAATTAAAGCTGGAATGGCTTCTGATGAAGCTTTAAAAGAAGCCGTCACAAGTATGGTAACCCTGAATAAAAAAGCAAAGGAAATCTTTGATCAGTTTGATATTCATGCCTGCACTGATGTGACCGGGTTTGGCCTTGCAGGTCATGCACTGGAAATGGCTTCAGCAAGCGATGTGACTTTTGAAATAGATATGAAAAATCTTCCCATCATTTCTGAGGCATTATGTTATGCAGAAATGGGATTAGTGCCAGAAGGTACCTACAGAAACAATCAGTTCGTAAGTTCAGAAGTTGATTTTGGCCTTCTGACAGAATCGTACAAAGATGTAGTCTGTGATCCTCAAACCTCAGGGGGCCTGCTAGTAAGTGTGGCAAAAGAACAAAGTAATGAGATAATGAAAAGACTGCACCAGGCAATACCAGATATAAAAATGGGGGTTATTGGAAGAGTATTAAACAAAGAAGAAAAGAACATTATTTTTTGTAATGATTAATATATAAGGAGCAAAGATGCATGATATATTTTGATAATGCAGCAACTACATATAAAAAACCGGACTGCGTAGTGGAAGCTGTAGCACAGGCTATGAAATATTGTGGAAACTCAGGTCGGGGAGGTCATGGAATTGCCCTTGAAAGCAGCAGGAAAATTTACGATGCCAGAGAAAAACTGGCTGATTTTTTTTGCTTTGAAGATGCTTCCTGCATTGTCTTTACAGCCAATGCCACAGAAAGTTTAAATATGGCACTTCAGGGAGTTTTAAAACCAGGAGATCATGTAATAACGACTATGTTAGAACACAATTCCGTGCTTCGTCCCCTTTATATGCTTGAAAGCAAGGGGGTAGAGCTTTCTTTTGTACCATGTGAAAAAATGGGAGTGCCTGAATATGGGATGATTCAGTCTCTTATTAAGTCTAATACCAAAGCCATCGTGGTTACCCATGCCTCTAATGTTACAGGAAATATCACAGACATTGGGAGGATTGGAAAAATTGCAAGAGAACATAATCTGATTTTTATGGTAGATGCTTCCCAAACTTCTGGAAGTATAGATATCAATGCCCGGGAAATGGGAATTAATATCCTGTGCACCACAGGGCATAAGGGATTAATGGGCCCCCAGGGAGTTGGTGTTTTAGCAGTGGAAAAGAAGATAGATATAGCCCCTCTTTTAGCTGGAGGGACTGGTATTCATTCTTTTAACAGGAAACAACCAGAAGCTATGCCGGAAAGACTGGAAGCTGGGACACTAAACGGACCGGGCATAGCAGGGCTTTATGCCGCTATAGATTTTATAGAACAAACAGAGAAAAAAACATATTAGAAAAAGAACTGCAACTCATGTGGCATTTTTATGAAGGTGTAAAAAGCCAGAAAAGTGTGAGACTGTATGGGAATTTTCAATCAAAATACAGAGCTCCCATTGTTTCGTTAAATATTGGAGATTCAGATTCAGCCGAAGTAGCTGATATATTAGATCAGGATTATGGTATAGCAGTAAGAGCGGGTGCGCATTGTGCACCACTTATGCATCAGTTTTTTGAAACAGAAAAGCAGGGTATGGTAAGGTTTAGTTTTGGATATTTTAATACTTTTAAGGAAGTGGAGCTGGCTGTACAAGCAGTAAAATCTATTGGGGAAGATTTAAATAAATAAAGAGGGTAATATGCGAAAAAAGGTGCTAAGACTAATTGTAACATTTGAAAATACACAACAGGCATTAGCCTGTGAAAAAAGGTGTAGGGAACAGGGAATAGGTGAACGGTTAATCCCTGTACCTGGACAGATTTCTGCAGGATGTGGGCTGGCTTGGAAAGGCGAACTTCAACATAGAAGAAAGATTGAAAAGCTTCTTCTGAAAAATCAGATAGCATATGAGGGGTTTTATGAAACTTACCTGTTGGAAAGTTATACCTGTGAAGAACATAAACTGGTGGACTTACTGGAACCTCACATAAAGTGCGTTGCTTTTGTTGGTGCAGGAGGAAAGACTACTACCATTTACAATCTGGCAGAACAGTTGGCTAGTCTGGGAAAACGTGTTATTATAACCACCACCACTCACATCTATCAGCCTTTAGAGCTGGAGACTGCATCCGATATTGTAAGTTTAGAGCAAATATTACAAAATAATAAAATAGCAGTAGCAGGAATTCCATTGAAAGAAGGAAAATTGACTGGTCTTGAATCAGAAAGTGCAGCCCAGTTAAAAAAATATGCTGACTATGTACTTATTGAAGCTGACGGGGCCAGAAACCTCCCTGTTAAGGTGCCGGCAGAACATGAGCCTGTCATACCGGAGTATGCGGATATGGTTATTGGTGTTGTAGGGATGGATTGTATGGGAAGAAGCATTGAAAGTGCATGTTTTCGAAAAGAAAAAGCAACAGAACTATTAAATGCAGTCCCAAATAAGACCGTTACAGAAGACCACTTAATTACGGAAGAGGATATAATGCAGATTGTCATAAGTGAAAGAGGATTAAGAAAAGATGTGGGACAAAAACCTTTTAAATTAATATTGAATAAAGTTCATGACCAGAATACCAGACAGTCAGCTGAGACAATCATAAAACTGTTAAAATCCAGAGGAATAGAAGAATGCCTTATAACCTCATATAATGAGAAGGAGAGGGCTTAAAGAGTGAAAAAGATTTATATCAGAGGGGCTGGAGATCTGGCCACGGGTATAGCCTGCCGGCTTTATGAAAGTGGTTTCCAGCTATTAATGACGGATTTGAAGGTGCCTACAACTGTAAGAAGAACAGTAGCTTTTTCTCCAGCCATCTATGAACAAAAAGCGGTGGTAGAGGGAAAAACAGCAGCATATTGCTGTTCAATGAAAGAAGTTCAAGAGTCTTTATTAAGAAAAGAAATTCCTGTTGTGGTAGATATGGAGCAAACATTTTTTCATGCCTATCAGCCGGATATAGTAGTAGATGCTATTATTGCAAAGAAAAATATAGCTACCAGGATAACAGATGCTGGGATAGTAATTGCAGTAGGCCCAGGATTTACGGCGGGTAAAGACTGTCATTGTGTTATTGAATCTATGAGGGGCCATAACCTGGGCAGATGCATTTATACAGGACAGGCAGAACCGAATACAGGGATTCCTGGAAATATTGAAGGCTTCACTTATGAAAGAATTATTCGTGCTGAAAATGAGGGTACGTTCAAAGGAGCTGTGACCATTGGAGAGAAAGTTACTACAGGGCAGGTGGTTGCCTATGTAGGAGAGAAACCGGTTTTAGCTTCAGTAAACGGTATTGTCAGAGGTCTTCTGCAAGACGGGTTATGGTGCATAAGAACATGAAGGCTGGGGATATTGATCCCAGAGCTAAAAAAGAAAATTGTCATACTGTTTCAGATAAGGCACGGGCCATTGGAGGGGGCGTTCTTGAAGCTATTATGCATTTAATTTATTTTCAATAACCGAAA
This sequence comes from Aminipila terrae, assembly GCF_010120715.1. Lineage (NCBI taxonomy): Bacteria > Bacillati > Bacillota > Clostridia > Peptostreptococcales > Anaerovoracaceae > Aminipila > Aminipila terrae. Next base: position 2,978,685 of record NZ_CP047591.1, read on the forward strand.
GATGGTGTTTCGCATATTATGAATGTATACAGATAAGTCTCATAGGATGGGAGGCACACAATATGAAAAAGGAGTATTTGCTTACTTTCTCATCATTTTATAAAGCAAAGTATGCTCAGGAGAAGATAACAGAGTTAGGCGTAAGATGCACAGTAAAACGGGCACCTTCAGAGTTGGTTACGTCCTGCGGATATGCTATATATTTAAAAACCGATGATTTAAATAAGGTGTTAAGTGTTTTTGATGGTGAAATACTTGCTGTCAAAAACATATTTCTTATAGATAACTCTTTAGGTAATACCCAATATAGAAGAATATCTTTTTAAGTAATATTTAAACCATAAAAGGGCTTATTTGAAGTTGTATTTTAATTTCAAATAAGCTTTTTAAAATACTTATTGTTAATTTTAACAAATATTTTTTAAATTATTTGTTAAAAAATATAAAAACATCTTGACAATTTCCTTTTATTATACTAAAATTCAACTATGCTTAATGAAGCGATAAATTAAATAAGATTAAAGACTAAGACGGAGAGAGTAAGTGTTCAAATGAAAGTCGGAGCGAGTCAAGGATGGTGTGAGCTTGATACAAGTAGTAGGACGACTGAAAATCACTCCTGAGTTGCAGGCTGAAAAAAGAAATGTTGGATATATACTTAAGTAAGCTTTGACGGTTTTTCCCCCGTAACAGGGAACGCGTATGTTAGTATGTTGTATAAGGTGGTATAGCAAAATGCTTTAGGCTTTTGTCCTTTTACAGGGATAAAAGTCTTTTTTTATATCTTGCCTGCACATACGGAATGATTTTAACATTTATGGAGGTATAGAAAAATGGAAAAGAATACTGTGGAAATTCGTTGGCACGGACGTGGTGGTCAGGGTGCAAAGACAGCTTGCTTTCTGCTTGCAGATGTGGCTTTTAATTCAGGAAAACATGTACAGGGGTTCCCTGAATATGGACCAGAAAGAATGGGGGCACCAATCACTGCTTATAACAGAATAACGGATAAAAGATGTACAGTTCATTCCAATATTTATACTCCTGATTATGTGATCGTAGTAGATGAAACATTGCTGGGAAGTGTAGATGTAACAAAAGGACTAAAAGAAGATGGTGCTATCATTGTAAACAGTGAAAAAGATCCAGAAGAACTGAGAAGTATGCTGGGGGATTTTAAAGGAAAAGTTTGTTCTATAGATGCAAGAAAAATATCGGAAGAGACTATAGGTAAGAATATGCCCAATACTCCCATGCTTGCAGCAGCTGTAAAAATCAGCAAGGTTGTTGAACAGGAACAGTTTATAAAAGATATGGAAAGTTCACTACGTCATAAGTTTGCAACAAAGCCTCAGGTAGTTTCAGGCAACATGGAGGCCCTTAGAAAGTCTATGGAGGAGGTTAAAGTAGGTTAATGAAAAAGGCAGCAGAAATAAATGAACATACATCCTGGCAGGAGTTGACTCCAGGAGCTGAAATATATGAACCAGCCACTTCAAAGCTGGTAAACACAGGGGACTGGAGAACCATGATCCCAGTTTTTTTAGAAGATAAATGCAGGCATTGCCTGCTTTGTGTTCCATTTTGCCCAGACAGTTCAATACCTGTAAAGAATGGTAGACGGGAAGAGTTTGATTTTATGCATTGCAAGGGATGTGGTATATGCTATAAAGTGTGTCCTTTTGGTGCAATTGAATTTGTAAGGGAGGAGAAGTAATGGCTATCAGAGACAGATTATCAGGTAACGAAGCAGTGGCTACAGCCATGAGACAAATCAACCCTGATGTAATGGGAGCGTTCCCAATCACACCATCAACAGAAATCCCTCAGTATTTTTCTTCTTATGTGGCAAATGGCCTTGTAGATACTGAATTTGTAGCAGTGGAATCAGAACATAGTGCAATGTCTACCTGTATTGCAGCAGAGGCAGCAGGAGCCAGAGCTATTACTGCAACATCTTCCTGTGGCATGGCGTTAATGTGGGAGCTTTTATATGTAGCTTCCTCCTCAAGACTGCCAGTAACCATGGCCCTTGTAAACAGAGCGCTAACGGGACCTATAAACATTAATAATGACCATTCTGATTCTATGGGAGCAAGAGATGCAGGATGGATTCAGATTTATTCAGAAACCAATCAGGAAGCTTATGATAACTTTATTCAGGCCATGCCTATAGGTGAAAACAAAGAAGTAAGACTGCCTGTCATGGTTTGCCAGGACGGCTTTATAACGAGCCATGCAATAGAAAATATGGAACTCATTGAAGATGAAAAGGTAAGAGCTTTCGTAGGAGAATATGAACCTGAAAATTATCTGCTAAAGAAAGAAAATCCCATGGCTGTAGGACCTTATGGAATCTCTGCTTATTATATGGAATTTAAAAAGCAACAGGCAGAAGCAATGAAAAATGCAAAAAAGGTAATTTTAGATGTGGCTGCAGAGTTTGAAGAACTAACTGGTCGGAAATATGGATTTTTCGAGGAATTCATGATGGAAGATGCAGAAACAGCTGTTGTTATTATCGGTTCCAGTGCTGGCACTGGTAAAGCTGCAGTAGACATGCTGAGGCAACAGGGGAAGAAAGCAGGCCTTATTAAAATCCGTGTGTTCAGACCTTTCCCAATGGAGGAATTAGCTGAGGCACTGTCTCATGTGAAAGCTGTTGCTGTGATGGATAAAGCAGAGAGCTTTTCTGCAGCAGGGGGACCATTGTTTGCTGAAGCCCGTTCCGCACTTTATGATTTAGAAGACCGGCCTAAAACCATCAATTATGTATACGGACTCGGTGGCAGAGACATCACAGTAGAAGATTTTGAACATATATTTGAAGAAATATTCAGGATAGCAGAGTCGGGAAACACGGGAGAGGTGTACAGACATATCGGACAAAGAGAAGCAGATGAAACTAGAAAAGATGTAGAATATAAAAGGTATCAGCTGGAGAACAATAACTGGAGGTGGCAGAGCAATGGTTTATAATTTTAAAGAAGAGATGGAAAAACCGGAAAGGCTCGCCGGAGGCCATCGGCTATGTGCAGGATGTGGGGCCTCCATTGCAGTCAGAGGTGTTTTAAGAGCTTTGGAACCAGAAGATCGTGCAGTTGTTACAAATGCTACCAGTTGCCTTGAGGTATCCACATACTTATATCCTTATACTGCCTATGAAGACAGTTATATCCACAGTGCTTTTGAAAATGCTGCAGCAACCTGCGGAGGTGTTGAAACCGCTTATCGGGTATTAAAGAAAAAAGGTAAGATAAAGGAAAACTTTAAGTTTATTACTTTTGGCGGTGATGGAGGCACATATGATATAGGGCTACAATCTTTATCAGGAGCTATGGAACGAGGCCACGATATGGTTTACGTGTGTTATGATAACGAAGCTTATATGAATACAGGTATCCAGCGTTCATCTGCAACACCAAGGTTTGCAGATGCTACAACTACACCTGTAGGGAGCCGCTCTTATGGTAAAATCCAGAATAAAAAGAATCTGACAGAAATTATTGCAGCTCACAATGTACCTTATGCTGCACAAACTACGTTTATGGGAAATTTTAAGGATCTTCATGAAAAATCACGAAAAGCCATTTACACAGAAGGACCATGTTTCTTAAATATTCTGTCTCCATGTCCCAGAGGCTGGAGATATGAAATGGAGAATCTGGCAGAAATCTGCCAATTGGCGGTGGACACCTGCGTCTGGCCTTTGTATGAGATTGAGGAAGGTGTCTGGAAGCTTAATTATGAACCTAAGAAAAAGGTTCCTCTTGAGGAATTTTTGAAAAAGCAGGGCAGGTTTAAGCATATGTTTGCAAAAGGCAATGAATGGATGATTGAGGATGCCCAGAAATATGTGGATGACCAGTGGGAACGGCTGCTTAAAAAATGTAAATAGTAATAATAAAAACCTTCTTAAATTTAAAAGACCCCTTTTGGTGAATATCAAAAGGGGTCAATAATTTTAGTTAACTGATTATTTTAAAGCATCAGGATTCAGGCAATGAAGTTCAGGAGGTACAAATAACCCATCTTTTCTGATAAGCACGTCATCAAAATAGATTTCGCCACCACCATACTCAGGCCTTTGAATCATTACAAGATCCCAGTGAACCGCAGAATTGTTTCCATTAGGAGCATCTTCATAGGATTGCCCTGGTGTCAGATGGAAGGAACCTGCTATTTTTTCATCGAACAGGGTGTCTTTCATTGGATACAGAACATATGGATTTACACCAATAGCAAATTCTCCGAAGAATCTTGCCCCTTCATCTGTATCAAGAAGTTCATTGATTTTTTTATCGCTGTTTGCAGTGGATTTGATAATTTTACCATCTTTCACTTCAAATACAATGTTTTCAAAAGTGAATCCCATTTCCTCTGAAGGAGTGTTGTAAGAAATAATACCATTCATAGAATCCTTTACAGGAGCTGTATAAACTTCTCCATCTGGAATATTTCTTTCTCCAGAACACTTAATAGCTGGTATTCCTTTTATAGAAAAAGTCAGGTCTGTACCAGGTCCCACAATGTGAACTTTATCTGTCTTATTCATTAACTCAACAAGTGGAGTCATGGCATCTGCCATCTTTTTATAGTCTAAGGTGCATACGTCAAAGTAAAAATCTTCAAAAGCTTCAAGACTTGTAGTGGCTAATTGAGCCATACTATGATTAGGATAACGAAGAACCACCCATTTAGTATGGTTTACTCTCTCTTCTAATACCGGATGCAGAATTCTGTTGTACATATTCATTTTTTCAGAAGGTACATCTGACATTTCTGAGGTGTTCAGTCCTGCCCTGATAGAAATATAGGCATCCATACCTTCCATTTGCTTCATCTGATATTCTTCCATAAATTTTATCTGTTCTTCGGTACAGTTCATCAGGATTTCTCGGTTTACTTCGGCATCCCTTATTTCAAAATAAGGAAGACCGCCTTTTGCATAAACATCCTTAATCAGCTGTTTTACCAGAGGTTTAGTGCATTCTCCTTCGTAATGGATAAAGACTTTTTCACCTGGCTTAACGTCACAGGAATAGTCTACCAGTACATTTGACAACTTTTTTACGCGTGGATCCATTTATTTAATCTCCTTTACTCTTTAGGTGGTTATTTCCAACCATTATTATACCCCAAACCATGTGATTATAAAAGTTGTTTATATTATTACAGATTGTACCTCACTTAAAGCTACTTTCCCGTCGACAGTTAATCTTTTTATTTTATTTTTATTTTTTTCAACGGATGCTATTAATTCGCCTGCAGGCTGAGATACTCTGTACATGTAAGTTCCATCTGTGTATTTCTGTGAAAGGGAAATACACAGGGCCGTTGTTCCCGATGCACAACTGCCTTCAAAATAGGTAGTATCTATGTCTCTTACATATACAACAGGAACCATATGTTTGAGTTTGGTATTATAAAACATTACCCCAAATACAGATGGGTTTCTTGTTTTCATAACATATGTTTTAATTTCATTGAAAATCTTCTCACTTGCAGGAATATCATTTAAAATAATATGTAAAATACCATCAAATTCAACAAGTCCCGCCGAGTTTAGGTAACTGAGTTTTTGATCCTTTAGATATTTGATTTTTTTAGGATGAGGCATGGATACTTCAGCCCGGTTAAGACTGGTGTTGACTAATACATCAAGAGGTTCCCGAATACCACTGACAGAGATTTTAATATTATTCAGACCTGTCAGACCCTGCTGCTTCGCGATAAAAAGGGCAAAGCTTCTTGAGGCATTGCCGCAGAACTCCAGCCCGCTCATATTCATGGAGCCCTGTATATTATGGTGAAAATCAATATTCTTTATGAAACATACTTGTTCAGCATTAAAACAGTTTATATTTAATAGTTTATCTGATATGACAGCATATTGGGATTCGGGAACAGGGGTTAATACAAATATTATTTTATTTCCAGAGGGATTAGCTATTACTACAGACAGTTCTTGTTTTCCCATAATATATCCTCCTACCTAAATTAAAAAACTAAAATAAATATATCAGAAAATTTTGTCAAAATCAAATCTTATAGAAAATTAAAATTTATTGCGGAAGATTAAGTTCTATGATATAATTTCATTCGTTGTAAACTGTGGATAGCAGATTAAAGGCACTAAAAGAATATTAATATGGAAGCGTATCGAAGTGGTCATAACGAGCCGCACTCGAAATGCGGTTGCCTGCAAGGGCACGTGGGTTCGAATCCCACCGCTTCCGCCATAAAAAACGCCGCAAATCAAGGATTCTTGATTTGCGGCGTTCTTTTTTTCTTTAAAATCGATTAGCCATGTGCCCCTTGGCGGTCGCGACGCTGACCTTATGATTTTAACATATTGACTAGCATTTTCATTGGGAGTGAAAAGCTTTTTTTCTGGTGGCTCAAAAGCTGTAGCCACACATAAATTTGGCAATCAGGTACATCTATCTCTTTGATTTTTCCTAACTTTATTTTTTTATCCAAAGCACATTTTGGAAGAAAAGATATGTGCTCTCCCAATTCAATGATTTGCTGTATCAGCTCCATATTATTTGTTTCCAGGTATGGATGAATTTCTTGTAACTTAGAGGCAAGAAAAATCTCCAGATGTTCCCTGTAACTCAAACTATGCTTTGTAAGGACAAAATCAGCAGATAGCAATTCTTTTATCGAAACAGTTTTTTCAGCCAGTGGATTTTGAGCAGAGCAAAAAAATACCATTGGCATTTTCTTTTCAAATGCAATCAGAATATTGGAATCATAATGCCTCCGGTCTAAGGTAAATATGAAATCTACTTCATTTTTGTTCAATAACTGAAATAGTGTTTTTGTATCCCCTGTCTCAACATTGAATTTGACATTTGGATATTTCGCATGATATTTAGAAAATATTTCAGGAAGCAGTGATGAGCATAATGAAATGTCCGTACCTATCCGTAGTTCTCCGCTTACTTCCGACTGATTTAAAAGTTGTTCTTTGGCTTCATTTTTTAGGGCTAACATTTTTTGGGCATAGTCCAAAAACTCAGTTCCCTTTGGCGTTAATCGAATAGACTTATACAATCGGTCAAACAAAGTTACACCAAGTTCTTCTTCCAAATGATGTATTTGTGTAGTCACGGTTGATTGCGAATATCCAAGCTCCACAGATGCCTTAGAAAAACTCGCCAATTCTGCAACCTTTGTAAATGTTACTAATTGCCTTAATTCCATGGAATTCTCCCATCTAAATAAATGAATTGTATTATAAAATATTTCAATTTTACAAATATAACTTTAAGATTTATTATATACATGTGAAGGAAAAAATCAAGAGATTACTTTGGAGGATTGTCAATGAAAGAATTAACTGAGAGGTATCAAGGCAGCTTTTTCAATGCCTATACGATAACACGAATGAAACTATATAAACATGAGCTACCCATAGAAAATGACAAAGAAAAAATTTCCCGATTATATGGATATGATAAGCAAAAAACTGACCTTGTTTTTGAAATGTTGGATAAAGAAATGGCACAATCATTACAAGTATTGAAAAGTCAATGCCAGAAAAATCTGGATCTGTGTGGCAAAAAAATAAAGGGAAACATTTTCTTTATTGGAGATCAACTCACATGTGATTATCTGGGATATTTTCAAATATTGCAGCACGCCTTTTCAGATTACAGCGATATTCATCTGCACTCATGCGCGGTTCATGGAATTACTACCAATCAAATTATTCCATTTGTCCATGATAATATCCTTTCCCACAGTCCTGTTGTAGTATGTATATTGATCGGAACAAATGATTGTTTAAGAATTAGCAATGACAGATATCATAAAAATGTATGCTCTCCCGAAGAATTCAAAAAGAATCTCGAATATTTAATTTTGCTGTTTAATCACTATGGAAGCAAAATCATTTTGAACACATTGCCGCCAGTAAATGAATCATTAGTAAAAAAGCATTATAGTCCAGATAAGCTAATCGCTGACAAAAATGACTGGAAATTATATAACCAGATAATAGCTAATGCTGCAAAAACACATGGTTGTATGCTCAATCGTCCAGATTGTACCTTTTCGTTAAATGATATAACGGAAAACGGGGACGGAATCCTTTTGACAAGCGAAGCCCAATGTGTTCTTGCCGGACAAATTTTAAATTTAATGGGAAGTACGGGTGAAATTCATGCATGAGCAAATCGAAAATACTTTAAAAGAAGCATATCAGACAATACGTTTCAAAACATATCAAATGGGGGCTGACTTTATGGAAAATGATGCGGCGAAGATATGCTGTGCTTTCAATTTTGAACCTGAAACTGTCCGATGTGTTTTGGAGGAGCTGGATAAAGAATTGCAGCCACATATAGAATACTTGAATCAAAAATATGGAGATATGATACGAGAGAAATTTAGAAAAAAGCAGCTTACAATATGCTGTCTCGGTGATTCTTTTGTAAGCGATTATCAGAGTTTTTTTCAGATGCTTCGTGTTTTATTAAAGCCTTATCCCAATATTAAGCTGATTGATGCCGCTGTTACAAGTGAAACTTCGACACAGTTAATCACACATATCCATAAACGGGCGATTGTATATAAACCGGATATTACTTTTGTTTTAATTGGTACAAACGATATGCGCCAGAACAATGACATCTATGCTCAGCCCTATGTAAGGCTTTCAGAATACAGGGAAAATCTTGACTTTATGTCACTATTGCTGCACCAATGTGGCAGCAAAGTAGTTCTAAATACCCTGCCGCCATATGACACTGTAAGAATGGAACATTCTGTTTCGGAAAAACGTTGGACATACAAATTATATATTGATAAAGAGTACAATGATGTGATTAGAGACATTGCATTGAAACATCAATTTTATTTAAACGATATTGCAGAACATTTTAAAATTTTCCACGAGCAAATCAATATTCCGAATAATGGATTACATTTGACGGCATCTGCTCACTGTTATTTTGCAGATAAATTATTAGATTTACTATTAAACAACATTTTGGAATGTTGACCAAAGAGTCTACTTCAAAACACCCATAACTTTAAGTGCAGTACCGAATTGCGTTAACACCAGATGGAAATGCCTACTGGCATAGCTGCATATTGTTACTTTGTTTTAGCTAAAGGCTATTTTTATCAGTATAACAAGAATACCAAGCACAATTCTATACCAGCCAAATATCTTAAAATCGTGTTTTTTGATATATTCCATGAGAAACTTTATGACCAGAACAGACACTGCAAATGCAGAGGCCATACCAATTCCCAGGATAAGCAATTCTGATCTTGTAAAGCAAAAACCAAACTTCACTATTTTAACGGCACTTAGACCGAACATAACAGGAACCGCAAGGAAAAATGTAAATTCAGCTGCTGCAACTCTTGATACCCCAATCAGCAACGCACCTATGATTGTGGCTCCAGAACGTGAAGTGCCGGGAATAATGGAAAGTACTTGAAATAGACCAATCAAAAAAGCCATTTTATAGGTAATGTCGTCTAACTTTGTGGTAGTTGGAGATCTCCTGTTATTCCACTTTTCAATGATAATAAATGCAATGCCATAGAAAATGAGGGCTGTGGCAATCACCACTGGAGTATGCAAATTGGCCTCAATATAATCATCAAAAAGGATAGTGATGACAGTTCCTGGAATACAGGCAACAACTACCTTAAACCATAGGGAAAAAGTATCTCTTTTAATGCCATACTTAGTTTTTTCTCCAAATTTAAAGGGAAACATTTTCTTCCAAAATATAAGGACTACTGCAAGTATTGCTCCAAGTTGGATCACAACAAAAAACATTTCTTTAAATGATTCGCTCGTATTAAGAGTAATAAACTCATCCACCAGAAGCATATGCCCCGTACTGCTGATGGGCAGCCATTCCGTAATGCCCTCTACAATACCAAGAAATACAACTTTCAATATTTCTATAAAATTAAATAACATTATTTCAAATCCTCCTTTTGAAAATAGTGAAAGGTTATAAAAAAAACCACTGCTGATAACAAATTTATTATCTGTTCCAATGCGGTAAAAGCCAAGAAACTTATCGTCACCATAGAAAAAAACTCCGACACTTATGGTGTCAGAGCCTATTTTCAAGGAATTGATGGAAATTTTTATTTTGTTTTGCTTTGCTGCAACAATAGAAATATCTTCACACCAAAAAACATGAAGAGCAGTATTGTTGCATATGGTTCCCTTGCAGCAGCATATAAACAGATTGCTACTGCGCCTGTTGCGATAGAAACTTTCGAGGTAATGCTATACAATGACTCTTTATCGAAGCAAATAAAAGAAAGTCTGGCAATTCCAAGTCCTATTATAAATAGAAAGATAGCCCAATGTATTCCAATATCTATATTTGGCATATGAGTATTTGACAGAAGATTTACGTGGTAAACATGGTTGCCTTGAGGTTCTCCATAGATTGGTAATACAATAAATGCAACTGCCAATACATCTATTATTCCGCTGATAATGTTATAAATTCGGTTAACATTAGAGTGGTTTTCAGTTTCAGCAAGGGTAATCAGCTCTTCCCCCGATAGTAGTTCATCTATGGTCACGGAAAAGAATTTTGAGATACATTTGAGGGATTCAATGTTAGGATACCCCTTGCCGCTTTCCCATTTTGAAATGGCTGTTCTTGATACATATAGTTGCTCTGCAAGCTGCTCCTGTGTTAAACTTTTTTGGGTTCTAAGCTGTTGTAGTTTTTCATTAAACTCCATTCACTTTATTCCTCTCTCGTTGGATTTTCAGGCATCTGTCGATCGGATTTTTAGTATCTTTTAGATATCAACGCTAATATTATATACGGACAGCCGAATAATAACAATACAACTAGTTATTGAAATAATAAAATGACTTGTTGATTAGAAGGGAGCACCTGAAATCTTTTATCCTGTTAATGCTACCGTGATTATCATTTCTACTTTAATCTCGGTAGCTTTTTGCATCTATACTCATTAGTTTTGACACATAATTAGCTTTTTTATTAAAATGGCTACCATAAAGTTTCAACTTTCATAAAATACGGTAGATTTTGACAAAAATGCTACCGTGGGTTTTATTTTTTTATAATTATAAGAGCAAAAAACTTATTCCCTTATCATTTCGTTGTTGCACTTTGTAAAGCTAACATCTTAGTCATTAAATCTCAGCAAATTGGCATTTGTTAAATACAATAGGACATATTTATTTTTTCACTCGCCTATTCGGAATTTGGTGGCCTGAGTTTGACTGTCTAATCATCCTAATTTGCATAAAAAAGGGGCTGTTGCAAAATATAAATCATTTTGAGACGCCCCTTGTATACCTTTAGAGCAAACACCATATAGGTGTTTGCCGTCTTATTAAGGAATATATTTTATTGTTGCAGGATTATATTCGATAGGACAACCGCTACATTCTAAAATTAAGCCACTTCTGATGTGACGGTTCCCTTCTTCGTCAACAGCATGCCACCGTTTCATTAATTCATCATATGGGAGATAGGAGTAGTTACCCAGTATGTTTGGGTCCATTACATATATCCCATCATTATAATAGCCGCAGGCAACAATATAGTGTGCATTTTTCCAGTCTAAAGAATATTCTATATCATCTTCCAGCCGCCATGCCTGGATAATAAGAAGGGGAGTGATCCCAGCATCAATATGATCTTTTATACCTTGAAAATCCATGTGTTCTTTCATTGACGTTTTAAGTCCAAGCAGTCTGGCAAAGTATAAAATACTTCTATAGTCTGTCCCTAAAACAGGTTGAGAATGCAGAATCTCGGCTAAAGCACTTTGTCTGTAGTACATGCCGTAGCGGGCTAAAATAGATTGAAAACACGCTACCCCACAAGTGTACTCTGTATCCTGATAGCAAAGGGGAGTATAGATAAAGTTACTTCCACATTGTATGGTTGGTGGTACATCATAAACATTTTTTGAATTGGACATTACTAACACTCCTTATCAAAATTTGCAGAAGAAATCCAATCAATCATATATATGATTTAAACCATGCAGGTGTGAATAAGCATGTCAGTCATTTACTAATAGAACTATTTATAATTTTTATTGCAATTTCTTTTGCAGTCTGTCCAGAAACTTGTGCGTTTTTATCATCAAGGTAGACAGCAAAATAATATTTGGCTGAATTATTCTCACAAAATCCTACAAACCAGGCATTACCACTTGTACCAGTGCCGGTTTTACCATAGACAGAGAGATCAGTATCTTTTTCAGCCAGCATTATATTTTTAAGAGTGGATATGTTTTCCTGTGAATATTCCGTGTTGCCCTGAAAAATACTTCTTAAAATATTGACCTGCTCTATAGGAGAAATTTTTAAGGAGGAATCAAGCCAGAATCCATTTAAATCAGGCAGGGGGTTAACATTGCTTCCTTCCCATTGGCTTATATCACAGTTCCCGTATTGCAGCTCATTTAATTCTTTTTGGACTTCTTCTTTGCCCACCTGATCGATTATCTGCCTGTAATACCATACACAGGAGTTTTGAAAGGCATCTTTTAAAGTTAAATTTTCATTCCATGATTTAACTGGGTAAGTCGTTCCATTGTAGTTCATAGTAGAATTTTCAGATGAGATTATACCGTTTTTTAATCCCATAAGAGTGGATATAATTTTAAAGGTAGAGCAAGGGGAACTCTGTATATTGCAGAGGTCTTCATTGTATAAAGAGTAAACCTTATCCTGCGCATTGTAAAATACAGCACATCCATTGATGCCATTGAAGTACTGGCTATAATCAACAATTTCCTGGGAGGTCTTTTCCCCAAGGGGAGGAGGGGAGGTTTTGTCTGGGTGTACAGGCTTGGTATTACCACAGCCTATCAGACTGACAATTAAAACTATTAATAATAATGAACAAATTATTCTTTTCATTCCAGAGACTCCTATAATAAATTTTTTAGTATTTATAAAAATTCAATTACTTTATCAATGAAAACTTCGCCATCTAAATGTTCAATTTCATGACAGAGACATTTAGCCATTTCATCTTCCATGGTAAAAAGCATCTCTTTACCGTTTTCATCTAAAGCCTGTACAGTTACTTTCTGAGGGCGGATTGTTTTCCCTACTATATCGGGGAAACTCAGACACCCTTCTATACATTCCTGAACACCACTCTGGCCTATTATTTTAGGGTTGACTAATTTCAAATAGTAGGATTCATAATCAATAACCACAAGACGTTTTAAAAGTCCTACCTGGTTAGCCGCCAGAGCAGCACCATTTGGAGTTTCATGTAATGTATCCATCATATCCTCTAATATCTGGCGTATTTTATCATCTACAGCTGTAACAGGCTTACATTTTTTTCTCAGAATACTATCATCATTATAACGAAGTTGTCGTGTTGCCATGATTTTCCCTCCTGCTGCTTTCTGCCCTTGATTTTTTCGTACTTTCTTTAAATAAAAAAACTTCTTCAATAGAACAATTAAAAACCTTGGAAATATCATAGGCAAGCCATATAGAAGGCTCAAATTTTTCAGTTTCAATAGCATTTATTGCCTGTCTGGAAGTGCCTACAAGTTCACCAAGCTGCTCCTGAGTTAATCCTTTTTTTTCTCTCAGTTCTCTGATTCTGTTTTTCATTATCTATATTCCTTTTCTACTTAGATGTAATGTTGACATGACAAAATTATAGAATAAATATATGAAGGTGTCAAGTTGACATGACAAAACATTTCTTTTATGTGATTGTGATTATTTAGTGCTTGAAGATAAGTAGAGATAAGAGTATAATCTAAGCAAATATATATAATATGAACAGGGGAGCTTGTATGCAGGCTGAGAGGAAGTAATCAACTTCGACCCTTACACCTGATTTGGATAATGCCAACGTAGGAAGAGACTGCTTTTTTAAGTTTTACGGGATATACCATGGGTGTATCCCGTTTTTGTTTGCCCTGTTCGTAAAAGGAAGGAAGGCTTATGAGTGAAACAAAAACCTCAACATTTTCAAATGCTTTAATCTGGTTTGGGGCAGGTATGTCTATTGCAGAAATTTTAACAGGAACTTTAATAGCACCTCTTGGATTTCAAAAAGGTATTCTGGCAATTATTTTTGGACATGTAACAGGCTGCATACTGCTTTATTTTGCAGGGCTTATCGGTGCACAAACAGGGAAAAGCGCCATGGAGACAGTAAAAATATCTTTTGGGAAAAAAGGTTCCTTAATCTTTTCATGTCTCAATGTTATGCAGCTTGCTGGATGGACTGCCGTAATGATTGTCAGCGGAGCAGCAGCATCTCAATTCATTGTGGACTTAGGCGGCACATGGGTATGGAGTATTATTATAGGCATCTTGATTGTTCTGTGGGTAGCAATAGACATTAAGAATTTAAATAAGCTAAATATAGTTGCCATGAGTGCGTTATTTATACTTGCTATCTTATTAAGCAGTATGGTCTTTAAAGGAAATTCGACATCTGTACCAGAGGGTATGATCAGTTTCGGAGGGGCAGTGGAATTGTCTGCCGCTATGCCTCTTTCATGGCTTCCTCTTATTTCTGATTATACCAGACGTGCTAAAAATCCAGAAAAAGCTACTTTAGTCAGTACAGTGACCTATTTTGCAGTCAGCTGCTGGATGTATATAATCGGGTTGGGAGCATCAATATTTACAGGACAGTGTGACATAGCAAAAATTATGGTGAGTGCAGGTCTTGGAACAGCAGGATTAGTTATTGTTATTTTTTCTACTGTAACCACTACTTTTCTAGATGCTTATTCTGCAGGAGTAAGCAGTGAAAGTATTTCAGGAATATTTAAGGAAAAACCAGCCGCAATCAGTATTTGTGCCATAGGTACGATACTTGCTATATTTACGCCTATAACTGAATATGAAGGGTTTCTATATTTAATAGGCTCCGTATTTGCCCCCATGATCTCCATTTTGATTGTTAACTTCTATATTTTAAAAGTGGATTATTCGGAGAAAAGATTCAGTGGTACTAATTTATTAGTATGGGCGGTTGGATTTATCCTATATCGCATTTTTATGCAAATGAATACCGTAGTAGGAAATACATTGCCTGTTATGGTCATAACGGCTTTTTTATGTTTTATTGCAAATAAGGTTCTAGTAGGAGGTAAGGTTAATGTTTAAAGAAATTCTTGAAAATGTACGAAAGGCAAGTCCCCTGATTCACAATATAACCAATTATGTTACTGTAAATGACTGCGCCAATATTTTGCTGGCATGCGGCGCTTCCCCTATTATGGCAGATGACTGGGAAGAGGTTGAAGAAATCACCAGTATCTGTGGTGGGTTAAATATAAACATAGGGACCCTTAATCAGCGTATCATTTGTTCCATGATTCTGGCAGGAAAAAAGTCTAATGAATTAGATCATCCGGTTATTCTGGATCCAGTGGGTGCTGGTGCTTCTAAATTAAGGACAGAAACATCAGGTAAACTGCTTGATCAGGTAAAGTTGACAGTAGTTCGGGGAAATATATCGGAAATCAGAACTCTTGCGCTTGGTAAGGGAACTACCAAAGGCGTAGATGCAGATATAGCAGACAGGATAACTGAAGAAAACATAGATAATGCAGTCAGGTTTGCAAAGGATTTTTCAGGAAAAATAAAAGCAGTTGTAGCCATAACAGGAGCCATTGATATTGTGGCAGATTCGGAAAAAGCCTATATAATCCGTAATGGTCACCCAATGATGAGTAAGATAACAGGGACTGGCTGTATGCTGACCGCCATGACAGCGGCTTATCTTGTAGCCAATAGGGGCTGCTCCTTAGAAGCAACGGCTGCCGCTACTTGCGCTATGGGGTTGTGCGGAGAACTGGCACTAGACCGGCTAAGCAAGAATGATGGCAATTCTACTTATAGAAATTATATTATTGACGAAGTTTTTAATCTGGATGGAGAAAAATTGGAAAAAGGAGCAAAATATGAAGTGCGATGAAAAACATCTGATATTATATGCAGTAACCGACAGAAGCTGGCTTGGAGAAAAAAAGCTGGTAACCCAGGTAGAAGAAACACTGAAAGGGGAGCTACCTGTGTTCAGCTTAGGGAAAAGGAACTGGACTTTGAAGAATTTTTACAGGAGGCTTTAAAGATTAAGCAGCTATGTTCAGCCTATAATGTGCCTTTTATCGTGAATGACAATGTATCCGTTGCTATAAAATGTAACGCAGACGGCATACACGTGGGGCAAAGTGATATGGAAGCTTCTCATGTTCGAGATTTAATTGGTGAAAATATGATTCTGGGTGTATCCGTTCAAACCGTGGAACAGGCCCTGGCAGCAGAGAAAAGAGGTGCGGATTATCTGGGTGTAGGCACTATTTTTACTACATCAACCAAACCAGATGCTGATTTTGTAAGTCTTGATACCTTAAAAGCAATTTGTAAACAAGTTTCAATACCAGTAGTTGCCATTGGGGGCATTGGTGCTGACAATATTTCACAGCTGCAGGGAACAGCCATTGCAGGTGTAGCGTTAGTTTCAGCCATATTTGCCAGTGAAAATATCCAGTCCCAGTCAGAAAAATTACGGGAGTTATCAGAAAGGGTGGTAAAAAAATGAATATAGAAGGCGCGATTTTTGATCTGGATGGGACTTTATTAGATTCCATGCCCGTATGGGACACTCTAGCAGAAGATTACATTCAATCCATTGGAAAGAACCCCAAGGCGGGATTAAGAGAAAAGGTTTCAGATATGAGCCTTGTACAGGCGGCAGATTACTTTATTTCTGAATATGGCATATCTGCCAGCCAGGAAGAGATTTTAAATCAATTTAATGAAATGTTATCTGACTTTTATATAAAAAAGGCAAAAGTAAAAAAAGGTGTAAAGGAGTTTTTAGGACTCTTGAAAAATAGAAATGTTAAAATGTGTGTTGTTACTGCTACAGAAAAAATACTGGCTGAAAAAGCGCTTAAAAACAATGAAATGGAGGAATATTTTCAGTATATTTTCACCTGTACTGAAATGGGATACGGAAAAGACAGTGTAGAAATATTTAACCAAGCATTAAATGCACTGGATACCTGCAAAGACAAAACATATGTTTTTGAAGATGCATTATATGCAATTGAAACAGCAAAAAAGGCAGGAATGAAAGTTGTCGCAGTATTTGATAAAAGTTCTGCGGAAAAAAAGCAACAGATTGAGGGTAAAGCAGATATATATATTAATTCATTTTTAGAGATGGAGGATTATTTTGATTAAGAAGGTATTAACTATTGCAGGCTCTGACTGCAGTGGAGGTGCAGGAATACAGGCAGATATCAAAACCATAACTGCGCATAAAATGTATGCTATGAGTGCCATTACTGCATTAACTGCGCAAAATACAACAGGAGTTTATGGGATTTTAGACGCGGATCCAGAGTTCATAGGAAAGCAGATTGACTGCATATTTCAGGATATAAGGCCAGATGCAGTAAAAATAGGTATGGTTTCCAACAGTAGAACAATTGAAATCATAGTGGAAAAACTAATACAATATCAGGCAGAAAATATCGTTATTGATCCAGTTATGGTCTCTACAAGTGGAAGTGAACTGTTATGCTATGAGGCGAGAAAAACTTTAATAGATAAGTTATTACCTCTGGGAACCCTTATAACGCCAAACATTCCAGAGGCTCAGGTGATTTGTGGATTTAAGATTGAAAGTGAAGAGGATATGGTCAGGGCTGCTGTATGCATATGGGAAAAGATTCATGGTGCAGTACTTATAAAGGGTGGGCATTTAGTTCATGAAGCGGCAGATTTACTTTATGCAAATAACCAGAGACACTGGTTTAGAGAAGAAAGAGTTCACACAGTCAATACTCATGGTACAGGCTGTACATTGTCCTCTGCTATTGCCTGCAATTTAGCAGATGGTAACAGCCTGGATGAAAGCATAAAAAAAGCAAAAAAATATTTAACAGGAGCATTAAAAACAGGACTGAATATAGGAAAAGGTTCGGGCCCTTTAGAACATACCTATTGCCTGCAATTGCTGTAATTATGTGGGCTTCCAGTTATCCCCAAATCTTAATAAATCTTAAGATTTATTAAAGGATTTGTTAATATTGTCAGCTTAAAATGAGAATACTAGGGTTAATTGGAGGAGTATTTATGAATATTTTAATTTTAACAGGACACTTTGGCATGGGACATTTTTCAGCAGCAGAGGCATTGAAACAGGAAATCCTTTCAAAAGAACCTGAAGCAAACGTGGATGTAGTTGATATTTTAGATTACATGTTACCGAATTTAAGTCGCATCATTTATGGAACATTTAACTTTATGGTGAGCAAATGTTCCGGTATATATAACTTTTTTTATGAAGAATCTGCAAAATACGTTCAGGCCCCATTTAAAAGGGCATTCATTAAAAAGGTAGATCGATTATTAAACCGATATCAACCAGAACTCATTATTTCTACGCTGCCAGTCTGCTCACAGTATATTTCCGCATACAAAGGCATGAGATTCTGCAATGTACCTCTTCATACTTATATCACCGATATAAAAGCACATGAAGAGTGGATAGCAAAAAACACCGATATGTATTTTGTAGGGAGCAAAAGTACCAAAAATACGCTTATTTCAAAGGGTATTCCTTCAGAAAAAATTGTCATTTCAGGTATTCCGGTTAAACCCGTATTTAAAGAAGGCAATGGGAGTAAAAAGGCAGCAGATACAAAAAAAGTTCTGATTATGGGAGGAGGACTTGGGTTAATACCCTCTTCAGGAAAGCTTCTGGAAAAGCTGGGTGAAAACAAATCCATCCACGTTACAGTTATTACTGGCAAAAATGAAAAATTATATTTAAAATTGAAAAGAAAGTATCCGGATATTGAGGTTATCGGATACACAGATAAAGTGCATGAATACATGAGAAAAGCTGATATCATTATAACAAAATCAGGAGGCATTACTACCTTTGAGGCTATTAACTGTGAGACACCATTATATATAATAAAACCATTTTTATCTCAGGAATTGGGAAATGCAGAATTTATTGAAAGCTTAAATATAGGAAGAGTTTTATGGTCCAAAAATATAGATGCAGCAGATGATTTTCTTTCATTAATGGAGAATGAGCATCTTTTATGTAATATGCGGGATAATATGAGAAGGATAAAAAAGCATTTAGATTTACGCTCACCTTTGATATTTTCAGGTTTAAAGGGGGACAATCCATGCTTTTAAAAGCCTTAGGTATTTTTGTTTTCTGCATAGCAATAGGTTATGGGGTTCTTCCTACCTGTTGGTATAAATCTCAGCAGAAGATGGAACGAATAAGAACAAAGGAAAAAAAGTTATATCTTACATTTGATGACGGGCCCATAGTAAATTTACAGGAGAACTTCTGGATTTATTGGATAAACATAAGATAAAAGCCACCTTTTTTGTAGTGGCAAAGTTTGCAGAGGATAATCCGCAGCTGATTGAAAGAATGAAAAGAGAGGGGCACTTAATTGGGTTTCACTCTTTAGAACATAGAAATGCATTATGTCAGACACCTGGTTACACAAAAAACGATTTTAATCAGAGTGAACATATATTCAGACATCTGGGACTGAATATCCGGTTTTTCAGACCCCCCTGGGGTCACTTAAATACAGAAACCTTAGCCTGTGTTAAACAGTATGGATATAAAACGGTATTATGGAATGTTATGGCTGAGGACTGGAGGGGAAATACCACCTGGCAGGAGATTGCAGAAAAATTAAAAAGAAGAACCAGAAATGGGGATATAATATGCCTTCATGACGGGAGAGGAAAGAATGATGCCCCAGGGAGAACCATAAAGGCTTTGGAAGATGTGCTGCCCCTTTGGATTTCTGAAGGTTATCATTTTGCAAGAATGGATGAAAAATATGAGTAAATTAAATTATTTGAAAAAAATCTTTATAAACGGTGGATTTTTTATCCTGCTGCTTGTCATTACATTCTATTTAATATTCCGTCATCAGAATATTGGAGAAATCATACATACAGTAACAAAGGTAAATCCAGTTTGTATCATAATTGCAGTGGGCTGTATGTGTATGTTTGTCTTTTGTGAGGCCGTAAATATCGGTCGTACCCTTAGAATATACAGCTATAATACTTCTTTGGCCAAATGCATTAAATATGCCCTGGCAGGTTTCTTTTTCAGTGCCATTACACCCATGGCTTCAGGAAGTCAGCCTGCCCAGATCTATTATATGTACAGAGATGGCATTGAAATTTCCCATTCTGCACTGGCATTGATGATGGAGCTGGGAAGTTTCCAGCTGATTACAGTTGTTATGGCAGTGCTGGCTTATATAGCAAAATTTTCTTTCTTTAGTGCTGCAGGATATCAGATAAAATATATTCTTCTGGTGGGAGTTATACTAAATACTCTGATACTGATAATCATTTTAATGGCCTTTTTTTCAAAAACCCTTTTGCAAAAGTGTATTAATGGAATTTTGCTGCTGCTTAAGAAATTACATTTTAAGAAAATTGAACAAAAGAGAGCAAAAATTAATAATCAGGTTGAACTATATCATGAAGGGGCTGCAGCTTTTAAGAATAATAAAATAACCGTGTTAAAGATTATACTGACTACCTTTCTGCAGGTGGTAGCCTTTCACAGCATTCCATTTTGGATTTACAAGGCATTTGGATATAATGAATATCATTTTCTGACAGTACTGGCCATACAGGCTGTTTTGTATATTACTGCATCGGCAATCCCTGTACCTGGATCTGTTGGGGCAAGCGAGAGTGGATTTATACTGGTTTACCGGACTTTATTTCCTGCACAGGTGCTTAATTCAGCCATGCTGCTTAGCAGAGGAATCAGCTTTTATCTTTTCGTATGTATAAGTGGTACTTTCCTTTTAATTTTCCATATTGTAAACAGAGGTTCACATATGGATTATAAAAAGGCAGCAATTTTAAAAAACAAAGAGACTGTCTGAAACAGGAATAACCTGTTCCAAACAGTCTTTTCAGTTTATAATATAAAATTTTTCTGCCTTTTTATTTAATGCACATTTCTAAGGCAAGCTTCATCATATCTGTAAAAGAATGTTGTCTTTCTTCACTGGTAGAATGTTCACCCGTAATAAAGTGGTCACTGATTGTCATCATAGCAAGTGCGTTTACTTTGTTATATGCAGCGTTCATATAAAGGGCAGCAGCTTCCATCTCTACAGCAAGTACGTTCATATTTGCCCATCTTTTCCACCAGTCTCCAAATTCATAGAAGACATCACAGGAAACGATATTTCCGGCTTTCAGGGAAACTCCTAAGTCTTTATTTGCTTCATGGGCCTTTAACAGTAAATCCCAGCTGGCATTTGGCGCATAGTTTCCTGGAACATCGAAAGCATGAATATAGTTTGAGTCAGTTGATGCAGCAATACCAAGAACCACATCACCAATTTTCACATCCTGGTGGAAAGAACCAGCAGTACCGATTCTGATCAGATTCTGAACACCGTACTCAGTGATTAATTCCCAGGAATAAATACCCATGGATGGCATACCCATGCCAGTACCCTGAACAGAAACGGGAACTCCTTTATAGGTTCCGGTATAACCGTACATGCCACGGATTTCATTATATAATTTTGGACTATTTAAAAAATTTTCTGCAATAAATTTAGCTCGAAGAGGATCTCCTGGAAGTAATATGGATTCAGCAATGTCACCTTTTTTAGCAGCATTAATATGTGTACTCATAATAATATTTCCTTTCCTTTTTCTCAAATATAGTGTAATATGATATTGGAAATTATGTCATGTAACATTGAAATAAATATCGATTTTACACTTTATATGTGATATACTGACATTATATCACAAATAATTAGTTAAGAGAATAACAATTGGAGGACTCTGTATGATATATGAAAATATATACAAGAACAAACTTTATCCGGTTAGAGCAATAGATACTCTTAAAGAAATGCTGACTACCAGCAAAGAATTATTTGGCAAAAAACCGGCATTTTTATATAAGGAAGAAAAAGGTGGTGCGTACAAAGAAGTAAATTATATTACTTTAAAAGATGATGTAGATGCCTTGGGAACAAAACTGATTGATATGGGGCTGGAAGGTGAAAACATTGCAGTTATCGGTGAAAATTGTTATGCATGGATGGTTTCTTATTTTGCTATTGTAAATGGAGTGGGCAAGGTAGTGCCCTTGACAAGGAATTAAGTAAGGAAGAAATCATCAACCTGCTTACCACTGCAGACTGTAAAGCTATTTTCTATACTTCCTCCTATAAAAATACATTTAAAGATGTGGATATTCCCCATAAATTCCAAATGGAAGTTTACTCAAAAAAAGCGCAGCATGATCAGGAAAATACGTGGGAGTATCTGATGGAAGAGGGCAGAAAAATGCTGGGCAAGGGGGACAGACGATATGTGGATATGATACTGGACCCTATGGAAGTAAGAATGCTTTTATTTACTTCAGGCACAACCGATGTCCCAAAAGCAGTTATGCTCTGTCATAAAAATATTGTGAGCAACGTTCAGGACATCAGCCGAATAGTAAAGCTTAAAGAAGATGACAGGGCACTGTCCATATTACCCATACATCATACCTTTGAATCTTCTGTAGGCATAATGGTTGTATTGTTTCAGGGAGGCTCTGTTGCTTTTTACGAGGGATTGAAATATGTAGTTAAGAATCTGGCAGAAGCGCAGGCAACTTTGCTGGTAGGCGTACCGCTGATTTTTGAATCTATGTACAATAAGATATGGAAACAGGCAGAAAAGTCTGATATGACAAAAGCCTTAAATATGGCAGTAAAACTTCATAAAACCTTGAAAAAAGTCGGGATTGATGCCCGCAAAAAGATTTTTAAATCGGTTTATTCAAATTTTGGGGGCAGGTTAAGAATGATTGTTACGGGAGCAGCTGCCATAAGTCCAAATGTTGTCAGAGGTTTTCAGGATCT
This sequence comes from Aminipila terrae, assembly GCF_010120715.1. NCBI lineage: Bacteria > Bacillati > Bacillota > Clostridia > Peptostreptococcales > Anaerovoracaceae > Aminipila > Aminipila terrae. Next base: position 3,001,638 of record NZ_CP047591.1, read on the forward strand.
TGGTATAGAGATTGTTATGGGATATGGGCTGACGGAAGCAGCTCCACTGGTTTCAGGAACCCCGGATTTTACTGACCGTTATGGGAAAGCGGGATCTGTTGGACAGGTAGTTCCCAGTGGACAGCTACAGATTATAGATAAAAATGAAGATGGCATCGGTGAAATCATTTTCAAGGGACCCAATGTTATGCTGGGTTATTATAATATGCCGGAAAAAACAGCAGAAGTCTTAAAGGATGGGTGGTTCCATACAGGTGATTTAGGTTTTGTAGACGAAAATGGATGTCTCTACCTAACAGGAAGAAAAAAGAATGTTATCGTAACCAAGACTGGTAAAAATATTTATCCGGAGGAGATAGAAGAGTATCTGACCAAAATACCTTATATAGAAGAATGTATGGTATATGGCACAGACAATGATGAAACGGGTGAAACTATTGTAAGCGTTCAGATAAGACCAGCCTATGAGACAATAAATGACGATTTTGGATGCAGTGACGATCAGGACGAAGTATATAAGCTTTTAAAAGGCAAAATTGCAGATTTGAACCAGACACTGCCAAATTATAAGAGAATAAGGCATATTGTAATCCGAAATGCCGAATTTGTAAAAACAACTACTCATAAGATAAAGAGACAGGAAAATGTCATAGAGTAACTATAAAGCAAAATAAAAAAGCAGGAAATATATTTAAGTATGTTTCCTGCTTTCATTTTATCTATTAGAAAGGTTGTTTGGCTTTTATAGTATAGCTCATTTTGCGGGCAGCATATACAAAAGGTGTATCGGCAATTGATGTTACTACAAATATAACATAACTGGACAGTATGATACTGATCAGCGTATGAAGGGGGTAGGTGCCCCAGAAGGCACCCAGAGAGAAAAGCACCGTATTCAGCAGTTGTGAAAGTAAGGTAGACGCATTATTTCTGAGCCACAGGTACTTTTTAGTATCATTACATATCTTGTTTGTTGCAGCCCATACCTTGTTATATGCCCACACGTCAAAACGCTGAACGATGGCATATACTCCCAGGCTCACAAACATAAGTCTTGGGGTATTTGAGAAAATGGCCTTAATGCTGGGAAATGCCCAGTCATTGACAGAAGGCGTATACATAAGCCAGGCCTGGCTTACTGCTATAAAAGTTATAGAGGTAAGAATACCGATATTTACAGCCTTTTTAGCTACTTTTTTCCCTTCTGTTTCACTGAGAATATCTGTTACCATAAAGGTTGTTGCAAACATTACGTTTCCCAGTGTCTGTTCGATACCGAAAGCATCCACCAGAATAAGCACCTCGATGTTCGCCGCAATAGTTGCGAATACAATCCAGCATAAAAGTCCAGTTCTGCCAAAGAGCCGGTACCATATAAGTACGACGGAATATAATACAATCAAAGTAGTAATTAATAAAATCTCGTTATTCATTTTTCCCTCCTACGCCAAAATCGGTATTGTTTATAAGAATATCCACTCTGGGATTGTTAATGTATTTTGGATAAATTTTATCCATGAAAATAGAGATAACCTGTTGGTCAGGTTTAATTTTTGTACTGTTTTCTACCATTATGTTAATGCATACACGGTTAAAGTATTTCAGACCGGTTTCCAGATCCTGTTCCATAGAAGACAGTGTCTGTCCAGCTACACCAAATAAGAGGCATATCTGGTCATAATATGCAGCAATTTCCAGAGGATTATCCGTATCAATGCCTTTACTGAAAACGGATTCCCGGTATTCCATGTCAAAGGTTTCCACCCCACCTTTTATCTGGACATTTACACCTAAAGATTGAAACTCATTTTTAAGAGCCTGTATATGATGCCTGTCCATCCAATGGCACTCAAAATAAAGATGTGTTATTCCTTTGTTTACACAGATATTTTTTATCTGGTTCATGGTATCCTTATCCAAGTCAGAAAAACTGCCGGAATTTATAACTTCAAGGTGTTTGAACTGTCCAGTAACCTGGTCCAGAACTGCTGAATTCAGCTGGAAATTTAACTGAGGATTTAAATCAAAATCAAGATGATAGTCACAAAAGCAGCAGCGGCGCCATTTACAGCCATTTCCACGAAGCAGTACTATCTCTCTGGGATTCTTTTCCGTGATGACGGAGTATCTGATAAGTTGAGTTGTGTCTGACATAAGAGTTCCTTTCTGTATCTGAAGAAAGTCATAACCAGTCACAATCAAAAAAAGAACACAAAAAATAAAAAGGGTGCCAATAGCACCACAAATAATCCTGCTGAACAACCAAGCAGGCGGGTCCTAGTTTTGTTTATGGACAGGATGGTTACGAACTGTCCTATTTAGTTTTAAAGGTAAAACGAGGTTGTAAGTATATTAACAACCTCGTTATATTAACATATGCGTAGCAGATTGTCTAGGCTTTAGCTAAAACTTCCTTAACATAGTTTGGAAGAGCGAAAGCACCTGTATGGATATCGGTATTATAATATTTAGTTTTCAAACCGAATTCTTCCCATTTTGCAGCTTTTAAATCTGCAATAGGGTCATATTTTTTTGAAGCAAACCCGAAGTACCAATAGCCCGTTGCATACGTTGGGATATTAAATCCATAAACTTTTGCAATAGGGAATACTTTTTTTATTTTGCTGTGTGCCTTTTGCATTTGTTCTGCATCAAGAGCATGGAATGCACATTCATGCTGGTTAATTAAGATGCCGTCTTCTTTTAATGCACGGTAGCAGTTCTCATAGAATTTAACCGTAAAAAGGCCTTCACCAGGGCCGGCAGGATCTGTAGAGTCAACTAATATCAAATCATAAGTGTTATCAGCTGATTCCTCCACAAATTTAAGACCATCACCAATAATCAGGTTTAGTCTTGGCTCATCAGAGAGAACAGAAGCGGTGGAAGGCATATACTTTTTACAGGCTTCTACCACAGCACCATCTATCTCAACCATGTCAATAGCTTCAATATGGTGGTATCTGGCCACTTCTCTGGCAGTACCTCCATCGCCGCCACCGATAATTAATACTTTTTTATATTTGGATTTACTGCAAGTGCAGGGTGGCAAATCATATCATGATATACAAATTCATCTTTTTCTGTAACCTGAATAAAACCGTCTAAAGTCATAAATACTCCAAAGGTGTCATTTCTATACATCTCCAGCTGTTGAAAAGGTGTTTTTTCTGTATGAAGAATTTCCTGTATATTTAATCCAAATTTAACGGAATTTAAAACATGGTGTTCATTGAACCATAGGTCTGCCATTTCATGCATCATAATAAGGTTTCTCCTTTGACTTCTATAATTAATTAGTATAATGTAGGTAAATTTCTTCCATAGAAGATTTCATCAATTTCATTTTTCAGACGGTTAGTAATTTTTTTTGTGTCCTTTTCATTTAAATTTTCTTCTTTTAAATTGAATAAGTAATCTTCTAACTGGAAATTTCTTACCTTGCATTTGGTATGGAAAGTGTTTTCCTGATAAACATTTACATCAATCATCTGATAAACGTTTAAAAATTCCTGTTCAATATAATTTTGTATAGAGGTAATGTCGTGGTCGATAAATAACTTATTTCCTTTAATGTCACGAGTAAAACCTCTGACTTTATAATCTATAGTCATAATGTCAGCATCAAAGCTGTCAATTAAATAATTTAAAGCCATTAGTGGGGAAATCTCACCGCAGGTAGAGACATCAATATCTGCCCTGAAAGTACATACCCCGTTATCCGGATGATATTCGGGATAAGTGTGAACAGTTATATGACTCTTGTCCAAATGTCCAACCACTGAGGGGTTTAAGTTATATGGATGATGAGCAGGAGGCTGACTTTCCTCACAAATTAATATAGTAACACTTGCACCCTGAGGATCGTAATCCTGTACAGCAATATTTAAAATATTTGCACCAATGATCTGGGTAACATTTTCAAGTATGCTCGTAAGCTTAGGGGCATTGTATTCTTCATCAATGTACTCAATATAAGCTTTTCTGTCTGATACTGTTTTAGTATAGCTTACATCATAAAGATTGAAGCTTAAAGTTTTTGTCAGATTATTGAATCCGTGTAATTTGATTTTTTCCAACTAAATTGTCACAACCCTTCTTTATATAATATATCAGTATATAAGATAACACAAACCAGGATAATTTCAATAGATTTATGTATGAAAAACGCAATATCCATCAATAACCAAAGAAAAAAGTAAATAAATTGTATAAATTTGTAAACAATGATAAAATTTGATTGGCGAAGTACAGGACATATTTAAATATTTTGCCACAAAATGACAGAATAATGGTTCTATTCTGAAAATGGTTATGTTAAAATATAACTATGCTTTCCCTATGTACTAGTTATTATAACCAGGACTACTTTGTATGCGAGATTTATTTGTTAAAATTTATTGAGGAACCTATTGTTCAGGAGGTAATTGATTATGAGTATGTTTTGTTATCAATGTCAGGAAACCGCAAAAGGTACAGGCTGTGAAGTCAGAGGAGTCTGTGGCAAAAACGAAGAAGTAGCTAAATTTCAGGATTTGCTGATTTATGTCTGTAAGGGCATTTCTGAGATAGTAATAAAAAGCAAGGCTGATGTAAAATCAATTAGTGAGATAAATCATCAGATGATAAAAAGTCTTTTTATAACCATTACCAATGCTAATTTTGATGAAAATGCAATAAAGGATCAAATCATTAAAATGATTGGTCTGAGAAATGAATTCAGAGAACAGGCAGCTGGCTTAAAACTCAGTGATGCTGCAGTGTTTGAAATTACTGACGAAGTTTCAATGCTGGATAAAGCCACTGAGAATGGAGTGCTGTCCACAGACAATGAAGATATTCGTTCCCTGAAAGAAATGGTAACGTATGGTTTAAAAGGTATGGCAGCTTATACTTATCATGCCCTTAACATAGGCAAAGAAAATATTGAGATATATGGTTTTATATATGAAGCTCTTGCTGCAGAACTGGATGATTCACTGTCTGCTGATGATCTGGTAGCTCTTACGCTTAAAACTGGAGAGTTTGGGGTGAAAGCAATGGCCCTTCTGGATGAAGCCAATACTTCCAGATATGGTAATCCGGAAATTACAAGCGTTAACATTGGCGTAAGAAGTAATCCGGCTATTTTGATTTCAGGCCATGACCTTACAGATTTAGAGCAGTTGCTGGAACAGACCAAAGATACTGGGGTAGATGTATATACTCACAGTGAAATGCTGCCAGCCCATTATTACCCTGAATTGAAAAAATATGAAAACCTGGTGGGCAATTATGGTGGTTCATGGTGGAACCAAATAACAGAATTTGAGACTTTTAATGGACCTGTTCTGTTTACTACAAATTGTATCGTCCCACCAAAGAGTGAAGAAATCAGAGCAAGGATATTTACTTCAGGAGCTGCAGGATATCCTGGATGTATTCATATCGAAGAAGATGAAAACGGTAAAAAAGATTTTTCACCGATTATTGAAATGGCTAAAAAATGCAAGCCACCAACAGAAATTGAAACAGGAAATATAGTTGGTGGATTTGCGCATAATCAGGTATTAGCTCTGGCAGATAAAGTAGTGGAGGCAGTCAAATCCGGTTCTATAAAGAAGTTTTTTGTTATGGCAGGATGTGATGGCAGAATGAAATCCCGTGAATATTATACTGAATTTGCTGAAAAGCTGCCTAAAGATACCATTATTTTGACGGCAGGATGTGCAAAGTTCCGATATAATAAACTGAACCTTGGAGATATAGGTGGGATACCAAGAGTACTGGATGCCGGTCAGTGCAATGATTCATATTCTCTGGCAGTAATAGCAATGAAACTTAAAGAAGTGTTTGGTCTCAGTGACATCAATGAACTTCCAATTGCTTTTAATATAGCCTGGTATGAACAAAAAGCAGTGATTGTGTTGCTTGCACTGCTTTACCTGGGCTTTAAAAATATTCATCTGGGACCGACATTACCGGGCTTCCTGTCCCCTGCGGTAGCAGGTGTCCTGGTAGAAAAATTTGGTATTGCAGGGATTGGTTCTGTAGAAGATGATATAAACTTATTTATGAATAAGTAATTTTCCATAAAATAAAAAAACGGAGGGGCAGATCTTCAGATGATTTAGTCTGACAGATTTGCTCCTTTGATTGTTGTGCAAATATATTTTTTTTGCAGTTAAATAATTTACATTTTTTGAAATAGGACAGCACCAAAAAAGATGATAGAGAATAAAAATTAGTGGTATATATTAATGCAGTATATGTTGTTTATGAATTTGATAAAAAATAAAATCTTATAAATTAACGAGGAGGAAGTTAATGAATAACTGTTTTGGATGTAATACATGTAAAAGTGCAGATAAACCGTTGGAGGAATTTATAGCAAACCTGCCAATGGAAACTTCTCATCACAGGGTTGAATCACAGAGTACAAAATGTAATTTTGGACTTCAAGGTGTCTGTTGCAGATTATGTTCCAATGGACCATGTCGCATTACACCGGATGCACCCCGAGGCATCTGCGGTGCAAATGCAGATACCATTGTAACAAGGAATTTTTTGAGAGCAGTGGCAGCTGGTTCAGGATGCTATATCCACGTAGTGGAGAATACCGCCTTGAATCTTAAAAATACCGCACTGGTAAAAGGCAAAATCAAGGGAGAAAGAGCCCTTGAACGTCTATGCAGTATTTTTGGCATTACATCAGGGGATTTATATGAAAAGGCAGAAAAGGTTGCAGATGCAGTGCTAAGTGATTTATATAAACCAGAATATGTAAAGATGGAACTGGTTGAAAAGCTTTCTTATAAGCCTAGATTTGATAAATGGAAAGAACTTGGTATCTTACCGGGAGGAGCCAAGTCAGAAGTATTCAAGGGTGTTGTAAAATGTTCAACGAACTTAAATTCTGATCCAGTGGACATGCTGATAGATTGTTTAAGATTAGGTATTTCTACAGGGCTTTACGGACTGGTTTTAACGAATCTTTTAAATGATGTTCTCTTAGGTGAACCTGAACTGAGAACAGCTCCTGTGGGCCTCCGGGTCATAGATCCGGACTATATCAATATCATGATTACGGGACATCAGCATTCTATGTTTGTGGACTTACAGGAAAGGCTGATTCAGCCAGATGCGGTGGCGAAAGCAAAAGCTGCCGGCGCAAAAGGATTCAAGCTGGTTGGATGTACATGCGTAGGTCAGGACCTGCAATTGAGAGGAAGTCATTATAAGGAAGTCTTTAATGGGCATGCAGGAAACAATTATACCAGTGAAGCCATTCTGGCAACCGGTGCCATAGATGCAGTTTTATCTGAATTTAACTGTACACTTCCAGGAATAGAACCAATCTGTGAAGAGCTTAAGATTAAGCAGATCTGCCTTGACAGTGTTGCAAAAAAAGCAAACGCAGAAATAATGGAATTTGATTTTGCCAAAAGAGAGCAGCAGAGCAATGAAATCATAGATAAAATCGTGGGAGCATATATCTTAAGACGAGGTAAAATTAATGTAGATTTTTCTAATGCGGATAAAGAGTGGAAACCATTGATTGATATGTTAGTGGGAGCATACAACTCTATCCATCAAGATGTGAACCTTAACCTGATGCCAGAGCATGGAAATGACCATACGCTTACCGGTGTAAGTGAAGTGTCTTTGAAGGAGTTTTTAGGAGGGAAATGGAAACCACTGATTGACTTGATTGTGGCAGGAGATATAAAAGGCATTGCAGGTGTAGTTGGATGCTCAAATCTTACAGCAGGTGGTCACGACGTACTAAGTGTGGAACTTACAAAAGAGCTTATTGCCAAGGATATCCTTGTTCTTACAGCAGGATGTTCTTCCGGAGGTATTGAAAACTGCGGACTGATGACACCAGAGGCCGCTAAACTGGCAGGACCTAAATTAAGAGCTGTATGCGAGAAACTGGGCATTCCACCAGTACTTAATTTCGGACCATGTCTTGCCATAGGACGGTTGGAAATCGTTGCAACGGAAATAGCAGAAGAACTAGGTGTGGACTTGCCACAGCTTCCCCTTGTTCTTTCCGCAGCCCAATGGCTGGAAGAGCAGGCACTGGCCGATGGAGCTTATGGACTGGCTCTGGGACTGCCATTGCATCTGGGGCTGCCTCCATTTATCACAGGAAGTAAAGTAGCGGTTAAAGTTTTGACAGAAGATATGAAGCAGCTGACAGGCGGACAGGTTATCATCAATCCGGATGCAAAAGAATCGGCTGATATATTGGAGAAAATCATTATGGAAAAACGCTCAGCTTTAAATATATAGGGGGGCGTCAGAATGAAAAGAATAATGATTGATTATATGAAATGCGATGGTTGCAAGAACTGCACCGCTGCCTGCATGCAGGCACATAGAGAGGAGCAGGGAACCATTTATGACTTGGATCTGACAGATCCTAAAAATGAATCAAGGAATCATATCCTTTCAGATGGAAGAGGAGGATATCGTCCTATCTTTTGCAGGCATTGTGATTTACCGGAATGTGTCATGTCCTGCATGAGTGGAGCTTTAAGCAAGGATTCTGTGACAGGGGTTGTATCCTATGATGTGAATAAGTGTGGTTCGTGTTTTATGTGTGTTATGAACTGCCCCTATGGAGTTTTAAAACCAGATACTCTGACCCGTACAAAAGTGATAAAGTGTGACTTTTGTATGGAGAAAGGCGGAGAACCCAGCTGTGTAAAAAATTGTCCTAAAAAAGCAATCTGGGTTGAGGAGGTGCAGGCATGAGGCATGTAATAATAGGCGCAGGTGCTGCAGGTTTGACTGCTGCCAGAAGAATCAGGGAATTGGACAGTACTGCAGAAATTGTAGTAATTTCCCGGGATGAACATGTGCATTCAAGGTGCATGCTTCATAAATATTTAAGTGGAGAAAGAGATGAAAGAACCCTGAACTTTGTATCTCCTGATTTCTTTGAAAAAAACAGAATCACATGGATTAAATCTGCAGAAGTACAAGCCATTGTACCAGACAGAAAAAATGTTGTGTTAGGAGATAATCAGATGGTATGTTATGATAAACTTCTGATTGCTACGGGTGCAGATAGTTTTATACCGCCAGTGGGAGATTTCAGAACTGCAGGTAACGTTTTCGGACTTAGAAATCTGAGCGATGCACAGGAAATTGTAAAACATATAAAGCCCCAGGGAAAAGTTATTATTGTTGGTTCTGGATTGGTAGGTATGGACGCTGCCTATGGCCTCCTGGAAAAGAAAATGGATGTTACAGTTGTGGAAATGGCTGACAGAATTCTCCCTATCCAGCTTGATGAAGCAGCAGGAAATGAATACAAAAAATTGTTTGAAAAGGCAGGATGTAAATTTATTCTGAATAGAAAAGCATCTGAAACCATTTTAGACAGTCAGAACAATGTAAGTCAGCTTATTTTGGATGATAAAACTGTTCTGGACTGTGATGTGATTATAGTAGCTGCTGGAGTCCGTCCAGCTATTGCCTGTACAATTGAATCAGGTATCGATGTGGAGAAAAACATAAAGGTAAATGAATATATGGAAACCAGTGTGAGGGACATCTATGCAGCGGGAGATGTGGCAGGAATGTCAGGAATCTGGCCAAATGCAATGAAGCAGGGCTGTACGGCTGCAGAAAATATGTGTGGGAACAGAACGGCCTATGAAGACACGTATGCAATGAAAAATACCATTAACTTTTTTGGATTAGTCACTTTGTCACTGGGAAGAGGGCAGGTTCAGGAAGGTGATAAAGTTGTTATCCGAGAGGACAGCAAATGTTATAAGCGTGCTATAATCCGAGAGGATAAGCTTGACAGTGTTCTTCTCCAGGGTAATATGGATTATGCTGGGGTTTATCAATATCTCATTAAGAACAATATTAAATTAAAGGCAGAGGATGATATATTTAAAAAATCTTTTGCAGATTATTATAAAGTCAGAACAGATGGACAGTATGAGTATAATCTGTAATCTTGCTTAAAAAGATAACCGCGATAGTACGCAATAAAAAAGGTGCCTTTGTTGAAAGGCATCTTTTTTACTTGTATATGTGTAAATTTTAATTTAAATAGCGTATAGATATATTGCACTGTATTGAAATACTGTCCCCAGTATAACGAAGATATGAAATATTTCATGAAAACCAAAAATGCTGCTGAAATTTGGTTTTTTAGCAATATAGAAGCCGGCTCCGATGGAATACATAATACCGCCCATTCCAATCAGAACAATTGCGCCCACAGGAATCTGTTTGAGAAAATCCAGGTCAAAAACAATGGCCCAGCCCATTAAAAGATAAAGGGATGTATAAAGCCATCTTGGAGCATTAAGCCAGCATACTTTGATGAGTATACCAACAAGGGCAACAATCCAGATTGCTGACATAAAAACTGCAGCTCGTTTTAGTTCCATAAAACCGATAACAATAGGAGTATAAGTTCCTGCTATTAAAACATATATCATGGAATGATCCAGTTTCCTTATCCTAACAAGAATATTGGAAGGTACTTTAACAAAGTGATAAATAGAACTGGTACTATAAAGAGCAATCATGGATAATCCGAATATAATGACACTGGCTATAGTAATGCTGCTGGTCCCTTCCAGGTACAGACATTTTCCTACAAGCAACAAGGTGGCCAGAGTTGCCAGACAGGCTCCGATAAAATGAGTATAGCTGCTAAGAGGATCTCTTGCATTCATAAATTGTTTATATATTGACATTTTCATTCTCCTTTTCAAATAATATTTATACAACGTAATGTAATTTTGAAAACCATATGTTATAATTATTATAACAATTTCCGAAAATTATGCAACAAAAATTTAAATATTAAAAAATAAAATTTAAATGGTACAGTAAAAAAGATACTACTTTATAGTAGTATCTTTTTTGAATCTATATATTTCCAAATGGAATAACGACTTTTACCTAAATGTTTTGATTCATAAAGGGCTACATCTGCTCTTTTAAATAAATCTTTAAATTCCAATGTTTCATTTTCATTGATGGCTATTCCAATGCTGACAGATGCATTTTGAAGTGAAGTGGTACCGCTTATCTTAGCTTTAAACTGATTTATTATAGTCTGGGCATATTCTTCTATAATATTACGATCTGAAATATCCAGAAGTATAACCAGAAATTCATCCCCTCCTAAACGAAAGATATTATTTCCTGGGAAAAGCTCTAAGAGAATACTTGAAAAGGCAATAAGAATTTGATCTCCTTCTGCGTGTCCATACTGGTCATTAATGGTTTTAAAATTATCAAAATCTATAAGTATTAACGTGGTCTGATGTTGGAAGGTATGCTGTGTCAAAAAGTTGGCTAACCCACGCCGGTTATTTAATTTGGTAAGATAGTCTGTATTTGCAGCCTGTATCAGTTTGTTTTCATAGTTATCTTCAAAAGTAACGTCAATATGCAGAAAAAGGTAGCCTGAAACTTCACCGAATATATCAATTAATTTTTCTTTTTGTATCCGGAAGATTTTGTTGTCACCATGTAAGAATAGCCCTCTTTTTGTCTTATGAAGACTCCAGTTTTTTCCTCCAGCTATGGATCCATATTTCTGCTGGAAAGAAGATATAGTTTCTCCAATTAAATCAGATTTTTTAAGGGAAAATATATCTAAGTATCTGTTGTTGACATTGAGAATGTTACGGTTTTTATCTGTAATAAGCATGGCAAAAGGCATATTCTGGATCAGAATATCCAGCTCCATCTGGATATTTTTTAAAGCAGTAACATCACGAGCTATACCAACCGTTCCAATGGCAGTACCTGAGTTATTCAAAATAGGTGATTTATACGTTTTAAACTGACGCATTTCATTTTTGCATTTCACTTTCTCGTCAAAAAGAAACGTTTTTTTCTCCCTTAAGACGATTTCATCTGTTTCCATGCATACATACTCGCCTTTTTCATATTCTTCAGGTTCGAGACCCCAGATATAATAATGCCCCCGGCCAGTTATGTCTTCTTTGGTTTTTCCCACTGTATCGCAAAAACTCTGGTTTACTTTTAAGTGAGAACCTCTGACATCTTTAAACCAGATTAAGTCAGGAACACTGTCGATAAGGGTATCCAGATAATTCTGTGTCAGTTGAAAATCCTTAGTCAGCTTTAACTGCTTTTGCAAACGGGTGAAATTGAACCGGATTAAGCCGTCACTCAGAGGCTTTGGCCATAACTCATAAATCAGGTTGTAATCCTTGCTGCCCAATGATGCTATATCCTGATTTTCTGTACACACTATAAGCAGGGCATTGCTTTTTTCAGTGAATATAATTGTTGTAAATATTTGGCTGGACAAGGAAGGTCAAGTATAATAATGTCACTGTCCTCAAAATCAGATTCTGATATTTCGTTACGCTGGTGAAGAGCATGTTCAAACCGATTCAAAGGAGAAATATCATTTATTACATTAAATATTAAGTCATTATTACTATAAATAGTTATCTTTAAGGAACACTTATACATAAAAATCAGCCCCTCACTTTTAAAGTGTATCTTGTTAATGGGTTAAATTTATTTGATGATTATTATACCATATTTTCCGAAATATTTGGACAATAATTATACAGATTGAAGTAAATATTTCAATGTGATAGACTATAACAGCCAAATAATTACAAAAAAACAGGAATTTTTATGAATTTAGACAAAGCAATGTAAGGAGAGCACATGACGATAGAAGAGATTTTTAAGCAGCATGATTTAGAAGAAAAGATAAAAAATACCATTGAAGGAGTCAGCAAAAAGCCGGGACGTTTTAATGAAATGCTGGACATTCAGTTTGTAGAATATAATAGTCAGGAGAGAAGTGTAATATTTGAGCTTCCAGTGAATGAATGGGAACTGAATCCTGTTGATGTTCTTCATGGAGGCATTACCGCTGCCATGATGGACTTATCTTTAGGACTTTTTGCCAATACGATTGGCTGGTTGCTGGGGGGAGTTTTTTCTCCCACAGTAAATCTGAACGTAAATTATTTACTGCCAGTTTCTTTGAAAGACAAGGTTCTGGTAAAAGCTCAGCTGGTATCTTCAGGTCGTTCGCTGCTTACCGTGAACGGGCAGGCTATGATAAAGGAAAGCGGACAGATAGTAGCTACAGCTTCCGGAACTTATAAAGTTATACGAAAATAAGATTTTGTGATATACTAAGAATATATAGATCTTTAAATGATAAAACTAATCATATATGGGAGGGATATAGTATGTTAGAGCAGATTAAAAATGAAGCAAAGGCTGCGGCAGAACAGTTGTGTGAAGGTGCAAAACTGCACAAAGGGTCAATTGTAGTAGTGGGCTGTTCTTCAAGTGAAGTTGAAGGCTGCAAAATAGGAAGCAACTCAAATCCGGAAGTTGCAAAGGCTATTTTTAATGGTATATATGAGGTTTTAAATCCTAAGGGAATATATTTGGCGGCCCAGTGCTGTGAGCATTTAAACAGAGCGATTATCATTGAACGGGAAATTGCAAATGAGGATGCTATGGTAAATGTTATACCACAGCCAAAAGCCGGAGGGTCCTTTGCAACTGCTGCATATATGGGCTTTAAAGATCCTGTGGCTGTAGAAGAAATTAAAGCGGATGCAGGCTTGGATATAGGTGGTACTCTTATTGGTATGCATCTGAAAAAGGTTGCAGTACCTCTTCGGATAGAAACAAAACATATTGGAAATGCTATCGTTCTTGCAGCAAGGACCAGACGTAAGTTTGTGGGCGGACAAAGAGCAATATACGACGAAAATCTCATGTAGTTTTACAAAAAGATAGAAGGCAGTTTTATAGCTGCCTTTTTTTATGATAAAAATTCTAACTGGTACTATTAAAAAGAATAAAACTGGTACTTTCGTACATGACAATTACGCTGTATAATTGGGATAATTATTATCTTAGTTTAAAAATTCAGGAGGAGAAAATTTATGGATACAAAGTATGTGATGATTATTCAGTGTGATATTGCGAGACAGAGATGCAGTGGATTTGCCTGTACAAACGGGTTTTATAACCGAGATGATGTTTTTAAGGATTATGATGATCAGGTAAAATATATTGCTTTAACCTGTGGGGGATGCTGTGGAGCAAGTCTGGCTTCTAAATTAGAGCATTTTTCAAACAAGCTGGCAAAAAAAACGGATGTAACAAAGAACGAAGTCGCCGTACATTTGTCTTCCTGCATGGTAACGGATAACTACCACCATGATCGATGTCCTCATGTAGATTACATTAAAGCATTAGTGGAAAAGAAAGGGTATAAAAGAATTGTAGAAGGTACATACATCAGTAAAGTATCAGAAAAGAAAAGAGAAAAAGGCGAGTATAAACGATATTAGGAAGTGTCAGAGTGATTGTAATTAAAAGTAATGTAAAAGAACCTATTTATTTACAGATCTATGATTATTTCAAATCACAGATAGTAAAGGGAGAACTTGTAGAAGGAAACAAAATTCCATCTACAAGAAATCTGGCGGAATCTCTGGGAATCAGCAGGAATACAGTAGAAGCCGCCTATCAGCAGCTCTGTGCGGAAGGTTTTTTAGCAGGGAAAGCCGGCAGTGGATATGTAGTGCTGCCTTTTGATGTAAACATTTATAATGATGTGTCCCGCAAACGGATAATACCAGATAACAATCCAGAAAAAAAGACTAATGAAGGACACAAAGAGAACAGCATAAAATATCAATTTCAGTATGGAAAATTAAATATTAAGGATTTTCCAATGCAGGCATGGAAAAGGGCTGTAAATGAAGCTCTAAGTTCCTGTGATATTGAATGCCTTGGGGCATATAATGATAAATTTGGCGAAAAAGGGCTACGGGTGGAAATTATGAAATATCTGCTTTATTCACGTGGAGTCCGGTGTCAGCCTGAGCAGATTATCCTGACAGCCGGCACTCTGTCAGCTTTAAGCATCATTTGTCAGCTGTATATGAATCAATGCAATGAAATAGCTTTGGAAGAGCCTTGCTATAACAGTGCCAGAGAGGCATTTAAAAATCATGGAATGAAAACAATACCAATTCCCATTGAGGAAGATGGTATCAGTTTAACAGGCCTGGCAAACTGCAATGCAAAGCTGGTCTATACCACTCCTTCTCATCAATTCCCCACAGGTAAAGTCATGGGAATTAATAAGAGGGTTAATTTAATTAAATGGGCTGATGAAAATGATGCATATTTAATTGAAGATGACTATGATAGTGAGCTCAGGTATAACAGCAGACCCATACCCTCCATGCAGTCACTGGACCGTAAGGGACATGTGATTTATATTAATACTTTTTCCAAGGCATTTGCCCCCGGGCTTAGAATGAGTTTTATAGTTTTGCCAGACACTCTGCTTGAAAAATATAAAAGGAATTTTTCAAGATACAATTGCCAGGTTTCATGGACGGAGCAGAAAGCCATGCAGTTTTTTATGCAGGAGGGAAACTGGAACAGACATTTAAGAAAAATCTGCACAACGAACAAAAGAAAGCATGATATACTGATGAGTGCTCTTCATGAGTATATGAATGACCGGGTAATCATTCACGGGAACAATGCAGGATTGCACATTTTACTTGAGGTGAACAATGGCATGAATGAGCAGGAATTGATAAACAGAGCAGGAGAAACAGGAGTACAAGTATATCCGGTTTCTGTTTATTGGGAAAACCCAGAGCATTATAAGAATAATATGGTGTTAGTTGGTTATAGCAGTCTTACTGTGGAAGAAATTGAAGATGGAGTACGGCTTCTTCAGTCCGTCTGGTTTTGAACCTATATGAGTAAATATTATTGATAAAATAAAAAGCTAATGGTGATTAAACACATTAGCTTTTTATTTTTAGTGTAACTATCTGCCATGGTTTTGTTCAAAAGAAGAACATTCCGTCCCAGTATAACCGTAACTGATGCAAACAGAATCTGCAGAACACTTTTCATTCTGGTTATAGATACATCTTTGAGCATCACAATCAATACTTAATGAATGGTTAGGAGAGTCATACTGGACCCCACTGATCATTTGATTTTGTGTCCTTTCTGCAAATGACTGGCATGCAGTGTCAGAACTGACATGAGCAGTTTCTCCGTTTACATGAATAGAAGGTCTGCAGCATTGCCCCTTGCTATTGTAAGAACATGGATTAACTTTACATTGTAGTGCAGGCATAATCTTTACCACCTTTCTTTTTCTATTATTGTATTCAGGCTCGGCCAAACTATTCAGAAAAGCCATTAAATCCTTTTAAAAATTTCTTTGCTTTATTTTGGAAAAATGTAGTAAATTGGAGAATAATGTAATATAATTATAAATATTCAGAAAATTGGACGCTGCGGATGTTGTTTTTATAATCAAAGTACACATTATAATCATAGAGGATAGTTGGAGATGAATTTATGAATTGGATTAAAAAGAGCATTATAAGAATAATAGGCATAACAATTTTGTTATTTATATTTGTACTTTTTTTATTTACTTTAGTTTTTTAGATATACAGTTAAAAAGTTATTTTGAAGAACAAAGTAAAGCACAATTAGTTAAGGATTCCCAGAATATCTCGGATGAAATTGAGATGTTTCTGCAAAAATACATTGTAATCGTTGATCAGGCTAAAAACAATCCCGACTTTATAAATATTGCAAAGACGGTAAAAGATCGAAATAAAAAGAGGGAAAATCCTTTATATAATCAGGTCACAAAAGAACTTAAAAATATATCAGATATGGATAAAAATATTGCGCTATCTTATATTGCCTTACCTGATACGGACGATTTAATTACAAATGACTACAATTTTGACATAACATCAGATTATGACCTGACAAAGAGACAATGGTACATTGATACTCTTGAGGAAGGAAAAACAACCATAACTGCTCCTTATCTGGATGTGGTTTCCGGAAAAATGGCCATAACCGTAGGAGCACCTATAGTAGATAAGGGAAAGGTTTTAGGAACTTTTGCCTTAGACATTATGATAGAAGACATTGATGCAATGATGCGTGACTATAAAATAGGTAAGCACGGATATGCAGTACTCTTATATGATAATGGACATATTATTTATCATCCGGATATTGACACTGTAAATCCTTCAAAGAAAGTTTTTATACAGGATTATCTAGGACATGATTTGTCAAAAAAACTGCTTTCCGGAAAAAAAGGGATTACCAGTTATACATATCAGGGACAAAAAAAGTTTATTGCGTATGTACCAATTGCAAATACGAATCTGATAGTTTTAACTGTTATACCAAAATCCGAGGTATTTCTACAGTTGAATAAATTTTTAAGTAGAAATTTATTTATCTTGATAGGTCTGGTCATTGCAGTAGGATTTATTTTAAATTTTTTTAAAAAATATATATCTTCTCCTGTGGTTAAGATATGTCGAGAAATCGACAATTACAGTCATCATAACAAATCCATAGCATTGCCACCTGAATATCTATTAAGAGAAGATGAAATAGGGATTTTATCTAACGGTTTAACTTATATGATTGAGAAAATTTCAAATTATCTTTGTGAAATAGAATCAAAAAACCAAGAGCTATTAGATGCAAAGGAAGAAATAAGTATAGAGAGATCATTATTTAAAACCACCATTCATTCTTTGGGAGATGGAGTGATTTCAACAGATGAATGCGGCAGGATTAGCATTATGAACAAAGTGGCTGAAGATCTTACAGGATGGACAGTGCAGGAGGCAAAAGGGCAGGATTTTAAAAAAGTATTTTACATAATAAATGAATTGTCCGGCGAACAGAGTGAATGCCCCGTTACACGGGCACTTAAAGAGGGACATGTCATTCAACTGGCAGACCATACAATTTTAATTAAAAGAAATGGTGAAAAAATAGCCATTGAAGACAGTGCTGCTCCAATAATGGACGAAACCGGCAATATAACAGGAGCCGTTATTGTTTTCAGAGATTTTACAGAAAAAAAGCAAAAACAGGAACAAATTCTGTATTTAAGTTATCATGATCACTTGACAGGGCTATATAATAGAAGATTCTTTGAGAAAGAGCTGTATCGCTTGGATCAGGAAAAAAATATGCCTTTCTCTATTGCCATGATTGATGTGAATGGCCTTAAATTAACCAACGATGCCTTTGGGCACTCGGTGGGAGATGAACTTTTAAAAAGAGTTGCCAAAGTTTTAACAGCAGAATGCAATGAGGATAATATCATCGCCAGAATCGGTGGAGACGAGTTTATTATTCTGCTTCCACATACTTCTCATGAAGAGGCAGAAAAGCAGGTTAAACGAATCTACAAAGCCACAGCAAAAGAAAGAGTTAAAGATATTGTTATTTCTATTTCTATTGGATTTGATACAAAATTGTGTATGGGGACCGGCATAGAAAATACAATAATTAAGGCAGAAGAACAAATGTATATGAAAAAGATTACTGAAAGCCAGAGTATGCGCAATAAAACCATTCAGGCAATATTCAATACATTAAATGAAAAAAATGAAAGAGAAAGAATTCATTCAGAAAAAGTCAGTAAAATCAGCAGAGAAATCGGAGAGATAATGAACCTGGATGAAGATACTGTAAATGAGCTGGAAACATCAGGCTTAATGCATGATATCGGAAAAATAATCATTTCAGAAGATATTTTAAATAAACCGGGAAAACTTACGGAATCAGAATACCGGGAAATAAAAAGACACTCTGAATGTGGATATCAGATTTTAAGATCTGTAGATGCTTATTCCCCACTGGCAGAGAATGTGCTTTATCACCATGAACGATGGGATGGAAAAGGGTATCCAAGAGGTCTGAGAGGCAGGGATATCCCGTTACTGGCACGTATTATTACTATAGCTGACGCTTATGAAGCTATGACAGCCAAAAGGCCATATAAGAAACCGCTTACAGTTGAAGCTGCGGTAAATGAATTGGTTAAAAATTCAGGGACACAGTTTGATCCACAGATTGTAGAGCTGTTTGTAAAAAAAATTTTGGGATACAGAGAACTATTTACTAAGAGAAAATAATTAATAATTATAATGAAATTTTTTATAAATAATGTGAAATATCCATAAAAATGAATATTTCACATTATTTTTTTACCAAAAGGTCTGTTAACATGCTTCAGAAAAAGAAAATATAGACCTTGAGATTATATAAAGCTTATAGTATGATGAAAAATAAATTGCAGAAATTAATTTTTACAGGAAGCTGGGGGATTTTTATGAATAAAGAGGGCCAGTCCGTAATCTCCATTAAAGATTTAAAAATGAGTTTTGGGGATAAAGAGGTTTTGAGAGGGATTAATTTAGAGGTAGAAAGTGGACAGATTATTGGCTATATTGGGCCAAATGGAGCGGGAAAAAGTACTACCGTAAAAATCCTGTTAGGTATGCTGGAAGGGTATCAGGGTCAGGTGAAGGTATTTGACAATGACATATCTTCAAAAAGTATTGAGTATAAGAAAAGAATCGGGTATGTTCCTGAAACTGCAGAGATGTATGACACGCTTACTGCCCAGGAATATCTCACTTTTATAGGAGAAATATACGGTTTGGATTATGAGGTGGTTAATAAGAAGGCAGAGAGATTGATGTCCCTGTTTGGTATTGGGGATGTGTATCATTCCAGAATTACTTCTTTTTCCAAAGGAATGAAGCAAAAAGTACTAATTATCGCAAGTCTGCTTCATAACCCGGATATTTTGTTTTTTGATGAACCATTAAGTGGTCTGGATGCGAACAGTGTAATGATTTTTAAAGAAATCATTTCTGAACTGGCAGCTCAGGGAAAAACTATCTTTTATTCATCTCATATTATGGAAGTGGTAGAAAAAATCAGTCATCGGATTATTCTTATTAATGGAGGACAGATTGTAGCGGATGGTACATTTGGGGAACTACAGAAAAAAAGTAATGAAGGCTCCCTTGAAAATATATTTAATCAATTAACGGGATTTAATCAGTATAAGGAAATTGCGTCTGATTTTATATCTGTATTAGAAGAGGGATAATATGAAAGAATTTACAGTTTTAAAACTTTTAGATAAAATACATTTGATTTTTAAGTCACTTGGAATTGATTATACAGTCATGCGAAAAATTTTGCAGATTAAATTTGTTATGGATGAAAGGAGAACCCCTACTATATTAATGGATGGAAAAAACAGGGAGAATAAGAATTCTTTTAAAACATCCCTGGGTATGTATATATTCATGGGGTTTTTATTGGACTATTTATGATTCCATCGTTTCCTATGTTCTTTAAAATGAATGTTGTTATTGGTATGATTATGTTTCTTGTTATGACAACCATGATTTCAGATTTTTCTGCTGTTCTTCTTGATGTTAAAGAAAAAAATATACTGCTTCCAAGACCTGTAGATGGAAAAACACTGAATGCTGCTAAACTAATTCATATTGTAGTATATCTTTTCTGTATAACCATAGCAATAGCGGGAGGCGCACTTATTGTAGGACTTATTCGGTATGGTATTTTATTTTTTCTTATGTTTTTAATTGAAATGGTCCTGATTTGCAGCTTTTTAATTTTAGTCACTTCCATTTTCTATTACGCAGTTATTTCAATATTTGACGGAGAAAAACTGAAAGACATTATTAATTATTTTCAGATAGCCTTAACGGTATTTATGACTTTAATGTATCAATTTACGGGACGGATATTTTCTTTTTCAAATATGAATATCAGCACTTCACTACATTTTTGGAATTTTTTATTACCTTCATCCTGGTTTGCAGCTCCATTTATGCTTATAACCAATAAGTTTGATAAAAATTATCTGGTTTTAAGTCTCATAGGCATTATTGTTCCTATTATAACCATTACTTTATATGTTAAAGTGGTTGCTACGCAATTTGAAAGTAACCTTCAGAAAATGAACAGTGCTGGCAGTTCTCAGTGTAAAAGTAGTAAGAAAGACAACTTTCAAAGAGTTCTTGCAAATGTTTTTTGCCATCATCCTCTTGAAAGAGTTTTTTTTAGATTTACACTCCAAATGCTGGATAATGAGCGGAAGTTGAAGTTAAGGATATATCCAAGTCTGGCTTTTGCAGTGATATTTCCCTTTATTTTCTTTTTTAATCTCTTTAGTGGAGAACAGTCATTTTCAGAGACACTTGCAGAGATTGCCAATGGAAAATACTATATTTATTTGTATTTATCTGTTGCATTTCTGGCATCATTATTTCCCATGATCAGTTTAAGCGAGAATTATAAAGGAGCCTGGATATATAAAGCCCTGCCAGTTGATGATCCTGTTATCGTTTTAAAAGGTGCATTTAAAGCATTTTTGCTTAAATATATAGTATCTGTCTTTTTACTTATAAGTTTAATATTTATGTTTGTGTTTGGGTTAAAAGTATTACCCGGACTGTTTTTAATCTTTTTAAATTTATTGATTGTCATGCTGGTACTTTTTCGTTTCTCTAAGAGAGAATTACCGTTTTATAAAGACTTTCAGTATGCACAGAATGGAACCAATGTAAATAAAGTCTTATCTGCATTCGGTTTATGTGCATTATTGGCAGGAATCCATTATGTAGCATTAATTATATCTTTCGGATTGATGATAAATATAGCTTTATCATCACTGTTTATTATTTTTCTGTGGCATCGCAGCTTTAGGTTTTCATGGGAAGACATGGAAAGAAACATATAAACAGAATGAGAGCAACTCCAATGTTGAAAGTACCATTTGATGGTACTTTTTCTATTTATAATTGATTGATTTGACTAATTTTGAAAAAACTAACTTTTGTTTGCTAAACTAATTTATTTTGTATCAATTTATAGAAAGAGAACATAACATAATCTAAAAGATTAAAAGTTGGAGGGTTTAAATGAGTAGCTATTACATAAAAACTAAAGATGGGTTGTTTTATGTTTTAAATGAATTCAAGGTGCCTTTAAATTTTATTAAAACAAGTTCCATGGTACCAGGTGATAATTCTATATATATAGGACAATTCATTAAAGTATTGCAAGAGACTCCGAGTCAGTTACCGGAGGTACCAGATCAATTAAACGCAATTAAGACAAATACGGATGATATGATTAAAAATTTAAATGCAGGGGATTGGGTAAAGGCTGCTAACAATTTATATGAAATCAAAACGAATATGAACGAAGAGCTTGTCCGTTCTTTACAAGATGCATTGGTTCCTGCTGACTTAATTACTAACCTGAATCTTGCAGTTAGTAACATTAACCGTTCTATAATGCAAAGGAATAAAGAAGCAATCAATTATGCAAATCAGATGAATCAATATATTACAGAAATACTTGGATATTTTAATACGCAAAATACATCTCAGACACCAGGTCAGACTCCGGCACCTAGAACCCCACAGACACCAAGTCAGACTCCGGCACCTAGAACCCCACAGACACCAAGTCAGACTCCGGCACCTAGAACCCCACAGACACCAAGTCAGACTCCGGCACCTAGAACACCGCAGACACCAGGTCAGACTCCGACCCCAGGGACACCACAGACACCAGGTCAGACTCCGGCACCTAGAACACCACAGACACCGACGCAGACCCCAATGCCTAGGTCGCCACAAACACCGACGCAGAATCCAATGCCAGGAACGCCGCAGACACCGATACAGAATCCAATGCCTAGGTCGCCACAGACACCGACACAGAATCCGATGCCAGGAACCCCACAGACACCGACACAGAATCCAATGCCTAGGACACCACAGACACCAACACAGAATCCGATGCCAGGAACCCCACAGACACCGACGCAGAATCCAATGCCTAGGTCGCCACAAACACCAATGCAGTCTCTTAGTACTAAAAACTCTCAATCTGTGTCTGTAGACCCTATTTTTGGTGTATATGATCCAAGATATTACAGATATAAATAAAGTCACAATACTTAAATGTTGGTTTTGTACTTAAAAGTACAGGTTTTGAAGTGCACCCTAAGTGTCAGATAAAAGAGCTGACATATAGAGGTGCATTTTTATTTATAGCAATGCAAATGCATTTTAGTTGCAGTTTAAGAAGGCTCACGATATAATTCCTATAGAGGTGGCATAAATGTTTAAAATTGGTGAGTTTTCTAAGTTGACGCAAGTATCAATCCGAATGTTAAGGTATTACGATGAAATGGGTTTATTAAAACCTGCTGCAGTTGATAAATTTACAAATTACAGATTATATGGGACGGAGCAAATTCCTGTGCTTAACAAGATTATATTCTTACGGGATTTGGACTTTAATGTTTCACAAATTGCGGAAGTCCTTAATCATTGGGACAATCAGTTTGTCTCAAATCAGTTAGAAAGCAAGCAGCTGGAAATTGAGAGTATGATTAAAGATGGACAGGCAAAGATAGATAAAATTCAAATGGCAAAAAAGGATATAGAACAAGAGAAAATCACTATTCACTATAATGTCTCCATTAAATCGGTTCCAAGTTATGAAGTATTTTCTTTAAGACGTATTGTTCCTGATTATTATGCTGAGGGGCAGCTATGGAAAGAAATGTCGGATTTTGCTGCTGGAAATCATGTTTCTATTTCAAGCAACACCTTTACCATATATCATGATGGCGATTATAGAGAAAAGGATGTTGATATTGAAATATGTGCACCAGTGAACCAAATGGGGGAGAATACCAATGGCTTTGTGTATCGCAGGACAGAACCTGTACCAATAATGGCTTGCACAATGGTATATGGAAGCTTCGAGAATATAGCGGATGCATACCTGGCCTTTGCAAACTGGCTACAGGAGCATAGACAGTATAAAATGACAGGGCAGAACAGACAAATTGTTCATCGGGGTCCGTGGAATGAGGAAATACCGGATAAGTATCTCACAGAAATCCAAATTCCATTGAAGAAAAAATAATTTGCAGCGCTTTGCAATTTTTTTGTAAGGCGTTTTTTTATATTGACTCTCACATGGTGTGAGAACCTACACTGGATTTACAGAAAAAACACAAGGAGGAGTGAACTTATGAAAAAATTTGAAGTAGAACCTATAGGAAAAATTAAAGTATGCGAAGGGGGGATGTTTATTGAGCTAGCGCCAAAGTATGTTCCGGCTCTGCAAGGGTTAGATGGATTTAGCCACCTTAATGTTTTATGGTGGTTCAGCGATTTTGATAATGCAGAAATGAGAAGTATCTATGAAGCCTCACAACCATATAAAACGGCGCCGTCAGTAATGGGCATATTTGCCACTAGGTCGCCGATTCGTCCAAACCCTGTTGCATTGACTGCAGCACAGGTTATTTATATTGACTATGAGAAAGGTGTTATTCAGATTGCGTATATTGATGCCAAAGATGGGACACCTGTATTAGACTTAAAACCTTATACTCCAAGTCTTGACAGGGTAGAGAATCCAGGAGTGCCAGAATGGTGCAGCCATTGGCCTAAGAGTTTAGAGGAATCCGGAGATTTCCCATGGGAAAATGAGTTTAATTTTTAGTACAAATCGGCTTCTAATTAAAAATGCTTTAAATCAGGTACTACTAGAAAAGCTGCGGAATTTCTTCATATGTCCCAACCGAAGCTAATGCGGAAAAAACAAAAATATAATATTTTTTAAAAATTTAATCAGTATAAAATACAAAATAGTAAGCTAAATGGCTTACTATTTTGTATTACTTTACTCTGATTATATTCTGTTTCTGGAATCCTGAGCTTTTCTAGCATCCTGAGCGTTTCTAGCGTCCTGAGCGTTTCTAGCGTCCTGAGCGTTTCTAGCGTCCTGAGCGTTTCTAGCGTCCTGAGCGTTTCTAGCGTCCTGAGCGTTTCTAGCGTCCTGAGCGTTTCTAGCGTCCTGAGCGTTTCTAGCATCCTGAGCATTTCTAGCGTCCTGAGCGTTTCTAGCGTCTTTATAATTATCCATGATTTAATCACCTCCACTGATTAGTATGTGTAATTATTTTTTTTTTAATTAGTAAAAGTACTGGAATTTTAAATTAATTTAGTTATTAAATTCTGGGGGATTTGCGCTGGTATTGCCAAAAGCATTTGATGGTGATGGACTTGACATATTAAAATAAAGTCTGGAGTCTTCTGTAACACCGAAATCCTTGTTTGATCCAGTATTCTCAACCTGGTTAAAGGCTTCTCTAAACAGAGCATTGTGAGCTTCTTCTCTGTTCAGTAAAAAGTCAATAGTTTCCTTAACCTTTTTATCATTAATCTGTCTGTAAAGGTATTCATAAACTACTTTGGCTCTTTGTTCAGAAGCAATATTGGATAATAAGTCTGCACACAAATCTCCGGTAACGGTTACATAGTCAGCATTCCAGGAATATCCGGAAGAGTTGATTAAGCCAGGATTTAATCCTAGTATAACGTGAGTCTGGATTTCACCAGCGTCAACAGTCTGATAATCAACATCATGACCATTCAGCAAGTTAATAGTAGTCGCTACCATCTCCATGTGGCTTAATTCTTCTGCAGCAATATCCATAAATAAATCTTTTATTTTAGGATCTTTTATACGAAAACTCTGTGACATATACTGCATAGCTGCTTTTAATTCTCCATTTCCTCCACCCAGCTGTTCCTGTAATAAAACAGCATATTGAGGATTGGGTTTTTCAATCGCTACAGGATGAAATAATTGCTTTTCATGTTTAAACATTTTTAACACCTCCAAGTATAGTTTGAAAAAATAAATCAAAACTATACCTTTTGGATGTATTTCTAAAAACCAAGAATGCATATTAATTTCTAAAATTAGCTAAGATATCAAATAATTACATAGATTATAATTATCTTCTTGGGTTAAATTAATAGAAACAGGAGGTGATTATCATGACATTACAAGATAAAATGAATAAAAGTTATAAACCAGCTTTAGACAGCTTAAAGACAGAAATAGCTTCTGAACTTGGACTATCTAATTATGATAGTATTGACAAGGGAAATCTTACAGCACGTCAGAATGGTTATGTAGGCGGCTACATGACAAAAACACTTGTGGATATGGCTGAAAAAAGTTTATCAGGCAATATGTCAAGCATGTCAGGCAATATGTCAAGCATGTCAGGCAATATGTCAAGCATGTCAGGCAAATAAGTTTAAAATGTGTAAACTTAAGGGGCATGAATCTTTTTTGTAAGAGAGTCATGCCCCTTAGTTTTATTTTTTCTCTGATTTCCATTTCTCTTTATACATTTCATATTGTTTTAATGTCTTAGGATTATTATTAAAAAAATCATTTAACATATTAATATTTGTTAAACTATTAAGGCTGATGTCATGTTCTATCATTTCAGTATCTTTAAATGCATCTTCTACTCCAATTAAATTTAAAAAATTTTCTATTGTAATATGTCTGTTTAAAAGAAAAGAACCAACATCAATTCCTTCTTTGGTCAGGGTTATGTAACCATATTTTTGGTAATATACAAAGCCAAGTATTTTTAATTTCTGAACTATTTTAGTAGCTGATGAAGGACGCACGTTCAGTTTATTGGCTAATTCATTAATTCTGATAAATTCTTCATCCAGGCAAATTCGATATATCATTTCCAGATAATCTTCCATACTTGGTGTTAGTAAATTCTGATTTAATAGCTGATAACCTCTAACTGTATAAAAGTCTTGTTTATTCATCAGATTTTATTCTCCTTAATTATGTTTTTATGTAACAAAAATATGAAATCATTCATAACTATAAATTAGTCGTGGGAAAATTTGTTTCATACAACTAACTTATTACTTAATTAAAAAAAAATTAATAAAAGGAGTATTTTTTATGTATCAAAATTTAATTTCATTAAATCAGTTGCCATTAGGTACATTTGGCAAAGTTAAAATATTAAGTTCAGAAGGAAATGAACGCAGAAGAATGTTAGATCTGGGATTGATTCAGGATACTATAGTAGAGTCCATAAGAAAAAGTCCCGCAGGGGATCCTATTGCATATGAAATAAGGGGGCGGTAATAGCTTTACGCTCAGAAGAAGCATCTAAAATTTATGTTCAGGCAATTCATTAATTAAAATAGAGAGGAGTTTATAATGGGGCTAACAAAACAGTCTATGGGTACCAGCGCTTTAAATGAAATGTTTCAGGTTCAATTGGAATCACCAGATGATATAGTAGTGGCGCTTGCAGGTAATCCTAACACTGGTAAGAGCACTGTATTTAACAGCTTTACAGGCCTTAATCAACACACTGGCAATTG
Source organism: Aminipila terrae (assembly GCF_010120715.1). Classification (NCBI taxonomy): domain Bacteria; kingdom Bacillati; phylum Bacillota; class Clostridia; order Peptostreptococcales; family Anaerovoracaceae; genus Aminipila; species Aminipila terrae. The sequence continues at coordinate 3,028,802 of NZ_CP047591.1, forward strand.
GCCTGGAAAAACGGTTACTAATGCACAAGGCAAATATATACATAAAGATAAAAGATATATTTTAGTTGATCTTCCAGGAACATATTCACTGTTATCAAATTCGGTAGAGGAACAAGTTGCCAGAGATTTTATCTGCTTTGGCAATCCACACGTAACAGTAATTGTTGCGGACGCTACCTGTTTAGAGAGAAACCTGAATTTAGTTCTTCAGATAATGGAAATCACTGATAAAGTTGTCGTATGTATAAACCTTTTGGATGAAGCCAAAAAGAAAACTATAGAGATTAATCTGAATAAATTGTCTGATATACTGGGGGTACCTGTAGTTGGTACATCAGCAAGAACTGGTATGGGATTAGAAAATTTAAAGGAGGTTATAGAAAAAGTTGCGAAGGGACAAATCACAACTAAACCTTTAAAAATATCTTATGACCAAGATATTGAAGAAATTATTACAGAGGTGGATACCTGTATTCAGAATCTCACTGAAGGCAGGCTGAACAGTAAATGGGCAGCCTTACGCCTCATCGATTCAGATAGTCAGTTACTTGAATCTATGGACCGTTATCTTCAAATGGATAATTTATCAAATAATGAAATATTGCAAGTAAAATTAGAGAATGCCCGTAAAGAATTAAACAATCTAAATATCACAATGAAGGATTTACAAGACCGTATTGTGTCAACCTTAGTAAAGAACGCTGAAAATATATGTAAACAGGTTGTGAGTATAGAGAAAAAAGTTCATAATCAACGTGACCGTAATATTGATCGTGTATTAACATCAAGAGTTTTTGGTATCCCAATAATGATTGGTCTCTTAGGCCTTGTTTTCTGGATAACTATAATCGGAGCAAACTATCCTTCCTCCATGCTGACCCAACTTTTTGCAATGCTTGAAAAACAGCTAACAGGATTCTTTATTTGGGCAGATACGCCATATTGGGTATATGATATAGTGGTATCGGGAGTTTATCGTACAGTAGCATGGGTTGTTTCAGTCATGCTTCCTCCAATGGCCATTTTCTTTCCATTATTTACTTTAATGGAAGATCTGGGTTATCTGCCCAGAGTTGCTTTTAATCTAGATCACTATTTTAAGAAAGCATGTGCACATGGGAAACAGGCTCTGACTATGTGCATGGGATTTGGATGTAATGCAGCGGGTATTATAGCCTGTAGAATTATTGATTCTCCAAGAGAACGATTGATTGCTATTATAACCAACAATTTTGTTCCCTGCAACGGAAGATTCCCTACTTTAATTGCTCTTGCAAGTCTTTTCATTGCCAGTGGGGCTGGTCATCTGAGTTCTTTGGTGGCAACATTCACTATATTAGCTGTTATTGTGCTGGGTGTGATTATTACACTCGTTATATCCAGACTATTGTCAAAGACAATATTAAAAGGTCTGCCATCTTCCTTTACATTGGAATTACCACCTTACAGAAAGCCACAGGTGGGGCAGATTATCATCCGTTCTATTTTTGACAGAACATTATTCGTATTGGCCCGTGCTGTTACAGTTGCTGCACCTGCGGGCCTGGTTATCTGGATTATGGCCAATATAACAATTGGAAATACAAGTTTACTAACCTATTGTGCATTATTTTTAGACCCTTTTGGAAAGTTACTTGGAATGGATGGCTATATAATGATGGCATTTATATTGGGGCTGCCTGCCAATGAAATTGTGATTCCAATTTTAGTTATGAGTTATATGTCCAAAGGATCTATGTTAGAGTTACAGAGTTTAAGTGAAATGAAACAATTATTTATAGATAATGGGTGGACCTGGCTTACCGCTGTTTGTATGATGCTATTTTCGCTGAATCACTGGCCTTGTGCAACAACTCTTTTGACAATTCATAAAGAAACTCAAAGTTGGAAATGGACCGGAATCTCTTTTTTAGTCCCAACTATAACCGGAATTGTAATATGCTTTGTGGTAGCTCAGGGAGTAACTCTTCTTGGTTTAGTATAGAGAGAAGTAAGAAATATTTATCTAAAGGGAGTATAGAATCAACTATACTCCCCAAAAATTAAATAGGGGCAAAATTTAAATTTTTAATAAAAAAATTTCAAATATAAGTTAGGATATGAAATAATTACATAGATTATAATTTTCTTCTTGGGTTAAATTAATAGCAACAGGAGGTGATTATAATGACATTACAAGATAAAATGAATAAGAGCTATAAGCCAGGTTTAAATAGCTTAAAGACAGAAATAGCTTCTGAACTTGGACTATCAAATTATGACAGTATTGACAAAGGAAATCTTACAGCACGTCAGAATGGTTATGTAGGTGGCTACATGACAAAAACACTTGTAGATATGGCTGAAAAAAGTTTGTCAGGCAAATAGTTTAAATAAAAAAACTTCAAGGCATGAATCTTCGTTTCGAGAGTCATGTCTTTTAGTTTGGATGTGAAGCGGAAGAATCTAAATACAAAAAATATTTGTAAATATTAAAAATAGTGACAGACATAAAAAAATATGCTAATATTCTAAATAGTTTGTTTTATACCAGATTAGAAAACATTGGGGTAGAGATTTATTAAAAAGTGAAACTGCCGAAGTGAATATTATTTTGCAGTATTAATTAAAGTAAAAACAGGGGTAATATTAAAATATAAGTTTAGGCTTATACTATTTTCTATTGAATAAGATAAAGAAATATACGGAGTTTAGAAGAAGAATGAGAAAATTTATTATCCTATTTGTTTGTTTACTTTCAGTAAGTTTTTCTGTTGATTATGTTTTTGCTACCCCTCGGGATGTTCAATTTCATTGGGCTGGAACAGCAATTAATACTTTAATTGAAAATAAGGTTATGCTTGGGTATGAAGATGGCAGATTTAAGCCAAGCAAATCAATCACAAGAGAAGAAGCCTGTTGTTTGCTTGTTTCATTTGCCAAAGAGCAGGGACTGATTCAAGAGAATGATTTATATGTTGATAATGCCATTAACTTTCCAGATGTAAGCAGTACATGGTCATTATCTGCGATTCAATTTATGTATAAAAATCACATTATTGAAACTGATAAAGATGGCAAATTCCAACCTAATACACTTTTAACCAGGGAGTCTATGGCAAATCTGCTTTATGGATTTTATAAATATTTTGGATTACTGCCAGAAGGGGACGGGTCTTTAAGTTGTCCTTTTACAGATATTGAAAGTAGCTCTGCTAAAGTACCTATCACACTCTTATATCAGAAAGGAATACTTCATGGTTATGAAGATAGTACATATCGGCCCGCTAATTTAGTATCCAGAGCAGAAATTGCATCTGTTATTTTTGCAATTTCAAATTTAGAGCCTGTTAGGCCAACTATTTCACTGCCAGATTATAGGGTGATTAATGTCCCTTATATTAGTCAGCTTTATCCGGTAAATGCTCCAGTAGGATGCGAGGGGACTTCTCTACTCATGGGAATGAAAGCGAAAGGGTATGCACAAGGTATTGGATTATATGATTTTTTAAATAATATGCCAAGGCATGAATCGAATCCTGAAAAGGGTTTTGTGGGTTCACCATTTAAAGCGGATCTCACAAAAAAAACAAGAACCACAATCAATCCCCCTGTATTAGTTGCTTACGCAAAGAATTATGGAAATGTTGCCGATTTCTCAGGAAGCTCTGTTGATGAGTTACAAGCAGAGATATTAGATGGTAATCCTGTAGTAGTATATGAAACCATGAATTGGGAAAAGCCATTTTATAGATACTATAACATTGAAGGAAAGCAAAAAAGATTACTGTCCAATAATCACGTTATTTTAGCATGTGGATATGACAAAAAAACTAACATGTATTATATTGCTGACCCGTATAATATTAAAAATCTTAAAGGAGAGGACAAGTATTGGATTAATGGAACTACTTTTGAACAGATATATAATGAGAGAAGGTATGCTATAGTAATTCAATAATTTATTGCTTAATTTACAGAAGATAAGTGCTTATAAGAACGGGGCAAAAATCGGACAAAAAAGAACGGTTTTTGCCCTTTTAAAATAGGCGAAAGTAAGTTTTTCATATGTTCTATATACAAAAACGGAGCAGCCTGACAGGGGCTGCTCCAAATTAATTGTTTAGTCGTTAAACCCAATGATTGAAAGAGTTGCATTGTTCACGGTTAAACCCGGAGTTATATCGATAATAGAGTTAGTGGAAATTTCAACGGAGTACGTGTAATTACCCGGTCTAAGATTACTATCGGCAAACTGAAATGCAAATGATTCTGATTCCAATGCAGTTGCCAGAGTTGAGAACGTATAGGTTGGGCCAACCTTTATAGTTGAGCCATCTGTATTGGTTCTTGTTATCTGGAAATTTAGCGTTACGGAAATTCCAAGAGGCAGACTAATTATACTTGTAAAAATAAGAAGATTAGTTACATCTCTCAGCCCAGCAGTTTCTATTGCAGTTGAAACTACGTTGATGGGATCAGCCAATAACGTTGTAATTATGGGCAAGGGACCTGCGCCACCTGTTGAGCTCCCAAAAGCAACGGATCTTTCTATTCTATGATTACTTTCAGGATATTGAAATCCATCATTGTAACCCATTACACTATTCATAAGAGTCTCCTTTTTAGGCTATAATGCGATCTGTTAGATCAAGCTTCATTGCCCAGTTTATTCATAGCGAAGAATTGAGGTTCTTCGCTATGTACACTGGTATCTGCATTTTTTTATCTGAGACTTAATGTTGAATAGCTTAAGTTAGTATATGATGGAAATATCAGCAATGCTACTGTACTTACATTCATACCGCCTTAAACTATTAAATCATTTTATATAGTTTAAGGCGGTATTTTTTCAAATTTATAATAGATGTAAATAATAATTAAAAAAAAGGTTATTTAATTCCCACTAAAACAGTATAAAAAATTTTTACATATTATTATCAGAATAGTGAGAATTTTGAAAAAGTATGTTATAATAGGAAAATATTAAAAATAAATGGGTACTTTTGTCAAATTATTACTTATAACTGCTGGTATAAATGAATGGGTGAGGTGAATGAATAGCATTATATAAAATAAAGAAGAAGAATAATAATAAAAATATGATGTAAGTGATAATATCAAAAATGGAGGAATTTTATTATGATGAAAAATCTGAAAATTAATCTAAAATTGTTGGTAAATTTCGGGCTTGTATTATTAATGTTATTTATTTGTGTGGGTGTAGCGTTTTGGGGTTTAAATATAGTTAACAAACAAGTTACCCAGTATTCAGACAAAACCCTTCCCAACACTACAAAAGTATGGGAAATGCGCAGAAATATGGTCGCAGCGGAAAGAGATTTACTTAAGGCTATGAGTTTCAAAGATCAAAATAAAATAAGTGAGAGTCTTGATAATGCAGATAAAGATATTGAGAATCTGCTTACAGCCTTTGATGCTTTCAGCAGTAATACCAGAACCTCTAAAGAAAAGGTCAAATCATTAGAAGATAGTTTTAATAGTATAATGCCAGTTAAACAGGAAATAGCAACTTATATAAAAAATGGTGAAATTGATAAGGCAAGAGATTTATACCTTACTCAATGTGCTCCATTATTTGAAAAAAGTTGCAGTATTTTAATCAGTATATCAGAAGAACAAAATCAGCGAGCTGTAGCACAGAATGAAATTGCCAAAAAAGGTTTATTAGAAGCAAGAATTTTTTTGCTGGTTACAGCAGTTTTTGCAATTATAATTACGTTAATAGCTATGGCAGTTTTAAGAAAATCCATATTAACACCAGTCCAGGAAATTAATCGCGCAGCAAAATTAATTTCAGAAGGCGATCTTAGTGCTACTATTAATTATGATGGTAAAGATGAACTAGGGGAGTTAGCAGATTCAATGAAAAAACTAGTTTACATAGTAGTTGGTATTATAAAAGATTTGGATTATGGACTGGAAGAGATTGGAAAAGGAAATTTCAGGGTTAAAAGCAGGGCAGATGAGTTATATATAGGTGATTTTGCTAATTTGCTGATAGCAATGAAGCAAATTATAACTCAATTATCATCAACTCTTCATCAAATTAATCAAGCATCGCAACAGATAGCAATTGGTTCAGAGCAAGTTTCCGGTGGCGCACAAAATCTTGCTCAAGGCTCATTAGAACAGGCAAGCTCAATTGAACAACTTTCAGCCGCTATCAATGAAATTTCAGTACATATTAAAGAAAGTGCAAATAGTGCAAATATAGCCAATGAAAAAACTATAAAAGTTGGCGAAAATTTACAGCATAGTAATGCGCAAATGGATAAAATGATGCTGGCTATGGAAGACATTTCATCAAAATCAACAGAGATAAGCAGAATAATTAAAGCAATTGAAGATATAGCTTTTCAGACCAATATACTTGCTTTAAATGCAGCAGTGGAAGCTGCCAGAGCAGGGGAGGCTGGCAAAGGATTTGCAGTTGTAGCGGATGAAGTGAGAAATCTTGCAGGGAAATCTGCAGAAGCTGCTAAGGATACCACAGGTCTCATTGAAGATACAGTAAGAGCTGTATCTGAAGGAAGCAGTATTGCCAAAGAAACAGCTGATGTAATTAAAATGGTAGTTGAAAATGCAGATGAAGTAGTAGTATCCATTACTGAAATATCAAAAGCATTCAGAGAGCAGGCAGACTCCATTAATCAGGTAACTGTTGGGCTTGATCAGATTTCCGCAGTTGTACAGACCAACTCAGCAACAGCAGAAGAAAGTGCCACAATCAGCGAAGAATTTTCTGGACAGGCTTCCGCATTGCGGGAGGAGGTTGCTAAGTTTATTTTTAAATAGACTTACCCAAATAGCCCTGAAAAGGGGCTATTTTTAATAAAGAAGGGGAAAACATTTCATTTTAAAGGGCATTAGGATACTGGCCTAATTTTTTTAGTTATAATACCCATACTGCCGTTTACATTTACTAAATCACCAGTTTTTAGTTTGGTTGTTGCAATTCCACATCCTACAACCGCAGGAATCCCTAACTCTCGTGCCACAATTGCAGCATGAGATAAAGGTGCACCAAGATCTGTAATAATTGCAGCAGCTTTTGGAAACAACGGTGTCCAGCCAATGTTTGTGGCGGTAGTTACAAGTATTTCACCCTTTTGAAAATCTTTTGCTTCATCAAAACTATGCAAAACACGAATCCTTCCTTCAACAATACCCGGGGCCCCTGCAAAACCTTTGATGATGCTTTCGTTCATTGGGGAAACTTGGTGGGCATTGGGATCGTAGTAGTCCTGTCGTTTATTTATGGAATTAATCCACTCGTTAGGATTAAATCTGCCTCTGATTAATTGCGGGAAGACAGGCATTTCCTGATATTTTTCAAAATTTTCACGTCTTTTAGGAATCTTGTGAAGCATTTCAATGTTTCCTTGCAAAAAATCTGGGATTTCAAAACAATACATCATAAATATATCATTTCCAACCCCTGTAACAGATCCAATTTTAAGCAATAAATGCCTCATGACTCTAAACACTTTTACAAATTCATTTCGCAGTGACTCGCGGTTATTTGCATCCTTAGAAACTGTATCCAGCTTTTTTTCCAGCCATTTTTGTTTAGCAGGAAGTTTTTGTAAAAAAGTATTTTTAGCTTTTGTAAATTGGACCAATTGTTTTTTTCTGAGTTCAGCCGGACTGAGATTAGCACTTTTGTATTCTTGAATCTGCTTGTCAATATATGAGGGATCATCAGCAGGGTATTCATAATAAACCTCGAACTCGTGAGGACTTCTGTGACCGTAGAGTTCCAGATACTTTTCACTTGTTAAGCTGCCATTCATCACTTGCTCTATTGCAAGAATAGGCTTCATGCTCACAAGTGATTGCTCACCGCTGAAATTAGAACATAACAAATTAGCCAATTCTTCATCTGTCATTTTGGCAAGCTTTTTTCTAAGGGTTATCAAGGTTGCGCTTCCTGCGCCGCCAAACCAGATATACCATAATGCTGATAGAAATGGGCGCACATCGGACGTCCACAGTTCAAGTAACTCCTGCTTTGTGTCTGCAGTTTCTATACGCTTTAGTGTTTCTACATACCAGACAGGAGTATATTTTAAATAGTAATCCTTTTGTTTCCTGGAATCCCTCATACGTTTTATGCTCTTTTTTACCCGATTAAACATTTCCTTAATTAATTGATTTGTTTTAAACGGATAAATAGGTACTTCTATGTTCTCTGGAATATATCCAAACACATCGCTGATAAGTTCTTTAGCCTTTTGAATATTATATCCAAGCACTTTTAATAAAGAAATCATAATGCTGATATTTGAATATGTCCTCCCACAGATATTGCCAAACATAAAAAATCCCGGAATTTTCTGACACTCTAAATCCATCTCATGCAGTATACTCCATGTAAATGGGCTCATTACGTCAGGAACAGCCTCCCCTACGTTATTACTGCTCCAAAGTGCATCAGTATCAAGGCTTTGGTTGATTTCATAGGTATCGTAGTCTATTGTTTTAAGAGTTGTGATTGGGCGTGCCTGAACAATATAAATCTTTCTGCTCTCAACAACCCATTCAATATCTAATTTGCAGCCGAAAAGCGCCTCTGCTCTTAATGTGGAATGATATAAAGCTTTTGAATATGGAGCAAATGGTTTATTGCCTCGGTATTTTCCTCCTAGCCTTGATATTGTGAATGGATACGCATTCTCTTCGCCAGACACAAGCTGTTCACCGGCACCAAAAACAAAGTTACCTACCATATTTAAATGGCTGCCGGTAATGGGATCTGCAGAAAAGAGTACCCCTGCTATATTTGCTTTTTTCATAATTTGAACTACAACTGCAATTTGGTTATCTTGATGAATACAATGAAACTTGCTGTATGCACTCACACGTTCTGATTTTGCCGAAGCAGCAACATTTTCTATTGCCGTGAATAGCTCATCCCGCTTCACATTAAGCACAGATTCAAATTCACCTGCAAATGAAGCTTTAGCACTGTCCTCTGAAAGAGCAGATGATCGGACTGCAAAAGTATTGCCAGGTAACTTTTCAAAACACTTTTCAATATCATAGCGTGCTTCATCTTTTAATTTGTTATTTCCAAAGGCCATAGACAAAATAACAAATCCATTTGGAACGGCAAGTCCGGCGTTGTACATTTTACAAAGAGAACTGCCTTTACCTCCTGTATGACCAAGGGCCTCATGAGGAATTTCTCTAAAGTCATAAGCAAATTTCATACTACCTGTCCTCCTTATAAAATGCGGTACGCAGCATGGATATATATACATCAATTTCTTTGGAATACCTTGAAATCTCCTTGTTGTAATCTTCTATTCTTTTATTGGGAGAAGTCTGAGAATCACTGTAACCTCTAAGTGTAAAGAGTATAATATTTAGCGCCTTTTCTGTATTAACATTTTTCTTAAACAGAGATAAATCAATATTTTTTAGTATTTCATTCTGTACATCAAAATACAATAGCTTTGTGTACTCACTAATTTCATGGACTACCACAGGGTCTCTTTCAAAAAAGGCAGAAGCTATGAAATCAAAAATAGCAGGATATTTATTGGTTAGTTGAAACTTCAATAAAAATGAATTTCGCAATCTTTTTAAAATATCTCTTTCCTGTAAATCGATTTGTGTATAGTATTCCTGCATGACAGTATTGATAGAATATTTGAACAGAAATACATATAAATCCTTTTTTGTACCGAAATAATGAAAAAGCAGCCCCTTTGATATATCTGCTTCTAAAATGATTTCATCTGTAGTAGTCTTTTTATAACCGTTCTTTGCGAACTTGCTTATGGCTACAGTAATAAGAGTGTTGCGCTTTATATCTTCCATTGTAAATATCTTGTGATTCCTCAATTCTTCCATTTCATTATCTCCTCACATGTATTGACTGGTTCAGTCAAAAGTATTGTAGTCTTATTGACTGGATTGGTCAATATGTTTTTGAATATTTTTAAATGGAATTCCATGGATAAAATACTTCTCATTCAATAAAGCAGTTGTAGTAAACTATTTTTTAGATTAAAATATGGACATAATCAGATTAATCAAAAACTGAAAACCCATAAAAAAAGCTGAAAGTTACAGAAAATGGAGAGTAATAAATGAAAAGTGGGCAATATATTTATAACGTAAACTACAATGAGCAGGACTATAATTTATGCGCCTTTGAAGTGAAAGCACTCTTTGATGATGAGCTTGAAAATAAAGTATTATTTACAAACAAAGAAATTGATCCATCTGTTAGTCCTTTCCTGAAGAATAGAATAAAGATTATATATAAGAAAAAGACATTCCACGAAATTCTTGATTCAATTTTGGCAGATGATTTTAGAGCCAATGATTTTATGGTTCAATATGTTGCCATGTATAAAAGAGACCCAAATATCAGCCAGGGTAAAAAGTTATCGAAAGAAGCAGGGCTTCGCATATATGGTTACCCATCTTTTCAATCACCTAAAATTATGTTAGGCATTACATATTATCAGGATTATTGGTATTTTGGATATTTAAAACAAAATAATTTTAAGTGGCGTGCTCATAAGCAAAAACCCTATTCCTTTTCCAGTGCATTAGGAGTCAATATGGCTAAAGTTCTTATAAATGTAGCAAGCAGAGGGGATACTTCAAAACGCTTAATTGACACTTGTTGTGGTGTCGGGACCGTTATTTTAGAAGGCATTTTTGCAGGATATGATATATGTGGATGGGAGATTAATCCCAAAGTTGCAGAACTTGCCCGTTTAAATTTAACTCACTATGAATATAATGCTAAAATAGTGACAGGGGATATGAAAGATATCAGAGATTTTTATGATGTGGTGATTGTTGATTTGCCATATAATAACTTCAGTCATTTTGATGGAGAAAAACAATGGAGTATCATCAGACACGCTAAAAAGATTGCAAATAGAATGATTATTGTAACGTCAGCGGATATTAGAGAAAACCTATATGCAGAACAATTAAAGATAATGGATTACTGTCGGGCAGAAAAAACTATCAAAGGAGATTTTGTTCGATACATCTGGATATGCGAGAATTAAAAAGGATACTAAGCTAATTACCAGCTGAGTAAGGCAGAATCAACATCATTATGTTTATAAAACAATTATAATTTTTATCAAGAGGCAGGTTATTTATCTAGAAGTTAGTTAAATTAATATGTTAAGAGGAGGATTATAACAATGGATGCAAGAGATTCGGAAAAAATGGTTAAGTTGGCTAAAGAGGGGAAAGAAATTTCAAAGATATTACAGGAGGATTTCCCTCAGTATACTTATTGGGATATTTATTGGGAGGTATACGGATCTGGAGAAAAGACCTCAATGGGGGTAAGGCGAATGATTACAAACAGGCTTAATAAAATTGTAAATCTTCAGCCAATGGAACAACGGGGCATTATTGACGAGATAGATGAACTGGTATGGCATTTATATGACCGATACAAAGAAAGTCAGCAAAAATTAGATGATATTCGAAGCATAATCGGAAGATAAATATTTTGTTGCTGCAATGTTTCGTGGCCGGAAATTTGCTCCAGGAAGCGAATACCAGCCAGACTATTGGCGGCGTTGCAGCAACTACTTTATTGCTTAATTGAATTATGTTATCAATCAAGAATAAATAATTCTTCAACGGGTACACCCAAAAACTTTGCTGCTTTTATGGCCAATTCAAGTGTAGGATTGTACTTATTGTTTTCAATTGCATTTATTGTCTGTCTTGTTACTCCCAGTTCTTGTGCAAACTCATCTTGTGTTAATTTTAATCGCTTTCTAAGCTCCCTGACTTTATTCTTCATTTCCCTCACATAGTTTCCTTTTATAATATCGTTCAAAGAATAAAAGTAATGAATTTTGAATGCAAAACAACGCTAATGCCACACTGTGTCTATTTCCTTTTACAAGATCTATGATAGCCCATATCAGTAAAAATGACACTGTAAACCAGTATGAAATCTTCAGGCTTTTCAAGGCAATATATTTTTCCAGTTCATCTTCTTGTCTAAAGAAACCCATAAAGCTTACCTCCTTTAAAAATGTAAAAAGTTCTTTACATTAATTATCCGAATTATTATTCAAAATGTCAAGATGTTTTTACATTTATTTATTAAATTCATTATAATATTATAAATTCTAACAGAACTCTCACATGAAAATGATTTTTCTCACACTATTCTCACAGCAAGAGTGTTATTCTATAAAATATTTTGTTTTACCAATGAAGCAGGATGTTAATGAGTAATATATTAAGATTGTGTTCTAATAATAAAGGAGAAAAAATGATAAATAAGTTTTTAGATGTTCTGATTGGAAGGCCTTTAGCCAATGAAAAAGGCAGCAAAGAAAAGTATAATGTTCCTTTTGGACTGGCAATCATGGCTAGTGATGCCATATCCTCTGTAGCTTACGGAGCCCAGGAAATACTTTTCGTCCTTATTGTCCTTGGTGCCGCTTCTTATCAGTGGCTGACATGGACTTCCTGTATGATTATAGGTCTGCTCGCCATATTGACCATTTCATATATACAGATTATCAATGCGTATCCACAAGGCGGGGGAGCTTACAAGGTAGCCAAGGAGAACTTAGGGTCCAAGGCCGGCCTCTGTGCCAGTGCGGGACTGATTATTGACTATATCCTTACAGTTGCCGTGAGCGCTAGTGCTGGTGCAGACGCCATTGTGTCTGCATTTGAAAACCTGGGATTGTACAAGGTGGAAATTGTTGTTGCTTTAATAATTATTCTGACCATACTGAACCTGAGGGGAATCAGTGAATCCTCAAAAATATTTGCACTACCTACCTACGTATTCATTTTCAGTATGATTTTTATGATTGTTTACGGCTTGTTTAAATACTTTGTACTGCACATTCATCCGGAACCTATGTATACTGTTCCAGATGGTACTGTTTCCAATATTTCAATATTTTTGATATTAAAAGCCTTTTCTTCCGGATGCTCTGCACTGACCGGAGTAGAGGCCGTGAGTAACTCTGTGCCTAATTTTCAGGAACCAAGCCCGAAAAATGCCAAGATTGTTATGGTTTTACTGGCAGCGCTGATATTTTTTATCTTTGGGGGGACTTCAGTCCTTGCGAAATTTTATACGGCTGTTCCTATTGTCAATGGACCAACAGTTGTATCCCAGATTGCTTTTGCAGTTTTCCATAAAGGGTTTATGTATTATGTGGTTCAGTTCAGTACAGCGGTTATCCTGCTCATGGCGTGCAACACCGCCTTTACAGGGTTCCCTATGCTTATGTACATTGTGGGAAAAGATGGTTATGCACCAAAACAGTTTACCATCCGTGGAAAACGACTAAGTTTTTCTGTAGGAATCGTAGCGCTATCCTTAATAGCATGCATTCTGGTTATTACATTTAAAGCAGATACCCACAGAATCATCCCCCTTTATGCCATCGGGGTATTTATCTCCTTTACGTTAAGTCAGTTTGGTATGGTAAACCATTGGAGAAAGTCAAAGGGGAAGAACTGGAAACACGGGGTTGTGATAAATGGTATCGGTTCAGTGGTGACTTTTTTTGCAACCATCATCATCTTGTTTGAAAAATTCACGGAAGGGGCTTTTATTGTATTAATCATCATTCCGATTATCATCATGGCACAGGTTAAGATTAAAGCTCATTATGATAAGATTGCCGCCGGATTAAGTGTCAGCAATGTGAGATTAAATAAAGTGGATTTTAAGATAAAGTATGATCATGTCATAGTAGTTCCAATCGCTTCCTTTAATAAGGCCGCCATAGGTGCTTTGCAGTATGCCCAGAGTCTGGGGGGCAAGGTTATTGCCCTGAACATTTCAACGGATATGGAATCTATGGATAAGTTAAAACACAGGTGGAACCAGTTAAACACGGATATGATGCTAATTTCAAAATATTCCCCATACCGTGCTGTAGTAACCCCATTGTTAGATAATATTTACCAGATAGCAGATGCTGCGGAAGAGGAAGACGAAAAGATAACGGTCATTGTACCCCAGTTTATGACCCATGGAATTTTGGGAAGTATTTTACATAATCACACTGGATTATTTATACGGGAAAGTTTATTGAAAAAGGGTAACATTATTGTAGCTACCTATCCATTTAATCTGGATAGCGAAGATGACAATGATTAATTGACATAAGTGAAATTTAAGCGTATAATCCAACCTTATGGAGGTGAAAGAAATGGAAGACAGTTGTGGTCATAGTCACATACAACAAACAATTAAATTACATAATGGCTTAGGGCTGCTGCATTCCTTTTTTTGTCACTAAAAGGCTTAGTTTGCTTGCCCTGGGCAGAAAAGGGGGCAAACGATGCTGAAAATTTACAAAACTATTGAGAACAACCTCACAAGAGTAAACTCATTGAAAGAACAAAATCTCTGGATTGATGTTACTAATCCAACAGAAAAAGAATTGAAGGTGCTTTGTAATCGTTTTAATCTGGATATTGACCTGTTAAGGGCACCTTTAGACCATGAAGAAAGGCCAAGGATAGAGGCATATGATAATCAGGTATTGATTTTAATCAGTATGCCACATTCATCTTCGGATAAATCGCCGATTATTTATAACACCATTCCACTGGGAATTGTGGTTACAGAAGAGGTGATTGTAACGGTGGCTTTAAAAGAAAGTATGCTTATTGAACAGTTTATAAAAACCAAAAGTGCTCCAGTTACTCAGAAACGGACACGATTTGTTCTTCAACTGCTTTATAGTAATGCAAGACTATTTCTGAGCTGTCTTAAAGAGATTGACAAGAAATCCACAGAAATTGAGCAGCACTTGCACAAGTCTTCAAAAAATGAAGAACTTATTAATCTGCTGAACTTAGAAAAAAGTCTGGTTTATTTTACGACTGCATTGCGTTCTAACGAAAGTGTATTTGAAAAACTGCTTCGGACTTATTTAAGAAAAGTTCACGATGAAGAAAGTCAGGTCACTGTTAAAGTCCTGAAAAAGTATGAAGAGGATGAGGAACTTCTTGAAGATGTAATCACTGAAAATAAGCAGGCTATCGATATGGCTGATATATATACAAATATTCTGGGTGGTACCATGGATGCTTTTGCATCAATCATTTCAAACAATTTAAATATTGTCATGAAGTTTCTGGCTATTATTACAATCGTAATGGCGATACCAACAATTGTTACAAGCTTTTTTGGAATGAATGTACCATTGCCTTATCAGAATTGTCCGTATGCATACATTGGAATTGTTCTGTTAACTATTATTCTAATGATATGTGGTGCCTTAATTATAACAAAGAAGAAAATGTACTAATCTTCATGTTATTATAAAAATAAATAATCATATGAAAGGGTGAGCATAGTGTTTTATATAATATTCGGGAAATTTTGTATTGAAGAAGGCTCCAAAAATGTGGATAAGATGAAGCATTGTGCGGAGCCGAATAAAATGATTTAGTTTTATTTAAGGGTAGTTTCAATTAACCAGTATGGATATGTATCTGTAATGGTTCTGTTTTGTTACCCATTACTAAATATTATTAAAATCTATCAGGCCGCAGGCAATGTTTTGTCTACGGCCTTTTGCTATGTTTATTTCATGAGAATCATAAAAAGCAGAGGTCTTGCACTTATAAGGTGCTTAATGGCCTCTGTTTTTTTGTTTGTTTTTTAGAAGGGATGTGTAATCATAATGAAAAAGAATCAACAGGATTTAACGGTGGGAAGTATAGCCGAAAAACTAATAAAGTTTTCCATACCCTTGTTTATAGCCAATTTGTTACAGTCATTTTACAGTCTTGTAGATATGTTAGTGGTTGGCCGGGTTGTTGGGAAATCTGGACTGGCGGCAGTCAGCAATGCATCCATGATTAGTTTTATTATCACCTCAATCTGTATTGGCATTACAATGGGAGGCACGGTACTAATTGCCCAGTATAAGGGGGCAAATGATGAAGTGGGGCAAAAAGAAACAATGGGAACATTGTTTAGTATATCAACAATTGCATCTGTAATTGTTACGTTAACAGGATTACTTGTATATAAACCGGTATTTGGTCTCCTTAACGTTCCTGACGGTGCAATGCAAGATGCTTGTGAGTATATGGAGATAATATGTGCTGGAACATTTTTCGTGTTCGGCTATAATGCTGTTTGTTCCATTATGAAAGGTTTTGGTGATTCAAAAAGTTCCATGTACTTTGTTGTAGTAGCTACTGTTATCAATGTTATTTTAGATTTGATTTTAGTAGGGCCTTTAGGATTTGGAACAAAGGGAGCCGCGTATGCAACGGTATTTTCACAAGCAGTTTCTTTTATACTTTCAATTCTCTATTTACGTCGTAACAGCTTTATTTTTGACTTTACATTTAAAAGTTTTAAAATAAATATGGATAAAGCCTTCCCCATATTAAAAATTGGCATGCCCACTGCAATTCAGATGGTAATTGTGAATATGTCTTACCTCCTTATTACTGGCATGCTGAATAATTTTGGCATTTCTGTGGCAGCAGCTTCTGGCATTGGATTAAAAGTAAGTACTTTTGCAGGTATGCCTTGCTGGGCAATTGGACAGGCTATTACAGCCATGGTGGGACAAAACATGGGTGCAAAAAATATTGGACGTGTAAAGAAAACCACAATAGTAGGATTGCGGCTTAATTTAATGATTACTTTGTTAGTAGTAATATTGGTACAATTATTTGCAGAGCCGATTATTAGGATTTTCAATCCTGCAAGTGTGGATGTGGTAAGAGATGGTGTCTTATACTTAAGAATTTGCTGTTCTATTAACAGCCTGCTATATGCAACAATGTATACCTTTGACTCATTGGCTATTGGGGTAGGTTCTGCAAATATAGCCATGCTCAATGCGTTACTGGATGCAGTTGTAGTGCGTCTGCCAATGAGTTGGTTCCTGGCATTTTTCCTTAGCTATGGATTCGCAGGTATTTATATTGGTGAGGCTATGTCACCTGTTTTGCCTGCAATAACAGGATTGGTTTATTTTAAAAGTAAAGCATGGCAATCCAGACAAATGATAGAAATTTAAAATTTTTCTTGACATTCCTCTATAGGGCAATGGCTATAATGCAATCAGAAAAACTTATCATGATATTTTATTAAAAATAAGTGAAGGAATATAATGGATAACAAGGAATTTTGGAAGGAGAATAAAGATGAGATTGAAAATTAACGAAGGATGTATCGGTTGTGGTTTGTGTGAAGGAACATGTCCTGAAGTCTTTTCTTTAAAGGATGACGGGAAAGCTCAAATTCATAAGCAGCCAGAACAAAATGAATTAAACAAAGTAAAAGAAGCTATAGAATTATGTCCCGCTGGAGTAATTGAACTATCCAACTGGTAAAGTAAACAATTCGTTTAAATCATTTCAGAGAAGTAGGAATCAATATAATACATTCTTAGAAATAGCAGCCATAACAGGCTGCTATTTTTAGTCAGGCCATTTTAAATCTAGAACCCCATACTCATATTTTATATACTGCAAAAAGAACGTAATGAATCATTATACTGGCAACTCAAAATGATTGCAAAATAAATAAGCAACCTAAAATGGTTGCATAATAAAAAAGCAACCTGAAAGGGTTGCTTTTGAAACAAAATGGTATATAATAAATTTGAGGTGATTAAGATGAAAAAATATTCAGCATTAATTATTGATTTAAAGAAATCCAGATCTTATATGACAATGGATAGAATTGATATACAAATTTATATAAAAGACACCATTTCCATTTTGAATAAGATTTTTAACAATGCTTTGCAGCTTGATGTAGTATTTAGCGCAGGGGATGAGATACAAGGGTTATTTGATTCCCCACAATCAGCTTATTTATATTTCCGTTTATTTAATATGCTGATTTCTCCCGTTGAAATCAGAGCAGGAATAGGAGTAGGAGAATGGAATATAAAAATTGACAGTGCCATTTCAACAGAGCAGGATGGACTAGCGTATCACAATGCAAGATATGCTATAAATAGTGTTGAAGATTCATTAGGATATTCCATTCTTTTATATTCTGGCGGCAAGAATGATATATATATTAACTCAGCAATTAATACAGCCACTATATTGGCTGGTAGTCAGAGTGAATATCAAAACGAACTATACCTTATGACAGAATTAATGTATCCCCTTGATGTAAACGGAGTAATTGATCAAAACAGTATTTTGCAATTAAATAGTTTAATTAAGAAAAAAAATCAGATGGCCTATTATACAAAATGGAAATCCAATAGAAGCATAAAAAAATATCCCCTAATGATAGAATTTGATTGTGAATTGGATGTGACTCCAATGGATGTTGAGGGATGTAAAGAAAGCTTTTTTGTTTCATCTGGAAGAATCAGAGGTTTATCTAAAAGATTATCGGAAATTCTGGGAACAAGCAGGCAGAATGTGGAAAAATCCATAAAAGCAGGAAACATTTATCAAGCAAGAAATTCCACTATTGTTGCATTAAAGTTGATGAAAGAATATATTGGAGGATAAATAATGCTGGCATTTTTACTTATAATCGGGCACTTAATTGGAGATTTTGTTTTACAAACCTCCCGAATGGCCACAGAAAAACAACAAAATTTTTCGAAATTATTACAACATTGTGGCATATATATGGTTGTGATATTTATAATTTTATTGATTTCTTCAAAACCTGTGGATGCTGTATGGATCAGCCTAATTATTGGAATGTCCCATTTTATGATTGATTTCTTTAGAAATCATGCGGATAAAAAATGTAATGATCGCATTAGCGTATTTTTATTCTTTATTGATCAAATTTTACATATTAGCATTTGTGTAATAGTTGTCTGGTGTTTTAATTTAAAAATTGATCTGAATACACCTATGGGCCTTATGGTTAAGACCTTTGGTGAAACAAATACAAGAAATTCAATAATATACGTATTGCTTTATTTGTCTATGTGTCAACCAGCTGCTGTTGCAATTAAAAAAATTCTATTATACATTGAAAACCAGGAGAACATGAAACCAGACAGTAATGATGTGACAACCTATAATGCCGGGTACATTATTGGAATTCTTGAAAGAATTATTATTACTACTTTAGTGTTACAGAATGAAGTATCCACAATAGGTTTTGTCCTGGCAGCAAAGAGTTTAGCCAGATATCAACAATTGGACCAACAAAAATTTGCAGAAAAATATTTAGTAGGTACCCTAGGCAGTGTGGTAATTGCTATTATAGTGACATTGGTTTTAAAGAACATGCTGGTAAGTGTTAGCTGAGTATAATATAATAATAGATAGCGCAGCCTATCAGGTAGTGTGACACCTGAATCCGAAATTTGTTTCGGTGGAATGACCCATATGGTTGGCAGACAACGGAAAAATCAGTCACGAAAGGAGGGTTTCAACTCTGCGGAGTTGTTGCTCTCCTTTTAAATTATAATGGTTACAATTAAATTACTTTAACAAATCGAAATAGGGATGGAAATAAAAAAATGAAACATAATTGGCTAATAATCTTAACTATTTGTATTTTGGTAACGGGATGTTCACCGCAACCGCAACAGGATAAACAACAGACTTCAACTAAACAGTCAGAGATTGCTGGAAGCGCAGCAGAAGTAAAATCATCTTCTGCTAAAAATCAACAGGCATCAGAAATGGCATCGGGAATAGACCAGCCCTTTAAAGGATATGAGAAGATTGTTGTAGATGGTGGGGATATGAGTGGATATCGTAAGGCAAATGTTGCTGTCGATATTGGTTTTGGTGACAGAGAATACTGGGCATTTACCAATAAGTATGGGCAGCTAGTAAAAGTTACAGCAAAAGAAATTATTTTGCAAGACGATAGGACTGAAGCTGTGACCGCAAATGGACGCTATTACAACGATGAAGCCGATGTTCCTGGAACTGAATGCGCAGATATGGATAAGGGACACATAATTGCAGACTCTCTTGGAGGAGTATCCAATGCTTATAATATTACGCCACAAGAAAGTACATTAAATCGCCATGGAGATCAGGCATATATGGAAAGGGTTATTCGTGATGCTGGTGGCTGTACAGACTTTGAAGCAACTATAACCTATCCAGACACAACAACGGAAATCCCTAGCCATTATCATTACACTTATAGATTAAAGGGCAATGTGGTTACGGATGACTTTGATAATGTTAATCCGGATAAAGTTAATAAAACCATATCAGAAAAAACTCAGTCTAAATCAACACAAAAATCTCCATCAAAGGAAAGCCATGATATATCTTCTATAGATAAAAATGGAGATGGTCAGGTGACCATAGCAGAAGCAAAAGCTGTTGGATTTAAAATGCCCATTACAAAAGAGCACTGGCTGTATCCATATATGGATGATCGTGACGGCGATGGAATGGTTGGTGAGTAAAAGGTTAGAATAAATTAATAAAAAGGGTAAGGTTAGAAACAGGCATCTACTACGAAGTAGGTGCCTGTTTTTGTTGTTTAATAGTTTAAATAGAGCTGATACGGAATATCCAAAAAGTTATAAAAAATCTATGACATTTCATGTCTCATAAAAAGTGTAAATTTATGTCGAAAAAACGAGAACTATGACGTCACAAAAAGTAAAAATGTAAAGTTATACTAAATTGTATGTTTATTTACAAATTTGAATGTGTATTGAAAAAGGAGTGTAAAAGTGAGAAAAATTATCTGTTTAACTATTTCTTTTATTTTGTTATTTTCCGGCACACCCGTCAGCTTTGCGGGGCAGACGGTCATTTACAAAGATGATGATTTAAAGCCGGTTTCTGTATCTTTCGAAGATAAAGAGTCACTGAACCATGTGAAGGTTTATTCTGACACGTCCGGAAGCAGCATTAATCTATCAACTAAAGGTGCCATTGCATCGGTCAGCCTTACGGATGACCGTGCAGAGGGAAACTATGCGGCCAAGGTCACTGTGGGCAGCAGCAGCAATAATAATAAAAATTTTATTATTAATCTTTTAGATTTTGGAAGTGCAGGCCTTGCTACTTCAAATTTCAGTAAGGTTACACTCAAAGTTAAGCCAGCCATGGGGGCTAAATCCATAAGATTTTATGCAAATTACCTATCATCTGATGGAAGCTGGGCAGCATCTCCTTCAGCGGTATCGATTCCATATACAGTTGGAGCAAATCTTGAAAGTGGCAAATGGAACACGGTTAATCTTGACCTTTCTGCCTTAGGACTCAGTCAATCTTGCAACACGATCCAGGCGGTGGTAAATGAAAAATCCACTTGGGAGTTTGATGACATTAAGCTCAAGCGGCAGCAAGCTGGAACCCTTGCCTTTTCAGAAGAGCAGAATGTGGCAAGCGGTGGAAGCATTGAAACCAATGAGAATGTAAAGCTTATGTATTATACAAGCGGCACTTCTGATTTGTCAAAAGGAAAGATTGCAGGCTTGAATATCGCTGCAGACAGAAGTGCTGCAAGTAAAACAGACAGCAGTGTGCAGCTTCTAAAAAGCGTCAGTAACATTCAGGCAGGCAAAGTTGCAAGCAGTGCTAACGGAAGAACGATCTATTACGTAAATCACGATGGAACAAAAGACGTAGTGTATCGATATGATCGAGGTACTGGAAACTCCATGGCACTTCCTGAATTTACAGCGGCATTAAAGACGTACTGGTCAATCAGCGATGAAATGAGAATCGCCATAGAACCTTGCAATAGAACAGTAGATCGCATTGATGCCAGTCCGGATGGGAATACTGTGGCTGCTTTAAAAAAAGGCGTAAAAATGCCTGCTGAGATGAATTCCAGCGCAATGATTAAAACAGACGTAATCGCATTCAACGATGGAAAATCCATATACAGAGCAGGGATACAAAGTACCTTTGCAAGTACGGCTTCAGCAGAGCTTAAAAATCAAAACTATTGGGGAATAGACAGCTTCTCCTTTGTTTCAAATTCACAAATCATTGAGAAAGAAAAATATTATGTGCTAAACGGTGGAACTTATCAGGCAACGGGAGCGGTAAGGTACAAAAGCTTTACTTTAAGCAATGATTCATACACTACGGCAACCATTGATGAAACAACATACCTGAATCTTTTGTCACGCCAAAGCCTGTCAAGTGATAACCAGTGCTTTGTATATAAGGTGGAAGCAGACAATGACACGAATAACTATGTAGTAAATAAGTATGGAGATGACAGAACCATCGGATATGATGCCAATAAAGTCACTGTAAGCTACACCGATACCACTGGAACTTCTCAGAACTCCACCGCTGTCACCCTCAAGTCTCAGATTGTGGGTATGTCTCCAGTGAACGCAGATAAAAACTTTGTGGTCGTTAAGACAAAGCCCAATACGTCCACAACGACGACGGAAAGCAACGCGGGTAACACAACCATCACAGGGGGAAGCATTTCAAAATCAACCTCCACAAATAACGGAACAACAACGACCAATACTAACAGCTCGACCACTACCACTGGCAGCAGCATTGGAAATACGACGACAAATGCAACCACCAACACAACGGAAGTGGCAGGCATGAGTAATTTGATTATAAACGGGAACTTTGAAAATGGGACTACTGGATGGGTGGCAAACGCTAAAGCCTCCTTATTATCTAATGGCATCGCAAGATTTACTGTTGGGTATAAATGGGGCAGTATTGGTAGCACAGCTCGAATCTCATCAAATGAGGGTGATAGGATTTATTTTCGAGCAAAAATAAAAGCTCCATATAGTGGTGTTTGTACAGGGCTTTCAGCACAATCTGGTGGAAACGGTCTGATAACCGGAATCTCTTCCCCATTGGTAACGGGTAACTTTGAATTAACAAGTGGAATATATGTCTCAGGCACAATTGGACATATAACTGATTTTTATTTCCTAATATGTGATAACAATGAATCAAATTGGAAAGAAATTCAAGCCAAAGAATGTATAGCTGTTAACTTAACGCGGGTATTTGGTGTGGGCAACGAACCAACAAAAGAATGGTGTGATGAACATCTTTCATATAACAATTTAATTAATAGCGTGAATGGAACGGCAACAACCAGTTCGGCTGTAACGAGTGGAACGCAGGATACTTCTGTAAATTCCAGCACCTCCTCCTCAACGACACAGTCGGACCAGCAAAAAAACAACTCCAGTGTAACGTCCTCCAATAACCTGAGCCAGTCGGCTTCAGAAAATGAATGGCGAAGTACAGAAACCACCTCCAGCACTACCAACACATCAACCGTGGCTCGATACGACTGGTATGCTATTGACATCAATAAGGGAACGGCAGTACCCCTTGACTTTGACTATGACAACGGCATCATAACAGAGGTCAGTCAGGCGGGAACGGTGATGGTGATTACTTATGTAGCAAACGGCACCACGTATACCTATCGTTATGACACACTTACAAAGAAGCTGTATAACGATGCAGACGGACTTGAAAGCATGAAATTCAACCTTTATTTATCTACCAAGCAGCCGGATGGAAGATATACGGACAAGAAGATTGTAAGCTTGAAATCAAATATTACCGATATCAAAACTAATGGCAAAGCAGAGGTTGCCTTTGTTAAGCTTCAGGATAACAAATGGTATATGGTAAACACCAAGACCGGCTCGGTAGCGGAGCTAAAGCTAGACCTGAACAATGCCCAGGTACTTTATGTAACAGAAGACAATAAACTATTCCTTTATGATACCAATTCCAGATATGCCGTTTATGATCCGGCAACGGATTCGTTAAAAGAAGTGAGGCCTGCAGATGCAGCAAATGACAAATTCCTGGTTGTTGATAGTGGTAGGCAGATTCTTTATCGCACAACGGCGGGAGCACTTAAAAGTAAATATCTGGAGGACGTGAAGGCGGATTCCGGTCAGTATTATCTGGTTTCCTTTGACGGAAAAAATACATGGCAGACATATAAGTATGGAAAATGGCAGACCGTTTGTAATGGGGATAAACTGACAGAAAACAGCATGAAACAGTATGGTATGAGCCTCTCAGAGGTCAATGCACTGGAAACTTCCGATTTTGAACCCCTATATGATGGAAATCGTCAGATATACAGCTTAGATTTAGCTGCAATGCTTCGTGATGGAAGCTATTACGGAAGCCAGAGTATCGACTCCGTACACTGGTTCCTGGATCAGGATTCAAACGACAATCCACTCTATGGTAAGAAAACATTCTTTGCAAAAGCGGTGGATATGACTGCAGACAATGCAAGGATTATCGATAAGATTCTGATTCATGAAACTGGACCGGCTGATTTCACAGGATATTACTTCTTTGAGAAGGACGGAAAATATTTTTACTATGACGAAAATGGATGGAAAGACGGAGAAAGTGACAACATTTCAGCCATGCTGAAAGACGTTGAAGGGCGATATGTTGATATTACTTTAAGCGGCATGACCAAAAAGGAAGTAATGGCAATTCCAGCATCTAAACTTACAGAGCGGTTTGTCAATAAAGAGACTTCAGGCGGAGCGATAAACTTCCGGTTAATTTATTGCAGCAGGATTGACGATGAAGCAATTGATAAGTACATATCAACACCGGAGCTTGCAGTGGAACAGAATGTATTTTCAAGCAAACCATACAAAATCATCATTCGTCAGACTGACGGAAAGGAAATCGTATATACGAACCTGACAAAGGATCAGGCGGAAGACTTCATGGCTTGGATTCAGCAAAGACAGGCTGGCTACGGAAATGTATTTTACCGCATGGTAACGGACAGCGTTGATGAGTTCATCAATTATTACATGATTGTTAACGTGCACGCAGAACGAGAAAAATAAAGCTCCTGCATCTGAAAAACCATGGAGGAAACTTACAAATGAAAAAACGATTCCATTTATCATATATAAGAGGGGTAGTCCTATCCCTCTTGATTCTCTCTGTGCTTTGTTATACCGCAGCAGCACTTGAGCAGCCGAAAATAGCTAAAAAAGATACCGTGTCCATGAGTGACACCCTGTCAGATATGCAAAATAAGGCTTTAAACTGTAAGTACAGCACAGAGCTGAACGCACCTTTCAATCAGGCAAGCAGCGGCATCAACGAGGATATTCGTCTTGATACGGGAGAACTTTCCATTGGAACAGAACTTGTATCTGCCCCAGGGAAAAATGGGCTTGATTTTAAGCTGTCCTTAAACTATTCTTCCGGTGATGCGTCTCTTTACGCAGAAAGCACAGCGGATGAGGGCGGAGCCAAGATTATTTTGAAAGGACAAACTCTCATTGCATACTATGACAGCTTCAGACCCGACGGCGGTTATGTAAATACGGTGGGCGTTCCCTATACCGGTAAAATCGGTCAACAAAAGACCATAGAGGGGAAATTTACTGAAAAAGAAACAGGAAACCGACTTTTGTTTACTGGTCGATACTGTTATGCTGGAAACGAAAAAAAGCTCTTTTCAACAAACGGAATGAGAAATGTCAAAAGAGCACTTTCTGAAACGGAAGCCAGCAATACCTTTGGGATAGGCTGGTCCATTGCCATGCCAAAGCTCCGAATCGATGGGGAGCATATCTATGTTACTTTAGACAGCGGACAAACCTATCAGGCGGACTTTTCCAAACAGTCCGGACTAAAGGATTATGAGCTGACCAACGTTAGCTTTTCCCACTATACCGGTGCGGAAACGGCAAAAGCAGTGTCGGCATATAAGCTTGCTTATGCCAACGGATATCGTCTCTATTTTGACAAGGCGGGTCTTCTGATTGAGGAAGAAGATCTTTACAAAAATCGGATTACCTACGACTATGATGACGAGAAAAACCTGATTAAAATGACTGACAGTGTTGGAAGGACCATAGACCTTGCCTATACAGCAGATACCGTTACCATTAAATACGGAGACAAAATCAGTAAGCTCATAAAAGAAGAAATTGCACCGGGCAAATGGGTGCTGGCAAAGTACATCGACCCCTTGGGAAACACCGTAAGCTACAGCTACAACCTCAAAGCAGCAGGCTTCGATTTGATTGGTGCAGGGCAGAAAGCAGAAAATCAATCGGCACTGCTTACCGGGGTCCATTATGAGAATGGGCTTTCCACTCACTATGAATACCTTTGTGCAACCAAAAACATGGGCAGTGGCACCTTGGACTACTACAAGGTTTCAAAACGTTATGAAACTGAAAAGACAAAGGCTATAGCGGCAGAGGGCAGGAAAAATGTCTTCACTTATTCCTACCTTCATGAGCCGGACGGATACCCCAATTACACAAAAGGAGCTGTTTTGCCGGACAGTTACACTTATACGACAAGAGAATCTGACGAGCTTGGTGCAATCAAGGATTATACATATAACAACCAGCATCAGCTTGTGCTGGAAGTAACCCAGATAAAAGGGGAGCAATCCATTCCTACGGGTAGTGCTCTTTCAATAGCACAAAGTAAGTACGGCGTTCTTCCTGAACATACCTTAAAAGAAGTAAACTGTACCTTCTACTACAAAAAACTGAACCTCCCAGAAAAGGTCTCAAAATATACCTACGGAAATGAGGGTGACGTAAACGAAACGGCGGATTATTACAGCTATGATAATAAGGGAAACCTCACAAGCTACAGTACACCTAAAGAGGATACACCGGAGAGCAGGCAGCTTTATACGAAAACCACCTGGTATGATCCTGCATACAACGTGAAGGTAGGAGAGGTATACAGAAAAGATCAGAATACAACAATTACGGCCATCAACATTCTGGACCCTAAAGGCAAGGATATCATAGAAACAGATATTTATGCTAACGGCGTATTCCAGAAAAAAGCCACCTTTGAGTACGATGCAAATCACAACCTGATTGCAAGTAGAATCTACGATACGGGGAGCAACAAGCTATTAAAGACAGAAACCTACGGATATGATGAAGAAGGTCTTTATCAGGTCAGAAGCACGCTGGAGAAGATACAGCTTGGTAAAGACCGAAAGGAAAATATCATCCAGGAATACCGGCATGACCGATACAGCGGAGAGCTGCTGTCACAGACCGACCCGAAAGGAAATGTGACCAAATATACCTATGACAAGCTGGATCGAGTTCTGGTTTTGACCAATCCAGATAGAACCACAATCAACTATGCTTATGATGATAAAAACAACATTCTCACCACTGTGGATGAAGCCGGAGAGTCGATAAAGTATTCCTATTCCCCAATTGGTAACCTTTCAGAGATTGGTTATCCAACAGAAGGCATTACAGCAAGGAAAAAGACCTATGATTCCTATAACCGTCTTATGACGGATGAAAATGCAAACGGTACAAAAGCCGTCTATTCCTACGACGGTCTTTCAAGACTGACAGCTGTTTCCCTTTATGACAAAACAGGCACGTTGTTGTCAAGAAAAGAAGTGGCCTATGACTTTGCGCACAGGGAAAAGAAAACAAATGCCATGTATACCAAGGTGAGTATCACACAGAAGGGAAAACTTTCTGGCAGGGAAACCTCTGGAGGAGCCATTCAAACACTTCAAGCAGCAGAAAGTGACCTTGTCAAAAACTACTATTACAACCGATACGGGGAACTGGAAAAAGAAGGTCAGATTTCGGATGAGGGCGAGCTTACAGAAAGCTATACCTACGACCTTGCCGGAAATGTACTGACATACAGGGATAAGCTGGGGCAGAAATCAAGCTATCAGTATGACATTTTTGACAACCTGATTAAAGAAACCAATCCAAAGAACCTTTCCACCGCTTATCATTACGATGGACTTTTCAACGTGGACAGGGTAACCGATGCAAACGGTATAAACTACCGCTACAAATACAATCAGGTTGGACAGCTGATTTCAGAGGAACTTCCCTATCAGGGGCAGGAAACCTCAGTAAGCTATGCAGAATATGACCGGACCGGAAATCTCATAAGAGATATCAACGCTCTGGGACAAAAGCAAGATTACAGTTATGACCCAAGAGGGCGCCTCCTTTCCGTAACCCAGTATGACCAGGGGAAAAAGGAAATCAGAACTCTTTATGACTATGATAAGGCAGGAAGACTTCTAACCGTCAGAAAGGGCGTGACAAAAGATGGAGATAATTCCTGTCAGAAGCTGAGATATGAGTACAACGGACTTGGCGACCTGCTATCAGAGACTGACGAGAGTGGAAACACTACCCACTATGAATACGATAATGAAGGTCAGCGTATCAAGCAGACTGACCGAAACGGAGTTATAACCAATTTCACCTATGATGGACTGGGAAGACTGACCCAGAAGAAAAACAATCAGGACCAGGATAAAAACGCCGTTACCTTTGAATACAACCTCCTTGGAAACCTGATTCGGACAACGGATGAAACAGGCACCACCGATTACAGCTACGATCAACTGGCAAGAGTGATACAGGAGCAGATTATAGGAAAGAATCAAGGGGAAACTGCAGGCTCCGGGATTGTGGTGAAAAAGTACGGATACGATAAACTTTCAAGAGTAACAAGCTTTGAAATTTACAACAACAGTACTCTTGAACAGGGGGTAGAATATGGATATAATGAGTTAGGACAGATGACGTCCCTACGGGAGGGCGGAGCAAACTACGGGTATGAATATGACAAGGTGGGACGGCTTGTAAAAGAAATTAATCCTGTGACTAATGTGGATACCACCTATACTTACTATACCTCTGGAGATGTGAAAAGTATCCTCACGGATCGAATGGAAAACAGCGCATTTGAATCCATTTCTACAGCTCCTGCCATAGAGGAGACAGAATACGAATATGACAAACTGGGTAACGTCCTTACTAAACTGGAAAACAAAGTAAGCTATACTTACAGCTACGACAGGCTGAATCGGCTTTCCACTGCAAGCCATGACAACATGACAGAGAGCTACAGCTACGACAAGTACGGAAATTTACTGAAGCAGCAGACTGCACTGAAGCAGCCCACAGGCTCCTCGATTAATCTCCTGACCACTACCACAGACTACAGCTACGATGCAAGTAATCGTCTGACAAAGATGCGGTATGATGAAGGTGAGGCTTCCTACAGCGTAAAGACCAGTACCTACCTTTCTTACGACAAGGAAGGAAACCTGACTGAAAAGAGCAAGTGGAATGAAAGCGGCATGTATGGCGGCAGTAAAGGGGAGACGGACTATTACCGCTACAACGGATTTAACCAGCTTTCTGAGTTTGAGAAAGATACGGGATTATCCCAAAACGACAAGTATTACTACTACTACAACGCCGGCGGACTTCGGGCAAAGAAGGTAAAAGAAGACCTTGGCGCAGAAAACGGTAGCGGAACGAGAAGTGCAGACCTAGATAAGAACTCCGATGTTTCCGGAATGGCAACTCAGCTCACTGCACCTAAAAAAGCGTTTACAACGAATTATTATTATAACGGGGGCAAGCTTGTTCTTGAAACAGACGGAGAAGGAACGACCACAGCAAAGACCCTCCACGGAATCCATCTCATCAAAAGAGAGGTCATGAACGTGCAGGGTATAGGCATGGCTCCCGCTCAGGGGAGTTCATGGGGAACTTCTTCTAATGCCACACCTGGCAGCACTGTGGATAAGAACGGCAATATGACCTACTTCTTTGTTCAGAACAGCAGGGGAGATGTTATAAAGCTGCTCAATGAAAACGGCGATATCATAAGGGACTATGAATATGAACCCTTTGGAAAAGAACAGGACGTTAAGACCAACGGCTACGGAGCAGATTATTTCGCTGCCAAGTGGAAGCAGGAAGTGGAAGACAACGCTATTGATAATCCGTTTCGATTTGGTGGAGAATACAAGGACGAAGAATCAGGGAACTACTACCTAAGAGCAAGGTACTACGATCCTGAAACACAGCGGTTCACACAGGAGGATACATATAAGGGCGATTATAAAGACCCAATGAGCCAGAACAGCTATGCTTTCTGCGGGAATAGTCCGATTAATAGCATTGACCCAACGGGGCTTAAAACTGTAAAAGCTCAGTCCAATGGTAAGGCACCTAAAGGTTTAAAAAAAGGTGATATAGTAAAGACAGCGGGTGGTAACTATAGGATTACGAGTGTTAATAAGGATGGTAGCTATAAATCGAAACTGGATAAGAAGAGCAGCTCATCATCAAATAAATCAACAGCTTCAAGTGGTTCTTCCAGGCGTAGTTCGGCATCTGTGCCTGTTACGGTTACTTTAAAAAATGGAACGACTGTAAAGGCAACGATTAAAAATGGAGTGACTACTCTAACAAATGGCAGTAGACCGCCAGCAGGAGCAGTTGTTCATACGGCTGGCGGAGACTATAAAATGACTGCTAACGGCGGTGTAAAAGTATCTAGAGTAACAACAAATTCAAAAAACACTGGAGCACTAATTGCAATGGGTGGCACCACTTCGGTATATACATCAGGAGCAGGCAGAGGATTATCAATCTCTGGAGAATCACTAATATCTGGAGCATCAAGTCTGGCAAGGAGATTTGCTGGAGTGGGGGTGTTTTTATATATTTGGGATAAATCTACGATTGTAGTTGATTCGGGAGATTATTATAACGGGATTGACTACTCTAAATCACATAAAGATTCTCGATTATTTGGTGAGCCAGGGGATATAAATGTTGAAGGGGATAAAAAAACAAAGATAGGTGAGGGTGGCAGAGCTAGTGATGAAAGGCACAATACTACTCATGGAAATCCGAAATTGCATACAAATCCGCATGACCATGAAATTACTTGGGATGAAAATGGAAATCCCCACTGGGGACCACCAATTAATTATCCTAACGGTGCGCCCGAATTTAAATAATATTGAGTATGAGGAGGTATTTAAATGGAAGATAAATTTGATTCAATACAAGAACTTTATGAAAATATTAGGCGGGGTGGAGAAGTTGAGTTTACGTATGACGGGAAAAAATATTCAATTACACACTCAGAGATAAACAGTGAAGAAAAAATATACGTAATGGAGCAGAATAATTATGATTCTTTAATTATTTTCTATTCAGCAGAAGAAATAGGTAAATATTGTATTGGGACAAAAAGGCTTGAAGATATAGCTACAAAGGTTCAAGTTACATTTAGATGCTTTTAAACTCAGCTTATACATTATCAACAGTAATTTAATCCTCCAGTGAATCCACCTGATTAAACGAGAGGTCATGAATGTACAGGGTACCGGACTGACAAAGACACAAGGGGGCGCCTGGAGAACTTCTGAAAGTGCCGTGCCTGGCAGCGCTATCGATAAGAACGGCAATATGACCTACTTCTTTGTTCAGAACAGCAGGGGAGACGTTATAAAGCTGCTCAATGAAAACGGCGATATTATAAGGGATTATGAATATGAACCCTTTGGAAAAGGACAGAACGGCTACGGAGCAGATTATTTCGCTGCCAAGTGGAAGCAGGAAGTGGAAGATAACGCCAGCGACAATCCGTTCTGATTCGGGGGCGAATACAAGGACAATGAGTCGGGGAACTACTACCTAAGAGCAAGGTACTACGATCCTGAAACACAGCGGTTTACACAGGAGGATACATATAAGGGTACATTGGGTAACCCAATGAGCCAGAACGGTTATGCATTCTGCTCTAACGACCTAATTAATAATATTGACCCGAGTGGGCATGAGAATGCAAGGTTGACCATGTCGACCATTCATAAGAAGAAGCCAGCGCCAAAGCCAAAACCAAAACCAGAACCAAAACCGAAGTCAATTCAGAAACCAGCACCAAAATCAACAACTAAGAAAGATAATGGAAACGGTACAGTAACAATAAAATACTATAGCCATGGCCAAACACAAACAATTACAGCAGATAAAAATGTTAATCCGAAGGCTATGGCACAAGGAGCATTGCGAAGGCGAACGAATATGCAAAACAGAACGCTGCAAACAGCATTGGCTCTTCATACTGTGGAACAAAAACTAAATCTGATTCTGCTACGACGCTTGGTAAAAAAACAGTAAACATTTATACAACCACACTTGCTAATAACGATAAGTATAAAAACACATTAAATTATCAAGCGGGATACTTTGGGATGAGTGTCGCAATGATAGCAGGTTCAGCCGCTTTGGAGGGTGGGAGCAACGTATTAGAAAATGCCAACTTTGCTCAAAAAACCTTTAGTAATACTTTTAGTCCAGAAGGTATTAAGAAGTATTCTGAGCTAGCAGGTCAACCAATAAAAACTATCGATGATTTAGCAGCAGCATTAAAATCTGGTAAAGTTAGTCCTTCTAATCTTCCTGTAGAGTACATTGTCAGAGATGGAAATACATTGATATTAAACACTAGAACTTCACAGGCATTGATACAAGCAGGAATACCTAGAAGCCAGTGGAGTACAATCAATCAAACTGGGAACGAGTTCTTTGAGGACTTGTTAACAGGTCAATTATCTAGAAACGGTCTCACATCTGCGGGCACACCAACGGTTAGACCAAGTGGGGTACAAAATAATGCAAATTAACAAATTATGGTCACTACCAATACTTTCTTCAGAAATTGAGGAAGGAGTTACTATCAGCAGCGATGGTATGGATATAATTCTAAGTTTCAAATGTGCATTTGAAAATGACAGGCAAAAGAATTATGAAATCAGATTTGAGTCCGTATTATGTCATATGCATACATCAGAACGATTCACTCCAAAAATGTTTGATTCTTATGACACCTTGGTAAGTTTGGAGGAATCTGAATGGCTTGATAATCTCAAAATCCTTAATTCTAGAGATTTTGATTTTTGGAAGCCCAAGCATTTTGTTATATATTTCGACGGTTCAGGGCAGTATCAATTTATAGCACGTGAATTCGTCGTTAGTGAAAAAGAGGTAGAATAAGTGAACTATCAAGAATTAAGTAAAGAAGTATCATATGCATTAAGACATGCACCTTGGGAATATGAGCTTGAACTAGATGATGATGGCTGGGTAGGTGTTGACCAATTACTGACAGCACTAAGGCTAAACCCCAAATGGAGCAAGGTTATAGTTTCTGATTTGGAACTTATGATATCTGAATCGAAGAAGAAAAGGCATGAGATTGCTGATGGTAGAATTAGAGCTTTTTATGGACATTCTGTACCAGATAAGATTCTAAAGAACGAAGCAACCCCACCTGCAATTTTGTATCATGGAACTGCGAGGAAGGTTAAAATTTCTATTTTGCAAGAAGGCTTAAAGCCAAAGCAAAGACAGTATGTGCATCTATCTCAAGATATTGAAACTGCAATGCTAGTTGGGAAACGTAGAGATTCTGATCCCATTATTTTTGTAATTGATGCTAAACTCGCTAATGAAAATGGAGTTAAGTTTTATCTCGGAAATGAAAAAGTGTGGCTTGCAGACGTTATTCCTCCACAGTATCTAAACACTATTGAAAATGAGTGATTATTGTTACATCCACCTAGTGTACACCTAAAAAACGGCTTAAAATAGCGGTTTTACAGCATTTCCGACCACCTACTTGACACACAAAGGGTCATCTCGACCACGTCATAAACATCTTACAATCGTCGGCGTCGCAGGCGATTGTGCTTTGTCGCAGGCGCAAGGCGACCACGCAGCTTTATCCTGCACAGTAATAATATTTTGAGCAGGCAGTGGTTTTGCCAAAAAGGCGAAGTGGAACGCTCGCCAAATTCGCCCCAAACAGGCATTACTAATCGCCAGTGGTATCCTTTTACTCCACTTGGGATGAGAAAACGCCACACAGGGCCAACGTGTGCGACAGGTGAGCAACGAAACACCTAAGCCAGTAACAGCAATGCTATCAGCAAATATTGGTTAAGCCTCTGCTGCTAAATCAGTCTTTCACAAAGCCCCAAAATCGGCGTTTATCATCCTCAGTGGCATCCCTTGCTGGACTTGGGACTAGAAAATGCGATACAGGGCGAACGTGGGGCACACAAAGGCAAGATTATCACTTAGACCAGTCACGCCAACGATTTAAGATTAGAATCAGAATTTCTTCCCAAAATCATGATTGAGTTCTTGATGAGCAAAAATTGGTACAAAGTTGAAAGATTAAGGAGGTTACCTAATGACAGTAAATGAATTGAGGGTTATCATATCAAAAAATAATAAAATACCAAGCGATTGTTATTCCCTTGATGGCGGACTGCCAAACGAGGCATTTTGTATCGCTCATTTATCAGGGAAATGGGAAGTTTATTATAGTGAAAGAGGTAAAAAATCTAATTTAAAGACTTTTGAAATGGAATCAGAAGCTTGTGAATACTTTTATGAACGACTTCAGAAAATGTTACGGTTAAATTGATGTGGATTCATAACTTTTATATAAGTATAAGTCATAAAAACTTCTGTATTCAAAATACGGAAAAACGCAGTTCAATCTGCATTCATTAGGAGGACTAAATGAGAAAGTATTACTATAAAATTTACATTCATCTAATCAGTGCATTGTCTTTCTTGTTAGGCATAGTTTTCTTTATTCTTATTACAGATGATAACCGAAGGATTTCTGATTATTTTCTTTTGGTTATAAGCACAATTGCCCTATTTGCATTTGTAGATAATATTTTAACTTTTTATGAAGTTAATAATGAAAGGGTAGTACTTAAGAGTCTAACGAGAAAAATAAGCATAACTTTCACAGAGGTTCAATGTATTGTTGAACAGCCAGCTGGAAAACTTGTTGGTCGATCAATAGGAGTCTTTGGGAAGGATAACCACAGGAAAATATTAATTACTGCGTGGACCAGAAACTATGAAGAACTAGTAGGTGTAGTTGTCAAAAAATATATAGAGATGAAGCATGATAATATTGATAATGTTGACGTTAGGGTTTTAGAATTAGTAAAGTATAAAGAATAGTTTACTTTATTAATTAAAAATAATCCAGGAAGCAACCCATTATATAATCAATCCACTGCTGATACAAAAGAAAAAACGAGGGATTTATTATCCAATTCGTTTAGGAAATAAAGGGAGATAAATATGTCAAAAAAAACAAATCAAAAAGCAAAGGTTGAATTTCGAAATACAATATTATTTTGTCTTATTCTTGATTGGGGTTTTCATTCATGATGTACGGCGGAACCTTCATAAAAGACGACCAACCATCTTTCTTTATTATTGGACTATTAATAACTGTATGTGTCATTAAACCTATAGTGGGGGATTATGCTATTTTAATAACTCTTGGATACAACAGGAAAAAAAGATTCCACTGTATTTTGGTATTTCTACAACATTATATTCGCTAATGTTTTTTATGATGTTTTACGATTTACTTGGTAACGATGCACTATTAAAAATGCTATTTGGTGTTGTTGGATTCATATTTGTAGGAGGGGTGTTCTATTATATAGATATGGTGTTTATATAGGTAAGTATAAGAATAAATCTGGAAAGCCTAATTATGCATTAATTGGTACAATTACAATCGCTGGAGGTATTATATTCAATAAATTTATGGACAGTCAAACACTGGATATTCAGAAATTCACAGTGGAAACGATAGCATTAATAATGGCATATATATTTGGATTGGGGGGATTTTACTAATTGAATATTTTATCTTTCCTAAGATTATCCGAAGGTAATTTGATTATATCATTAACGAAAAAATATTAATGTAGTCAATTAACCATCAATGCTGAAACTCTTCAATCGCAATGATGGGCAAATTGACCTTGAAACCGGTATTTACTACCACTTTATCTTGACTTAATATTAAAAAATCTTTAGAGCATATATAATAAAAGAACAAATTATCATTCTCAAATAAACAATTGAAGGATCTGAAATGGAAATTATAATTAAACAATCAAAATTAAAGTATAACTATGAATATAAGATATACTCTCAATCTAATTTATTGCTGTTAGGAAAGGCAAATAGAACAATATTTCCTTCTAAAAGAAAGATTGAAATATCGTACCCGAATGGTAATATTGTTTGCACTTTAAAACAAGAAAATGATTTTAAGTACATATTGAGCTGTATACCTATAATAAATCTGTTGAAAATATGCGCATGCCCTTATATTTTGTATTTTAATAACCAAAATAAAGGATATTTTATGCAACAAGGATTTTGGAATAGAGATATAGTGGGAATCATAGGTAATAACAAAATAGCCATAAAGGCTCATACTGGTAATTATATTTCGATTCATTTTAATAATGAGCAAGTGGCATTAGCTAAAAAGAATGTATATAAAAAGTTTGATGCCGATGAATATTTGGTAAATTATAATAAAGACCAAAGAATGGAAGTAATAAGCATAATATATATTTTGGTAGATATCATATGGTACACATCAGATGATACTCTGTATTCTAATAGCTTGGAGTATAAGATAGTTTTTAATGATGATTTTAATAAAAATTGGAAGGCCAAGTAATGTACAAGGCTAAAATCATTTAGTTGACAAGTGGAGGAACGGAGCAAAATTATTGCAAAAGAAGGATAATTGATAAGATTTTCCGTCCCTTATTCTATTCATGCTAAAAAATGTGATGCTAATAGAGGATGTATTATAATTAATATGATGAAAAATACTGCTAATAAGATGAGGCACTAAATTACTGTATTAAGTTCTCTTTTTATCATTTTGGGTTTTTTTATCTCTCTTGGGACAACTAATTTTCTTAAGTACCATATAATAGTAAAATTGGGTAGGTGCGAAGACACCAATCTCCCCCAAAATACCAGAAAGCAAACAACTGATTCCTAACGGATTATCGGCCGCAGTGGGTACTCTTTGCTGTATCAGAGGTTAAAACAGATCAAAAATCTAAGGTATGTGGCAACCATATCCTGAGGAAAGTGGTTGGCAATTACAGCAACAATTGATTATGCGACATCATCTGCAATTGATAAAGGGCAAAACTACTTATATGATAAACTAAAAATTAATTAGAAAGAGTGCTAAAATGAAGAGATTTATATTTAAGAGAAAAATACATATAGCAAATGTAATGTCAGTTTTAATTATTTTGTCAATATTTTTCATAATAAATATGATAGATAACAGACCAGAAAATTATATATTGATATTATTTGTATCTATCGCTGCTTTTAATTTGATTAATAGTTTTTTTGCCTGTTACGAAGTTAATAATGAAAGGTTAGTACTAAAAAGTCTAACGAAAAAAATAAGCATAGATTTAACTGATATTCAATGTATTGTTGAACAGCCAGCTGGAAAACTTGTTGGTCGATCAATAGGAGTCCTTGCGAAGGATAACCACAGGAAAATATTAATTACTGCGTGGACTAAAAACTATGAAGAACTAATAGATGTAGTCGTCAAGAAATATATAGACATGAAGCACGATAACATTGATAACGTTGATGTTAGGGTTTTAGAATTAATAAAGTATAAGAAAGAGGTGGTAACAAATTCCTTAGCTGATACATTTAGAAAGTAGGATGGTGATAAACATTGTCAAAAAGAAACGAAGATAAAAAGACTTTAGAAGGACTGTATTTTCATTTTTAATTTTTGATTGGGGATTTTCGTTTGTAGTGTGGGAGCTCTTTATAGTTTTAAGAAAAAATAGGCGTGGGTTTTATTATCGTAGCATTAAGCATTTGCATTATAAAGCCTATACTTGGATTTTTGGTAGGTGAGCATCAGGATTTTCCAGCTGAACGTGTGGGCTCATACTATTTGGGTGTATCCTTCGAGTTATATTCGCTTATGTTCTTATGGCTGTCTTACATGGTATTACATAATGATACAAATTTCTCAAATATATTTTTAATTGGTGGAATTTTGGGATACATTGTGATTATGATTGTTCTCGTATATTATCGGTTTAACGTGGCAATTGGTAAATTTAAGAACAGGTCGGGTGCTCCTAATTATAAGATAATTGGAATCATGACAATAGTAGGAGGATTTGCGTTAAATTATTTTACAGATAATATGGGGCAAGGCGTAAATGCAATCTTAATAACTTTTGGAACATTGGTGATATCCTATATATTTAGTATAGGTGGTGTTTTACTAATTGAACATATTTTTTCCCTAAATTAATAAAGAAATAAAGTCTTAATTCTTTGTTCAGAACAGCAGGGGAGATGTTATAAAGCTGCTCAATGAAAACGGCGATATCATCAGGGAGTATGAATATGAGCCATTTGAATAACAGTATAACTTATGCAAAGCATCAGGATGCTTATCATGTAGACCCAATGAAATATTTGGGAGAATAGGAAGAGGGAAAATGAAGAAGTATAGATTAGAGAAGGCTATATGCTTGCTTATTTCTGTGATTATCGTTTTTTCGGGTTGCAACACTGGTAGGGAAACACAAAAAGATTTAAATAGCAGTGAAACTTCAGAAAGTGCTGTTCAAAATCATTCCTCTGGAGATAAGACTTCCAAAAGTGCCATTCAGAGTAATACATTAAATAATAATTGCTGGAAAAATGTAAAAAAGTATTCTGCCTATATCGGTAAAACGATCTTTAAAGTGTCAGAAGAACATGGAAATATGAATTATAACTGGTATGGAGATACCAACCAATCTGCAAATGCGATGGACAATGTGATATTCTATTTTCCAAAATTGGTTTGGAATAATTCGACTTGTTCAGCAGTAGCTGTTGAGGGAGATAATATTTTATCTGACAAAGTGCAAAGTTTCGATTCCAAGGATATGGAGACTTATTTTGGAATAGGATATACCCATCACAATGCAGATGAAAGTGGAAAAGGTTATTATGAATATGATATTGATAATTTAAGAGTAATAATTTATGACACTCCAAAAGGGGGAATTGAGCCAGCAACAATGTATGTGCTTATAGAATCAATGGATGAGACTGCGGGAATTTCAGAGATAATGAGTAAAAACAGTGAAAATGCTAAGGTTTCTGAGCCACAGCTAAGAAAGGCAAGCAAATGGAATGGCGTTAGGGGATACATAAATAAAATTGGGAAAAGTAAGAAGGAAGTATTAGTTGATGGCGTTAGTTGGAAAGAAAATACAGCCTCTAACTATTATGAAGACCCGAACAGTAACATTGGATATACCTTTGATAAATCAGATATATGTTGTTACATATGTTTGCCTATGAATCTTTTAATGAGTGCACAAAATAATGGAAAATTAGAAATGGAAGACATTGCAGAACATTTTAATCTGCCTTTTTCATGGTTTGTTTATGAGGATGTTGGTTATCAATATTACTTTGAGGATATCGTCGTTGGCATCCCGTCTGATATTAGAGGGCAGGTAAGTGAAAGTGCAATAATATCAATATCAAAAAGAACCAAATAGTTGACATTTGAATAGTCGCAACGCAACAAAAAATTAGCTCTCCGGAGGCAGGGAACCTCGGGTATAATTGACTTAAGCAAAAATGAGGTGATTAAAAAGGGGGCTACGAGTATACCTACAAGTTGAAAGTTCCCACTGGGGGTGCGCATACACGTGTATATGGTCGGATTGGCGAAGACGGAACATTGATATTTGATTTGATAAAAAAGGACTGAGGTAGATTAATATGAAATTGACTCTTATTGAAGAACAATTTAACAAAATATTTGATTTTGAAGCATTACTTGAGCAATCAAAAAAATATATTGAAAAAGCATTGCAGAATAGTGAATCGAATTTTTTATCGGATGAAGCAAACATTGACGATGATTTGCTCAAAGAAATCAGGATTGAATACAATAAAACGAGCATTTTTATTAATAATGCTGAGAGAATGCCGTATTTTAGGTTGGAATTCTATTTGCATAAGAGTGCTTCAGTACGCCCTATGTATATTTATGAAATTGAGTTCAATTGTGAAGGCCAATTCGCTGATGAATATTTTCTTGAGTACTAATGTGCTACTTTGTTTTGAACAATAAAAAATGAATGTATGATTTAACATTATGAGGATGGACTAGACGAGTTCATCCTCATAGTTTTTGAGCTAACCACAGCTCCTGCTATAGAGCAGGCAGAATATGAACAGGAAATAGCCTTACTGGTAAGACACCAAATTCCTGGATAGCAACGTATTCATATCCAACAAATGGGGTCACATTCACCTACATTGGTGATCATATGAAATAATTATTATTCGTAACATACAACCCGTTAAATATGGAGGTAAATATCATGAAGCAAAAAGTAGCTATTTTGTTAATTTTACTAATAGTTTCACTGACTTTCGCTGCTTGTAGTACTATAACTTCGGCTAACCAAGCAACAGCGGACTCTGACAGTAGTAAGCCTATTAGTATACCTGAATTTTTCAACGATCTTGGGAAGACTCTTAATACATTGAAAAAGGAACATCCTAGGGATGAGATTCTTATTCAGAATGATGGATTGCCGGATTCTGCCACTGCAAGCTTTGGAGGATCTGAAGGTAAATATGCATATTTCTTTTTCGATGGTCAAGACACTAATTTTGAAGATGTCATGGGCAAATACGGAAATCAATTAAAATGCTCTGGTTTTATAACAACCGCAGACGTTCTTTCCCCAGAAATGGAAGATGACATGACTTTTTCGGATTTTTTATCATTGATAGGGGTATCCGATTATGAATACGGTTCTAAAGAAGGCTCAATACAAGGGTGGTTAAATTTTAAATACAACAATATGGTCGTATGGATAAACACAAATGAAGCCACCACACACGGTGGCTGGGAATTTACGGCTATAGAAAGAGTCAAAAAAAGTGCTCCGGTTGTTATTTATGATGAAGAAATATATCATCAAAACTATAACCTAGCTAATACGGCTAGTCCGAGTGAACAATAAAAAGTAAAAGATTGTAGTGTGGCTTGATAGCATAATAGAATATAAAATGCATTAAGATAGCAGATGGAGGGGTTAGGTTTATTATGCTGCTATATTAGAAGAAATACACAAAACCTTTGAAAACAGCTTAGATTCAACGCTTGTGTATGGTATAATAAACGCATGAAAAATACTTTATGCAAATGTTGAGTTTTGGCACATAAATACAGATCTTTTTAAAGAACTTTGTTTACTGATTAATAAAATAACAAGGAAAGAGCTTAAACTTAACTGTGATTGGTTATATCCTGAAGAAGAGAGCGAATTTCTTGGTAGAATAGAGCATTTAAAAATTTTACTAGATAAATGATTATTTCGAAGAATTGCAAATTATAATCTTGCTAAAAGTAGCAGCAAAGTTGTCAAGGGTGGTAGTAAGGCTGAAAACTACAGCACTTCAGAATTATTATCCTTTTAATGATGATGCATTAGGAGAAGTAAAAAGAGAATTTTTAATGCCTGGACAAAGAATTGTTAGATTTGGAAAAATGAGTGGAAAATATTTTGCTACAGAAGGAAATCAGTTGCAAGTATATTTAAGAACCCAAGATACGTGGATGAAGTTGCTAATTTAATAAAGCGATTATCAAAGGAACTGGTGGCGGCCGAGGTGCGGTCAAATAATTTATGAAACATCAAATGATGGAACTTACAAAATTATTGAGATTGTAACCGGACATAAATATTAAGGGGAATGGATATGAAAATGAAACATTTACTTTTAGAGGTTTATTGTGATTGTAAAGATAAAACCAAGCCTTTATACTGCACTCACGGAATAGGATGGCCTGGAAGTCATTGTTTTGAAAACAATTGCAAGTATCTTAGTTATACAAATTGCCCAAATGAAATTGCGTATGCAGGTACTACCGGTGTGGTTGAGAAAATAGAGCATTTTATAGGATTTGGCGGTGATATGTACCCAGAAAACTGTGATGAAGAAAGTGAAAGATTTCTTATACAGAAATGGCAAGAAATATGTGAGGAGAAAATTGCTGAAGCATACAAGCAATTTAAATCCAAATATTAAAACGCTCAACCCAGTGACAGCAATGCTTAATGCTTTAAAAAATTAATAAAGGAAACCTGACTGAAAAGAGCAAGTGGAATGAAAGCGACATGTATGGCGGCAGCAAAGGAGAAACGGATTATTACCGCTACAATGGATTTAACCAGCTTTCGGAGTTTGAGAAAGATACGGGATTATCCCAAAACGAGAAGTATTACTACTACTACAACGCCGACGGGCTTCGGGCAAAGAAGGTAAAAGAAGACCTTGGGGCAGAAAACGGTAGCGGAACGAGAAGTGCAGCCCTAGACAAGAACTCCGATGTTTCCGGAATGGCAACTCAGCTCACTGCACCTAAAAAAGCGTTTACAACAAATTACTATTATAACGGGGGCAAGCTTGTTCTTGAAACTGACGGAGAAGGAACGACTACCGCAAAGACCCTCCACGGAATCCATCTCATCAAAAGAGAGGTCATGAACGTGCAGGGTATAGGCTTGACTCCCACTCAGGGGAGCTCATGGGGAACTTCTTCTAATGCTACACCTGGCAGTGCTGTGGATAAGAACGGCAATATGACCTACTTCTTTGTTCAGAACAGCAGGGGCGATGTTATAAAGCTGCTCAATGAAAACGACGATATCATAAGGGATTATGAATATGAACCCTTTGGAAAAGAGCAGGACGTAAAAACCAACGGCTACGGAGCAGATTATTACTCCGCTAAGTGGAAGCAGGAAGTAGAAGATAACGCCATTGATAACCCCTTCCGATTTGGCGGAGAGTACAAGGACAATGAGTCGGGGAATTACTACCTGAGAGCAAGGTATTACGACCCTGAAACGCAGAGATTTACTCAGGAGGATACATATAAGGGTGATTATAAAGACCCAATGAGCTTGAATGCTTACGCATTTTGCAGCAATAATCCAATTGACAGGATTGACCCAAGTGGAAATAAGGACGCACCTGCTGGTTGGCATAAGGCACCAAAAAAGAAAGTAACAAAGGCTTCTTCTAGTAGTAGCACAAAGAAGAGTAGTTCTTCACGTAGTGCAAGCACGAAGAAAAGCAGCTCGTCAGGTTCAGGTAAGAATACCAATAAAGCAAAATCCGGTTCCTCAAATGCAAACAGTACAGGTAAGTTTAATCTCGGAGGAATAGGAACGACAAAGATTAGGAGCATTGGTTCAAAGTCAACGGCATCAACCAATGGTGGAGCAATCTCAATTAAAGCAAATACTGCATCTACGAGCACGAAGGTGAGGAATTCCGGTGGTAATAGCCCAAGCACTCCAAAATATCGATATTATTCAAATACAACGATAAAAGAGCTACCTTCGGAAAGCAAACTAACTAAGCTGGCAAAAATTGTAGAGGTAGATGTTGGAATGGGTACCGGACTTGAAGTTGGTGGCAAAGCTGGAGTTGCAACGGGTAAGTTAGGTGGTCACGTCGATGAGCTGTCTCTAAAAATTCAGGATGGAAATGCTAGCATTGGAAAAGAGATTAGCGGAGGGGCTAAAATAGGACTAATTGGTGATGGAAACGCAATGGAAGTCGGTGCCGATTATACAGTTTACAATAGCTATCTCCACAGTGATAATGCAGATCCATTAGTGGGTATTTATACAGATCCACATAGTCAAAAAGAGTCAACTTATGGCCTTACTGTAGGAAAAACAAGCATTATTGGAGCAACTAGTGGAAATAGTACCGATTTCAAAATACCAATAGGTGTCGGCGCTTATGCTGGAATTGGAGCGCATTGCTATGTTTCCATTAATGTTACCCATTTATCTGAATTTATAGATAGCGCTTTTGAGCCATAATAAAGAATTGTAGTTACAGACAAAGCTGTGAAAGAGAAAGTATTAGGAGATGAAGACATGAAAGAAAAAAGCTTTATTATAGTTGGAGTAATTGGTATTACGATGTTTATTGTTGGCTTCACCAGTTACTCAAAACTTCATACGATAATGTGCACTTTTGGTGAAATTTTATTTGGGTTATCTTTGCTCATGTTGGGGAAAAAAGTAAAAAACAAAAAACTTGCACTATTTATTAGGATTTTCTCATGGTTCATAATATTTGTTTCGGTATTGATGTTAGTCTGCTATATGTTTTTGTTTAACAAATTGAGGTAAGTATGGAAGATATAAAGGATTTGGCGATTATCTTGACATCGCTTTCTATAGCCCTGTTATTGTTTTACTTTAGGTATAAGTTTCCTCATTTTAACATGCATTTTAATTTTATTAATCACTTTGCAATAAATGATTTTAACTATGACAAAGAGTGCAAAATTCATTCAAAGGGGGACATCGAAAAATTTAAGAGAAGGGCAGTTAATTTACTGTAAAATTATCA
The DNA here is from genome assembly GCF_010120715.1 of Aminipila terrae. Classification (NCBI taxonomy): domain Bacteria; kingdom Bacillati; phylum Bacillota; class Clostridia; order Peptostreptococcales; family Anaerovoracaceae; genus Aminipila; species Aminipila terrae. The sequence goes on from NZ_CP047591.1 coordinate 3,072,910, forward strand.
TTACTATAATAGCTCTCAATATATTTTTAATTATATATCTCTCTTGCCTTCTTCAATAATTCCGCCCACTAGAAATTTCAACAATTTCAGCAGATTACAAAATGCAGATTTGCCCAAGAATCAAAAGGGAGGTCACAGGCTTGGGCTACTGTGACCTTTCAAAAATATACAATAGGATTTCTGTAGAATTGATTTTTCTGAAACTGTAGGCAAGGGATTGTTTTCTCATCTGGTACAGGTCACGGCTTCACCATTGAATTTGTGAATTAAAAGGTATCTTCAATGAAATTATTTGGACTTATGTAATAATGGAATAGATAACCGAAGTCAATTCAGAAACCAGCACCAAAATCAACAACTAACAAAGATAATGGAAACGGTACAGTTACAATAAAATACTATAGCCATGGCCAAACACAAACAATTACAGCAGATAAAAATGTTAATCCGAAGGCTATGGCACAAGGAGCATTGAGGGCATTAACTGATACAGCACGAGTTGTATATGCAGATACGAAGGCAAACGAATATGCAAAACAGAACGCTGCAAACAGCATTGGCTCTTCATACTGTGGAACAAAAACTAAATCTGATTCTGCTACGACGCTTGGTAAAAAAACAGTAAACATTTATGCAACTACACTTGCTAATAACGATAAGTATAAAAACACATTAAATTATCAAGCGGGATACTTTGGGATGAGTGTTGCAATGATAGCAGGCTCAGCCGCTTTGGAGGGTGGAAGTGAAGCTCTTGGGGGAGCGGGTAATAAGACGGGTACAGAATTGAGTAGACCATATATAAGAAAAAGGGTCATTCAAGAGGTAGAAGCTAATGCACCTAAAACAGCAGATGGTAGATTTATTGACCCGAACACAGGTATGCCGATTGAGGGAAAATATGATCTGGGGCATAAGCCTGGAAATGAATTCTGGAGAGAAAAAGCTAAGGCCCAAAGTGAAGGTTTGACCCAAAAAGAATTCAATGATAGAATGAATAATCCGGATTATTACCAAATAGAAGACCCAATCTCTAATAGAAGTCATAAATACGAAATGCCAAAATAAGGGAGGCGTAGAAAATGGAAAAAATATTTAAAGCAATTTTATCTGAAACAGACTTAGATTCATTAAAAAAACTAATAGAATCAGGAGAAAATGTTGATGCGCAGGACAAGGATAAACGGACTCCATTAATTCATGCTGCTATAGATAATAAAATCGATCTAGCAAAAGTATTAATAGAAAAGGGAGCCAACATCAATATCCAAGATTCATTAGGATATACACCACTGCACTATGCAGCTCAAAACTATTACCTAGAGTTTGCAAAACTGCTTATTGACAATAATGCTAAAGTCGATTCTCAGGACATTCATGGCAACACACCTTTATTTAGGGCAGTATTTAATGCAAAGGGAAGAGGAGAAGTAATCAATTTATTGACTGAATGTGGAGCCGATAAAAATCTAGTTAATAATCATGGAATATCGCCATTGCAATTAGCTAAAACAATAGCAAACTATGATGTAGCGCAGTTCTTAGAGTGATTTGTTTCGGTATTCAATGGACCCTATGTGCACAGTAAAAATTTAAAAACATTTAAGCAGAGAAGTTAAACAAATGCTGTTTTTTCTTCTCTGTTTTTGTTTTGTATGCCATTTTGTATCTGCAAATCAAACATCATTCAGTTGACTATGTTAAACTCTTTTTCTTCTATGTCCTTCATTTTTGAGTAAATCGGACTTTAAAACTAATCATTTTTTTAGAGTTAATATCACACACAAATTAGCCAGGCGCCCCCGGACCAAATAATACTTACCCACCTTTGTCCACTTGGTTGTCAGAGGATGTAATTCCAGGAGAGAGACTCATCAGTTGAGGTTGTAGTTGTAGTTCAGTTGCCAAACAGGAGGAAAATCAAAGTGAATAGACGAAAAGAAACCCACACAGTAGTCATATTAGACTACTGGAACACGAAACTTTGCGAGATAACATTTGAAAATACACCAGCTGAGTTTCCAAAGCTCATGTGAAAAGTAAAGAAATATTGCAGCTAAAAAAAGAACCAGTATATGGACTGGAAAATGCTTATGGCTACGGTGGAGGTCTTGCCGTATGATTACTTGCAAAAGGATTCATCGTTAAAGATGTAAATTCTTCGTTTTCATATATTCCAAAGCAGCAGGGCGACCTTCTTGTGCTAAGGTAATTTCAGCATATATTGAATTTACTCTTGCATATGGAATTTAACTTTTCATTTTAGCCTAAATACTCAGTACCAAATTTTATATATTGAAAAATAAACATACGTTCTGAATAATGCAAAATATGAGAGGGTTTTCCAAGTGGATATTCTGCACATAGACGCAAATTCTGCCTATTTAAGCTGGACGGCAGTATCTTTAATGGAAAAAGGAATACCAAACAGATTGAGTATATATACAAGGACACGGAAAATTTCCGTATAATATAAGCATAGATGAAATTGGATTAGCAATAGGCATCTATGCTTCTTTTTTTTTTGATAGGTTTGATTGGTCAAAGGTGTCAAATTTAGGAGGTATGCTCTGCCACAAAGTATTAATCAACATACTTGCAAATCATTTGATGAAACAAGCTGGCCTTGCGCCTATGTAACCAACGAAAATGAACCGGCAGTGTAAGGATGTTGTATGTCCAGATAGTTGTGTTATGTTTAGGGTGACTTGGAAATGAGAGTTTTATTTTTGAAAAATATAGGAGAATCAAAATAGTAGTATTACGCTTGTAATAAGGACTTAAAAATAAAAGCATTTACATCCTTTTTATAAAGATATAAATGATGTAGAAATCCCCATTGCATATTAGCTCATGGTACCTGTTATATTAATATAACTTCTACACCTTTATCAGCTAAAAGAACGCTTGTTCTCTGGTTAGATGTTTGATATAATCATACTAGTTAAAATAGGAATGATAAGTTGTAATGTACTTTCAGAGGATTATCAGAGCGAGTTTATTTCACTTACTATAAAAGTGATGAACCTAAGGATATCATAAAAAATCAGATGAGAAGTAAAGAAACAATTGAATTTCTAAGCCCTTAGAAGCAACATAATGCAAGATTTAAAGGGATTGGAATTCTTTAGAAGGCAAGCGGATTTAAATGCTTTCACATAAAGAACTAAATTTAAATAAATAAATTTTAAGGAGGCGACCGGAGAATAAATATGAAGAACAGAATTTATTTTGCAATCGATTTAAAATCATTCTATGCTTCAGTCGAGTGTATGGAACGAGGACTTGATCCGCTGACCACAAACCTTGTTGTTGCTGACGCAAGTCGAACTGAAAAAACCATTTGCCTCGCCGTATCCCCTCTCTAAAAGCACATGGTATTCCCGGTAGACCCAGGCTGTTTGAGGTGGTGCAGAAGATTAAGGAAATAAATGCGGCACGGCAAAATAAGGCAACAGGACGAGCTTTTTCTGGTGTTTCCTTCAGCGATACTGAATTGAAATCCTCACCGGGTATTGCGCTAGACTATATTATTGCTCCGCCTAGAATGGCGCTTTATTTAGCGTACAGCACCCGGATTTACAATATATACTTGAAATACATTGCGCCCGAAGATATCCATGTCTACTCCATTGATGAGGTATTCATTGATGCTACAGATTATCTGAGCACTTACAATCTTTCGGCTCGTGAACTTGCCACAAAAATGATTCTGGATGTACTTAAAACAACTGGCATTACAGCATCGGGGGGAATAGGCACAAACTTGTACCTTTCCAAGGTAGCTATGGATATTCAGGCAAAGCATATTCCGGTGGATCAAAACGGTGTGCAGATTGCTGAATTGGATGAAATGAGCTATCGTTGCTTGCTGTGGTCGCATCGACCTCTAACCGACTTTTGGCGTGTTGGTAAAGGGTATGCCAAAAAGCTTGAGAAACAAGGTCTCTTTACTATGGGAGATATTGCAAGATGCTCTCTCGGTAATCCTAGCGATTATTACAATGAAGATTTACTATACAAGCTATTCGGCATCAATGCGGAGCTATTAATTGACCATGCGTGGGGTTGGGAGCCATGCACAATTGCCGATATTAAAGCCTATAAGCCAAGTACAAACAGCATTGGATCTGGGCAGGTACTTCAATGCGCCTATCCTTTTGACAAAGCGAAGCTAATCATGCGAGAAATGACAGATTTACTGGTACTTGATTTGGTGGACAAAAGGCTTGTGACCGACCAACTAGTTTTGACGGTTGGATATGATATTGAAAATCTGACAGACCTGAAGATAAAGGAATTATATAGTGGGCCAATCACTATAGACCATTACGGACGTTATGTTCCGAAAGCTGCCCATGGTACGGTAAATCTTGGCAGGCAGACCTCCTCGACCAAGCTTATTATAGATGCCGTCATAGAACTGTTTGAGCGCATTGTTAACAAAAATCTTTTGATCAGGAGAGTTAATATCGCAGCGAATCATATTATTGATGAGAGAAGCATTCAAAAGAATGATAGCTTTGAACAGCTTGACTTCTTTACTGATTATGTGGCTTTACAAGCAAAAAAAGAGAAAGAAGAAGCCGAGTTTAACCAAGAAAAAAAGATGCAAAAAGCTTTGCTCGAGATAAAGAGGAAATACGGCAAAAACGCAGTTCTAAAGGGGATGAATCTTGAGGAAGGTGCTACTACATTAAACCGGAATAAGCAGATTGGAGGGCACAAGGCATGACAAGGACATATGACGATATTATACATCTACCGCATCATGTTTCTACTACACACCCTCATATGGCAGTCAGTGACCGGGCAGCTCAGTTTTCTCCCTTCGCCGCCTTAACTGGCTATGATGCAGCAATCAAAGAAACTGCAAGACTGACTGATGAGAGAGTTGCCATAGACGAATATATGAAAGATGTTTTGAACAATAAGTTACGGATTATCTTAGATCGGATTAAAGAACATACCCAAATCGCAATCACTTACTTTCAGCCGGATGAAAAGAAGAATGGCGGATCCTATGTTACCACTTCTGGTACGGTTAAAAAGATAAATGAATATGAAAGGATTGTCGTTATGACCGATGATACAGAGATCCCTATTGATGAAATAAGCAGCATAGATGGGAATATATTTGAAAATATGTAGTAATTGCTGATAACTACTTTCAAAACAATATGAAGCATAATTCTTAGAAACGTGTTGTACTGTTTTGAATATGAAGAACGTAGAACATTCTTATATTTCAATATTTTTAACGTGTTGTACTGTTCAACACTAAAGATAAGCTGTATAAGATGTAGAAGAGAAAAATCAAGACCTTAATTAAGAAATAGAAAAATATATTACAGAAGAAATAGCAGATTTGGTATAATACACTTTAGTATATTAATTAAAAGGTGTATACCACCTAATGTTAAATAATAAGTCCTCAATTATACATAGTAGGAGATTAAGTTATGTCAATATATGTTAAAGACTTGTTTCAACTGGATATTTTTAAAAAATTTAAAATCGTTGCTGGTCAAAAGGGGCTAAATCGCAGGCTTGAAGCAGCTCAGGTATTAGATTTCGAGTTTGTTGATGATTATAAAGATAAAAGAGCCATCATGTTTGATAAAAATAGCTTTGTGCTAAGCAGTCTTCTGTTTGCAAAGGGCGACGAGACAATTTTAATGGAGGCTATGAAAAATTTGGTAGACTTCGGCATTAGTGCTTTTGCCTACAAAAATGTCATCTATAAACAGTTGCCAAAAGAAATTATTGACTTCGCCGATAATAATAATTTACCCATTTTAGAATTTCAAGATGAAGATGCCTATTTTGAAGATATTATTTTTAGCATAATGAATCTGTTAAAGGCAGACTCTAATATTAGTTTAATTGAAGAAAAAATAAAAGAAATCATCAATCAAGAACTTTCCAAGGAAGAAATAGAATCCAGAATTGATGCAATGAATCCTAATTTACAAAATAAAATACAAACATTTTATGTAGAAATAGGAGATGAGAAGAAAGTAATGAATTTACTTTTATCCTTTAATCCGCCGGAGAAGCTAGAGAGCAGATGTATTTTTTCAAAATACAAGAAGGATATTTTATTTATATTTTCTACAGATAAAGAAGATAGAAATTTACAGCATAAACTGGAGGATACACTATTTTATCTGGGATTAAAAAAAGATGATTTTAAAATTGCAATGAGTGAGGTCCATGAAGACAGAAGCAAAATAAAGATGGCTCTGGAAGAAGCTGTGCAGGCTGCAATTGTTGGTAAAATTGAAAATAAAAAGGTAATAAAGTATGAAGAAATCGGAATCTATCAAATTCTATTGCCTGAAATAAAATCCACATATCTGCAAAAATATATGAAAAGGTATTTAAATTCAATATTAAATATAAATGAAGGGGAAAGTGATTTAATTAAGACTGCGGTACAATATGTTTTGGCCGGGGGAGATTTAAATGCAGCATCAAATCGTTTGTTTTGCCATAAAAATACGGTGCGCTACAGAGTAAATAAGATACATGAATTAATTGATCCCCAAAGTAATAAAATGGAGTTTTTTGAACATTTAGATGTAGCTATAAAGATTTATTTACTTAATGAATATATGAATTAAAAAAGTAAAAGACAAAGCTTTTAAGGGCTTTGTTTTTTTGTTAATTATATTAATGATATTTTATTCATTGTATATTATACAAAAAAATGGACGCAGGTTTGTACAGCAGTTTAATGAAATAGAGAAATTATTAAACTATACTAAAATAAAAATACCGAAAGGTGGAATGAGTATGTTTAAGTTGAAAGTTTTATGTAAGGAAGAAACAGAGCAAATACTTGCAATGAATGCGGTTATTGATAAAGTGCAAGAAGTATATAAACAAAAAGCATTAGGAGAAACAGAGGTATTCCCACTTATTTTTCATGAGTTTACTCCCGGTGTTGCAGACATGGACATTAAATCAGGATGGTTAAAAGGCAGCGGCTTGTTTGGCTTGAAAGTAGTGTCCTGGTTCGGTGAGAATGTCAATAAACAAATACCTGCTCTGATAGGGACTGTTCTAGTATTTGATGATAATACTGGGGCACCAATTGGAATTCTGGATGGTTCATATATTACTGGAATTCGTACGGGAGCAGCGGGTGCTTTAGGGGCTAAATACTTGGCAAGAACTAATTCAGAAAAATTATTGCTGGTGGGAGCAGGGCATGTAGCGGCTTTTCAAATTGCAGCTATGTTAACGTTATTTCCAGATATAACGGAAGTAATGGTTTATGATGCTCTTGACTACACTTCTGCTGAGGCTTTTGTAAATAATATTAAGACAGAATTTTTAAACAAACTTGGAATAACCTATAATAAAGATTTGGAATTTAAAGCAGTTAAAGATATAAAAAGCGCTACTGAAAAAAGTGATATTATCATAACTGTAACACCGGCCAGAGAGCCCCTCATAATGGCTGAATGGGTAAAACCAGGGACACATTTTAGTTGTATTGGTGCAGATATGGCTGGGAAAGAAGAAATTGATCCGCAAATACTTAAGAGAGCAAGGATTTTTGTTGATGATGTAAATCAGTGCATAAATGTGGGAGAAATAGAAATTCCCATTAAAAAGAATATCATCACAAAAGAAGATATTGCAGGTGAAATTGGTGAGATTATAGCAGGCATAACAAAGGGAAGAGAGAATGAGGAACAAATTACAGTATTTGACGCAACAGGAACGGCTTTGCTTGATTTGATAACTGCAAAACTAGCATTTGAAGAAGCAGAAAAAAAGAATATAGGAACGACTGTAAATTTATAGATACAATTATGGAGGATTAAAAATGAAGATTAGAAATTTTAAAGTTGAACAATGGATGAATGAATATGAAGAGGATGCAGTGTATAATTTAGGAGAAACCTGCATTGATTCTATGACTTTAAGAGAACTATTGGAATTATCAGGGAAGAATCCGGAGGAGTTTTTAGTATCTTTGGGGGATGAAAGAATGACTTACGGATACATAGAAGGTTCACCTGAACTATTAAAAGGTATTGCAGGTTTATATGAAAATATTCAGCCTAATAATGTGATACCCACTCATGGGGCTATAGGCGCTAATCATCAAGTCATTATTTCCTTAATTGAACCAAAAGATAATATGGTATCTGTCATGCCGACTTATCAGCAGCATTATTCTATACCTGAGTCCATTGGTGCAGAAGTAAGACCCTTACAGCTTACTTTAGAAAACAATTTTCTGCCGGATTTAGATGTATTAAGAAGCCTAGTTGATAAAAATACAAAAATGATAACAATAAATAACCCTAATAATCCCTCTGGATCATGGATTCCTTTGGAGATCATGAAAGAGATAATAAAAATTGCGGAAAATGTGGGAGCATATATTCTATCAGACGAAGTATATAGGGGTATATCAGAAGATGACAGTTATATGCCTTCCATAGTAGATCTTTATGATAAAGGAATCTCTGTAAGCAGTATGTCAAAAGTTTTTTCACTTGCCGGTTTAAGACTTGGATGGATTGTATCAAAAGATCCAGAAGTACTTCAGGCATGTAAAATCAGACGGGATTATGATACTATAAGCTGTGGAAGGTTAGATGACCTGTTTGCAGGGATTGCACTTTCCAATAAGGATAAAATATTTGATCGAAACAGAAAAATACTTAATCACAATAGAGAAATACTTGATAAGTGGGTAAATGAGACAGAAGAAGTTCACTATATTAAGCCAGTAGCAGGAACAACGGCTCTTGTTTACTATAAGAAGAACATTCCTTCTTATGATTTGTGTGTACGATTAATTAAGGAAAAGGGACTATTATTTACTCCGGGTTCTTGCTTTGAATTAGAAGGTTGTGTGCGAATTGGATATGCATTTGATTCAAAGACTTTAAAAGAAGGTCTGGATAAATTTACGGAATTCCTGAAAGAGATTTAATTTTGGCTGGGCACAAGCTTTCTGTCGGCAAAAACATATCAGACATAAAGTACAGTCTTTGTTTGATTGGTTTGATTATTACAAAAACAAAAGAGACCTTCCAAGGTCTCTTTTGTTTTGCAATTAATAATTATATTTTAGAATGAAGCAGATTAAAAGCTTAAAAGCAGATTTCTGCATATATCAATTTGTACTGCAATGGTAAGTTGTTCCATTTGTTTTGGAATTTTATAGCTAAGATTTGTAATAGAACTTATTTTATCTAATCGATACCGGATTGTATTTACATGCTGTGCCAGCATTTTAGCAGTTGCACTAAAATCAAAACTAGAATCCACGTAGGCATTTAATGTTTCCATAAGGCATGAATTATTTTCAATATCATAAGTTTTAACAGGGTCCAGGGTGGATTCACAGAACTTCTTCATTTCATTGGTTTTACAAAGAGAAAAGATAAGTTTATAAGTACCTAAATCCACAAACCTTCTGTAAGAATATAAATCAGAACGGTTCATAAGAGCAGCATACATACTTTCTTTTAAACAATCTGCAAATTCGTTTAATGTAAAATGAACATCGCTGATACCAATTGCAGATTTATTATCTGGAAATAAGGTATTGAGGATATATTGAATGTTTTCATCCTTGTACTCTGTTGTAATCTGCTCTGAAGAACAGATGTAAAAGATACCCCGATTATGAAAAAGCAGGCGGTTTGAAGGACGATATAGTTTACTCTGAGTATATTGGCGAGAATACTTTATAAATTGCAGCCTGTCGAAAAAATCTCCACATTCAAGATAAATTGCAAAATACTGTTCTTCAAAAGAGGGATTTATCAGATTTACGTGGTACTTCGTTGAGGTTTCAGAAAGATCCTGATTGAGTAAAATATCAATCTCGTGGATCGAAAAATCAGTTTCTTTTAGCTGTTCAATATGTCTGTTGACGTTATATATTACATCTTCGAAAAATATATGTTGCGTAGTGGTAATAAGGATTGGGAAATTCTTGGAATCCGCATACCTTAAGGCAGTTTCAGGTATTTGAAGATGAAAGACGTTTTTAATGAGGAGACCACTTGCTCCTTTTGCAATTAAATGTTTAACAGCATCGTTGATTAAAAAAGGGTTGTCTTTTGTATAAAGAAATGTGGTCATTACAAATTGATATTCATGAAAATTGGTATGAAAATATTTGTTCTTTAGTTCAGATACAAGCTCATAATCCAATATGCCAGCAGAGGCAATTTCTCTGGATAAACCACCACTTCCAGCAATGAGTGTTACGTCAGGCTGAAATGAATTCATTAAATCTGAAACAGTATAAAACATATTACCCCTATGGCCTACTAAATAATTGTAGAATTATACAAATTAAAATTTCAATAGAATACTGAAATATAGCGGATTGTATTATAATTGTAAAATTATTTTTCTAAAAAAACAAGACTGGTAATAGATATATACAAAAATAATTAGTAATTTTTATATATTAGTACAAAAGTATCCCCCTTTAAAGAAGTAAATAGGACAAATATAATAAAGTAAAAGCATGTGCAATCAATTTCCAATAGTAAACACTTGTGACACGCCCTGATAATTAGGAATTTACACAGGGAATATAGTAAAGGAGAGAAAATTATGAGAATAAGTGATTTTAAGGTTGAAAGATGGCTAAATCCAAGATGCAACGGGGTTCCACATAACCTTGGATCCAGCTGTGTTAATGCACTGACGGTAAAAGAGTTTGCTGAACTTACGGGTCAGAAGTCTGAAGATCTATTAAATTCCATAGAAAATCTTGATCTCCATTATGGTGATTTTCAGGGTTTATTTAGACTGAAAAAAGCTATTAGCAAATTGTATAAAAATATAAACCCAGAGTTAATTCTTACTTCACATGGGGGTACGGGAGCAAACACAATGGTAATGTCGGCTTTTGCAGAACCTGGCAAAAATGTTGTGGTGATAACACCAAATTACCAGCAACATTATGCTTTTCCTAAATCAATTGGAGTTGAGGTAAGAGAGCTGCGAATGACAAAAGAAGATGGATGGCTTCCTGATCTTACGCGATTAAAAATGTTAGTAGATAAAAATACTTGTATGATAACAATGGCTAATCCTTGTAATCCTACCGGCACCTATTGTGGGGAATCCATACTACGAGAGATTGTAAGAATTGCAGATAGCGTGGGTGCGTACATTCTCTGTGATGAAATTTATCGTGGTCTGGATAATTTCTATATGCCTTCCATTGTGGATTTGTATGATAAAGGCATTTGCACCAGCAGCATGTCCAAAGTCTTTTCCATGGCAGGAACTCGTGTGGGATGGGTTGTAACCAATAGGAGAGAGGATTATGAAGTTTTGGAGAACTGGCGCTCCTATAATACCATTTGCGAGGGTGTTTTCGACGAGATGATTGCTGCAATCTGTCTGGAGAATAAAGATAAAATCTTAGAGAGAAGCAGAAACATTGTAAATGAGAATCGTAAAATTGTGAATGAATGGATGAAAGTTCAGCCGCATCTTAAGATTTATGGAGACAGCCATTCATCCATATCATTTGTAAATTATGATTATGATATAAGCAGTAAAGAATTTGGTGAAAAGGCATATGAAGCAGGAATACTGGTGTGTCATGGCGAATGCTTCGAAGAAGAAAAAGGCTTTAGACTTGGATATGGATGGGATAAACCAGAAGCCTTAAAAAACAGTCTTGAAGCTTTTGGTAATTTTCTTAAAACTTTAAGCGATTAAGGGGGAAAAGCTTATGGAAGTAACGATTTTGGGGCGTAAAGATTTAGAGAAGACAATAGAAATGCCCAAAGTAATTGAAAAAGTAATGGAAGCATATAAATCAAAATCCAATGGGAAGACCACAGTCTGGCCCTTGTATCTTATGATTTTGTAGACCAACAGGCTGTAATGGATATACGGTCTGGATGTGACTTTGATGAAAGTGTGCATGGATTAAAAATGCTTAACAATTTTCCTCTGAATAAGGAAAAAATATACCCACCTTTAATGGTATGCTGATGATTTTTGATTCTAAAACAGGGACCCCCTTGGAGTAATGGATGCAGCATATATTACTTGTATGCGTACAGGGGCAGCAGGGGCTATTGGAGCAAAAACACTAGCCAGGAGAGATTCAAGGAATCTATTTATACTGGGTGCGGGAAAGCAGACCATATATCAGATTGCAGCCACACTTATTTTGCTTCCTCAAATAAATAAAGTCTTTATTGCAGATCCAATTGATTATACAAATGCAGAAAAATTATCCCAAAGAATACAAGCCGATCTGGCAACGAATTTTGGAATTGAGAGAGCATACAGCATAGATTTTCAACCTGTTACAAATATGGAAGACTCCGTTGGTGAAAGCGATGTAATTATTACGGTTACTCCTTCCCGGTTGCCTATCATAAAAAAAGAATGGGTAAAGCCTGGAACTCATTTTAGTTGCATTGGTGCTGATATGGAAGGCAAGGAAGAAATAGATCCTGAAATTTTTCTGGGAGCAAAGGTCTTTGCTGACGATAAAGATCAGTGTATGAGAGTAGGAGAGATGGAAATACCTATTAAGCAGGAAAAAATTTCACCGGATGATGTTAAAGGAGAAATTGGCGATGTACTAACAGGAAAGATTTCAGGAAGAGAGTCTGACAGTGACATTACCATATTTGATGCAACTGGACTGGCAATCCTTGACTTAGTAACAGGGAAAGTGGCAATTGAATCTGCCAGGGCAAAAGGCCTCGGAATTAGAGCAGAAATATAATGTCAAGTAATAAATAAAATTGGAACCGGATTATGGGCATAAGTTGTGATTGCTATTAGAAATAGGAGGGAAGTAAATGAAAGTAGGGTTGCAAACGCAAAAAATATCAAGAAATATTCGCCAACTTGATTCAAATTTTATTGAAGAATATTTAACTATTTATCTTAATGCCTATCCAGCTTTTAAAAATATTGATGAAGAAGGGCGAGCACATTATAGAAAAGAGACTCTGAAATCAATGAATAATGAGAAAAATATTCATTTTATCGGCCTTTTTGAAGGAGAGAATCTTATTGCAACTATGAAGCTCATTGATTTTTCTATGAATCTTTTTGGAGAGATGCAGCCAGCGGTGGGGTTAATGTCATTGGCGGTGCATCCTCTGCATAAGAAAAAAGGGGCAGCATTGGAAATGGTTCGTTATTTTGAAAAATATACATATGATTCTGGTGCTCTCGTTGCCTTGCTGCTTCCTTTTCGAATGGATTTCTATAGGAAAATGGATTATGGATTTGGAAGTAAGCTTCATGAATATTGTATTTCAACGCTTCAATTACCTGGAGCTTCAGATATTTCTCATTTAAAAATTCTTAATTCAGAGGAGTTGCCAAAGATACTTGAATGTTATTCATCTTTCGTAAAACAGAACCATGGTATGCTGGAAAAATTCGCAGAAGAAGTTAGAAATATGGAGCTGGATACTTTAACAAGACGCATTGGATATATGGATGGTGAAAATTTAAAAGGTTATGTTGCTTTTCGTTTTGTGAGTGATAGTTCTGTGAATTATACAATTAACCGCATGGAAGTAGATGAATTAATCTATAGTGATAGTAATGTACTTAAAGAGCTGTTAGGATTTCTTAGGCTACAGGCAGATGAAGCGCAAACGGTTGTTATTCGTACTGGGGAGGAAGACTTTTATCATCTGTTAGATAATCCTCAGGACAGTTCTGAAAACTATATTCCATTTGGGAATTTACAAACTAATATTTCAGCAGTTGGAATAATGCATAAAATAATTGACCCAGAAATGTTTATCAGAATGACTGGATATCGATCGTTCCCAGACGAAGAATTAACCATGAAGATAATATATGAAGATGGAATGGATCATTTATCATCTTCTATTTCCTTAAAATTTGAAAAAAACAGCCATGTGGAGGGAAGCAAATGGACGATTATTCCTAAAGATGAGAAAACAGATGTTGTATTAGAGTGCAAAAAATCTGACTTATCATCTCTCTTTCTTGGTAGTTGTGATTTAGCATCAATGGTAAGGCTGGGAATTCTACAAATTAGTGATTTAGCATATTTAGAGCGCCTAAATCGGCTGTTTCATTGTAGTAAAAAACCTTGGACCAATACAGACTTTTAGTATAATTTAAAAGCGTTTTACAGATTTTTTTATAAGATGCTTTTATATTGATAATTAAGCGCGGTTAATACGAGCCCCTTAGAAGGAGTTTCAGAAAATAGGATTAAAAGTTCCTATTAAAGAACCTCCTTTTTTCATGCTTTAAAAAAGTGTCTATTTATGTCGAAAAACCAAGAGCAACAGTGTCACAAAAAGTAGAAAAAGAGAGGTATACTTAGAACATATGATTATTTAAAGTTTGTATTATAGCAATAATGCGCAGCTCGACGGGGTGTATAAATAAAATGGAACCGTTTACTTTCTAAGCTTTTATTAGGTATGTCAATAACTTTTTTACTCTATGTGATTAGAAAGGATTGTAAAATAAAATGTTAAAAAAATAAGCTTAATTATTTCAATAATCTTTATAATAGCAGGAATACTAATCATGATTTTACCAGGTTTGCCCAATATATCTGGATTAGCTGTTATCTTAATTGGGATAGTATCTTTTATTTTTATAAAAGTTGCTAAATAAGATAATTAGCAATAATGAGCAATTGAGCAAGTAGGTATTGTGGATATAATGGAAATTTAAGCAATGGTCAATTACTCTATATAGGGATCAAAAAACTAATGGTTGATGAGATTATTGTAGGGGATATTATAGTGCGAGATAATCACGATGGTACATATTTTCTAGGAGGACTCTGTGTGATACCTGCATACGAAAATAACGGCATTGGACAGGCAGCAATGAACTTTCTTGACAGGCAGTTTAAAGGCGCACATCATTGGTCACTGGAAACCCCCGCTGATAAAGAACGGAATCATTATTTTTATAAAAAATGCGGATTTCATATTACAAAGGAATATAAGGTTAGTACGGTTAATATTGTATTATTCGAAAAGAGTGTAACCGTTTAAAATTATGAGCAAATACTAAAGGCATAATCAGCAGTTTAAAGGGATTTCTGAACTTCCCATTATGTTTATGACACACACACTTAGTAGAAATTATAATATTGCCATCCATGATATTGCTTTATAAAAATGTATGAAAATAATGCTGTGGATAGTTTAACAAAGGGGTAAAGGGTTATTATATGAATTTTTTAGATTCTCATAAAATTGTTAGTGATTATGTTGATGCATTTGCTAGAGGTGTAGAAGAAAACGCAATGATCTTTCGGCCTATTTCATATCTTAATGGTATGGCTAAGGATGACATAATTAATGCTTACAAAATATTTTATGCACACACAATACTCTATGGATCTAGAAATAATGAGCAGATTCAGCAGTATGATAATCTGTTGAGGATGATAAACTCTTTTGTAAATGATGAAGTTTACTATGATGTAGCTAGATGTATAAAGCGTAATACTAATATATTCACTGGTAAGCTGAAAAAAAATATATCAAATGAGTTGAAGCAGTACTGTAAAAGTTCCACTGAAGTTTTAAATGTTCCAGATGAGGTAAATGAGGTTTTTATTTTCTATAATGATATGATAGAAGTCTTAAATCAATTATATGAATTTGAGGACGCAGGTAAGATAGACAGACCCAATTTGGTAATACAGTACTTCAAAATCGCATATGAGTATGCGAATATAGAATATAAGGAAGATGAATATATACCATTTTTCTATTCATTTGATTTAATGAGAAAGCATATTGATGATCCATATCTTGGTAAGTATTATACTCCATATAGGGATTATATTTTGGAAAATGACTAAGTAATTAACAAAAATATGTGAAGAACTTTTTCTGGAGAATTTTAAAGTAGAGTACAATATTTATAATTTTAAAAGGTATTTTAAATAACCAATGCAAGCAATAATTAATCTTCTAAAAAGGAGTAGATAAGACTTTGTATGTTATTTTTCACAGTTTGAAACAAATAAACGATATGATTGAAATTCTCATTATGTTTATAGGTCGAAGGATAACATTATTTATATTATTGAAGGTGTGACAATGAAAAAAGATAAAAGGCTTGAAATAGAGAAGTTTATCGTCCCCATTTATACCGTTTCTATCAAAGACACTGAATATAAGTTTGCAGCAGGTGAATTTAGCGTTTGAGTTTTTTCATTCTGAAATAATAAGCAATACATCTAAAACTATAAGGGATTTATGGGAGGACGTCTATGATTAATACTGATGAAGAAACAAAAAAAGCGCTTGATAAATTATTACTTACTTATAAAATACAACCCGTTGGATGGGGATATATTGACTGCATCTGCATAAAAGAGAATGTTTTTGAATTTATTAATTCTCTAACTGAATTAGGTATCAAAGTTACCGATATTACTTGGTGGTATCATTGTGTGATAGGAGAGAAGAAAGAAAAAGGCTGTCCGCATGGTGGTGGAGGACCAATGAGCAAATATTTCGATGGTTGGTTTAGCGAAATGTATCAAATTCCAAATATAAAAGTTAAGGATAACAAGGAAATAAATTCATATGTTTTTAATGAATGGCCCAATACAAGTGACTATTTACCCTGTTTGATTCCCGCTTTTTGGCTGGATGTACCAGATGACTGGAGAAACACAGTTAGATGAGTATACTAGGACATCAGTAGGCAAATATGACTTCTCATTATGTTTATGATAGACAAACGGGCAATAGCAATAATATGAAATTGAGCTTTAACTTTGAAACCGCATGAGGACATAAATGACAATAGGAGGATTCGCATGTCGTATAGTAACAAATTAATAAAAGAATTTAGAATAGATAATTCTAAAAAGGCATTTGTACACCCCTTGTTTCCTAATAAGCATGAAAAATCAGAGGAGGCATTAAATATTTATTTGCTGACACTTGGACACCTTTGGCTATACAAGATAGTTGAAGAGAATGGTAACAATATTTATCTGAATGAAATAATTAAGTATGCAGAAAAAAGAGAGTTAACACTATTTGAATGGGAATTGACCGAAGAAAATAAAAAAGATATTTTAGATATTTTATCTAAGTATCACATCCCATTTATAATGTATTTAGATGAAAGTTTCGAGCTATCAAAACACGATAAAATAGTAAGGCAATCAAAAGACAAAGAGCATCTGTATCATACATTAACTAGGGTTTTGCTTTTAGCAAAGTATCATTATCTGTTTCAACTAATTTCAGAAAATGAATTAAAAAAAATTGTGAACTGGGAGGATAAACAAGCTGTTATTAATGCGACCTTTTTAGGTGTATGGATGATCAAAAGGCAAAATGGTATTGAAATAACTCCTATTCCTGATTTTTTAGTCAAAATTGTTGAGAAAAACATGTCTTGTTACACAGAATCGGCAAGGCTACGATACTATCCACAAATTGATTATATCCTTAATAATATTTCAGATGTGGAAAGTGAATTAAGCGAAAACTGGTATCTCATACCCGATGACTCTCAAGTTTTGCTGTCAAAGTTTTTGTATAGTCTACGTTTAATCAAAGAGATTTCAATAAATCCCATTGGCTTAAATGGCATATTGTCAACATTTGTTACAAGGACTTTGTTTGATAATTTATGGCAAAGTAAATATTTGATAACTGAAAATAAAATTAATGAGTACAGGGTGTTTGCATTAGATCGAATGAGGTTACATGTGGTTAAGCGAAGCGATATGCCCGAAGTAAACAATATTGATGAGTTGCTAACAGAAATAGAGGGCGGTGTTTTTGATCCAATACCGATAAATGGAGACTATTTTACTAAATCTGCACGAGAATATGCAATACAGTTAGGGTTGAAAGATGAATATGACAAGTATTACGAGTATAACAGCGAGTTTATTCACGCTTCTTTAACAGCTGTGTATTCTGGAATAATGTGCAGATGTAGCAATCCAGAGCATAATATGCATTTGACTATTAATCCGAGGGGTTCCAACTATATAGATTGTGCTAAACATATCTTTGAAATAGTAAATATGCATATAGACATACTGAACGCATATTTTGATTATGAAATTTGTGCCAAGTTTAATTTACAACAAATATTTTTTAATAAATATTCAGATTATAAAGAATTTGTTCGTAAAGTGCAAAGCTCGAATACGCCTGAATAAATCGGGTTCTATTAGCATCTCTAGTGTCCCCATAATGGTATTTATTCTATGAGGGTATGAGCATAATTCATAGTGAATTCAGTTGTTCATTACGTTTATGATGGACGAGTATGAATAGCATAATAAGAAGCTATAACATAATAGATACATGGAGGTCATGCTATGAGTGTTACAAAAGAAATGGCTCAAACACTTTTTGATTTATTTTTGGTTTTTTCAAAAAAAGTCGCAATTGAATCACATAAGTATATTGGCTCTCATAACAGAATAACTGGGTATGATAAGTACCCTGTTATTAATATGATATTTCCCAAGGACAACCCAGAATATTTGAAGTATTATCAAGAGATACCGTTCTTAACACATGATATACCAAGATATGAATTAAGAGAATTTCCAAAAGAGAGAATTCAATATGGGGCGATATTCAATGGTTATAGCGATGACAAATTAAATATTAAGGTTATTGATGGGTTTAACGACTTGTTGGAATATATAAGCAATACTCCAGAACTGGAGAAATTGCTTGTTGAAGATAATAGAACTGATAGTATTCAATATCGGCTAAAATCCATGGCGTCAGGTATAGTAGAGAGATATCTGTATAGTATTAATGCAACGCATCTTATTCCAGAAGACTTGGAAAACCAGCTTAAACCTTTTATTGCAGAAACATTATTGAGATATATAGACACCACTTTAAAAATTGACATTTGTGTTCCGGTTTGTTTAGCAACATTTGAAGATGAAACTATAAAACTAGCTGAACAGGTAGAAATTGTTCGGATTCCAGATCATATTCAAAAATCGCGGAAACAAGCATGCACATATGAATCAAATAATGAAGATTGGTTGGCTGCTTGTGCTACTCATATGATTGTCTTACATGGCTATCACTTTAAGAATGATGAGTATACTTCAATAAATACAGTTACACGGAATTATCATGCGTATCCTCTACATCTAATAGATGACATTATGGCTGTTATACGAACTGTGACAGGATATACCATTGGATATGAACAGATCCTATCTCTTCCTATAGGTTGGATTGATGGATTCTGTGCGGATTTAACGCCTATATATGGAGCAAAATCACATTTTGTTAATGCAAGAGAAATTGAAAAATTTTGGATGCAATTACCTATTAGTTTCATTAATTCAAAACAAGCACAGGAAATTCAGAGACTATATTCTGTGGTTTTGTCATGTGATGGTGATAAAAGAAAAGGTAATTTATCTTTTGCACTAAAACGTCTCAATAGGTGTATGCTACGAGATGAAGATGATGATATGGCAATAGATGCAACAATTGGTTTAGAATCTCTCTTGTCAGGGGTACGAAAGGCGAGATTACTTATACTATTTCTAATAGAATGCCTGTTGTATTTACTCATGAGCATAGCGATGTGTACTCTCCTAAGGTCTGTAGGGCGGCAATGAAGAAGATATACAATTATCGATCAACAGTTGTTCATGGAGGAACATTAAAGGATAAAGATAAATACTTGGAAATTGGTGGATTAAAAATAGAAGTGGAAAAAATTGCAGTGGATTTTTTGAGATATACACTGCTGTTTGTCTTGCATAACCCAGAATATCTTGATGATGCAAAAAAGTTTGATGAATTTATTGACCTGACTATATCAGAAGGAAAATAGTTTAGCTTCCCATTATGTTTAATCTTTAAATAGTAATTATGAGAAATAAGTTTTGCTAGTATGAAGGCTGATATTTTATAGTGGTAATGTGAACTAGTAAATTTATAATTAAGAGATATTGGTAGGGTGTAATGAGAAAGATATATATATTGATTTCAATCTTAATTGTTATTGTTATTCTTGAGTCCACCTATATTGTTGGTTCAGGTAATGTGAACAAAAAGGACAATACAATAACAACATAAGACCACTAATATATGATATTAGTGGTAAAAATGAAAATTGGGAATTAACAAATGGATTTTACTATAATGATTCGAAATATAAATATTTTGAAGATGGAGTTATTAAATATACTGGAAATATTGATAACCTCAGAACTATTACTATTAAAATCATTGCAAACTCTCTAGATAAAGAAACTCTTTTATTAAATTTTGAGTCAACATACCATGATGCATCAATTTCACCCTCAAAAAATGATACTATTCTAAGTAACGGAAAATCTTCTGTGTTTTCTGAGGGTTCAATAGAAACATTTGATGTCAATTGCACATTTGAAGCAAACATAAAATATACAACTTTTGATAATATGGTTTATGAAGACAATATTCCACTTAGTGGAACAACAAAGCAGGTGTCCTGAATACTTTAGTCTTTAATCCATCAAGAGTAAATGTTGGAGGTGTAATTAAATGATAAAATTCTGTATGCCTGAATTACCTGAAAAGTATTGGGTAAACAACTTAACTTATAAATGTGAAAGTTGTGGGAGTACTTTTGAAGTGTTGATTCCAAATGGCAATGATATAGTAAAGTTTAAAGAAATTAATGGGTCTGAGATTAGATGGCTACCAACTTTTAGTAAGGGTGGATATATTGACTTGATGACTAAAATAATCGAAGGGCATAAGTTGAATGATTCAATTGATATGAAAAAGGCTACACTCTTCATTTCAAAGTTACAAGGATATATTGAAAAGTCCTCACATGGAAATGGTTTTGAGTTAAGCGTAGATAAAAGAATATGTCCTCAATGTAATTCGGAAAATCTTAAAATAATACAAGAAAATGTGTTGGTTAATCCTGAATTGCAATGGTTAAAGATATTATGTGATTTACTAAAATAATTAAGTGTAACTATGATAAAATGCCAGCAATATTAGGTAAGGGGTCAGTATGGCGTACGCCACTGATATATATTAATATTAGTTTATTCTTTGGCCAGACTTTAGACTTCCCATTATGTTTATAAAATCAAAAGGTAGTTTATTATGGGTACTTTAGCTTTTAAATCAAGAAGTATTTGTTACAGACCTGTATGAGATTTATTATTTCAATGTGGGACAATCACTTTTGTGATTTAGATTATTATCTAGGAAATGGAGGAGAGGGTTAATGGGTAAGATAATTAAAACGCAAACAAACAGTGTACAACACTTTTCAACAAGAATTCCATGGAAGGATAACGATTATACTGGGAGAATAGACAATAATCCTAGGTATAATGTAGCTGCTCAAGTAATCCCCAACATTGCATCGTCACGGGACTTGGAGTTTGAGGAAACAAATAAAGGTAAAAGCTATAAACAGGTAGGACCAGTAAAAATGCAAAACTGGATTACAGAGAACGCTGCGTTCATGAGTGATACCAAGCTTTATCTTAAAATGAACCATCCATATAAAAAAGGAAATGATAAGTTCAAGCATTTCGAAGAAACAACTTTTGAAATGAACCCGTATTCATTTTTATTGCGTCCCTTTTCATGGACTTTAAAGGATAATGCCAATGAGAAACAAAAGTATTACAATTTTTATTTTGACTTAGAAAAAACAGAAAAAATGCTGAACTGGTCAAGTTCGTGGGTTTCGCATGGAGAATCTCAAAAAGGGATTTTCGACTACTTCTTTTCCGGAATTAGCCCGCACAATTCATTGATATTTCCATATTACAAACAAGTTCCGTTTATCGATGATAATAGGCGTGTAATTGCTGGAATAGGAAATATAGT
The DNA here is from genome assembly GCF_010120715.1 of Aminipila terrae. NCBI lineage: Bacteria > Bacillati > Bacillota > Clostridia > Peptostreptococcales > Anaerovoracaceae > Aminipila > Aminipila terrae. The sequence continues at coordinate 3,094,776 of NZ_CP047591.1, forward strand.
ATCAAATGTAGAAATACATGAGTATGACTCTGATGGAAGCAATGACGAAAAAAACTACATTTGGGAGACAAATGCAGCTCATTCAATTAGAGTAGATGGGAAAGATGGCTTTTTAATGCCATACCTTGAAATTTCTGAGTATACAAAAAAACATCCTGATTTTGATGTATCTAGTGTCACATTATTTGAAGCGGCAGGCTTTAGATCGGAATTTTCATATGCAGCTGAATGGGTCAGCTACGATGCGGCTATTGATGTTCTCAATCAAGCTAAAATTGCATTGAAAAATATAGCTAAACTTGAGTTAAAAGAAGCCAATCAAGAATGGGTTAATGTTCAACTTGAATATGTAGATAACCAATTAAAAAGCGTTTGGAATCAACGTGGTATTTTTCCAGGATTAGGCTCAATTTTATCAGCTTTGGGTGTTAAATACGGTTTCGATGTTGCTAAACATGTGGATACTTCTGAAAATGACCTGATTTCTGAATTGAAGTTATATTTTTCAGGTGATAAAGAAACTGGGGACGAAAAATTGGATAATAGCTTAGCTGACAAAGAGGATGAATTTTTTGGCTTACTAAGAGATGAAATGAAAACTTGTTTCTTTGAACTTTTGTCTCGATTGAATCTTTCTGTCGAACAAGCTATTTATGCTTGGCGTAACCTGAAAAATTATGCATCTGAAATTATAGAAAACCCATATCTGTTATACGAACTTACACGAAAAGAAAAGGACGAACATCAAGTTACTATTTCTCAAATTGACAATGCAATGTTTGTGAATCTGTTGGTGGAAAATAAGTATCCTCTTAAGAATCCAACCAAAATGAGAACTGAAAATGATAAACGTCGATTTAGAGCAATGATGATATTTGTTTTAGTTCAAGCCGCAAATCAAGGTCATACTTTACTCAGTTATAATCAAATTATTGAAGAAATTAACAAATTACCATTAGATAATAAAACGGATTTTCAAACAGAAAAGATTGAAGGTGTTCTTACCTTCTTGCAGGAATGTGAATTGCACGTTGATGAAAAAAACACGTACATCAAGTTAAAAGAATATCAAGATTATAAGCAATTGGTAGTCGATATAGTGAATAGTCGTTTAGGTATTAGTTTATCAAGTGAACAAAACTGGAGAAAAATTATTGACAATCAATTTGGAGAACTTCAAGAAAATAATGAATCGAACGATGAACAGGCTCGTGATGAAAAGGCGACAGCATTAAGGGTTCTCGAATCATCTAAGATATCAGCCCTATTGGGAAGAGCAGGGACGGGTAAAACATCAGCATTGGGAATTTTTGCTTCTTCAAAAGAAATTAAGGCTGGTGGAGTACTGGCATTAACTCCTACTGGAAAAGCAAGAGTTCAACTTGAAAATTCATTTAAGAAGAATAGTGTTGAAGCTGAGTTTATGACTGTGGCACAATTCTTAAATCGCTCAAAAGGTTTCAGTTGGAACACAATGGCTTATAAGATGCCAAGCCTACCTAGTTCAAGTATTGCCAAAACAGTTATTATTGATGAAAGTTCAATGCTGACTGAAGATATGTTTGCTGGCATACTGAAGCTTGTTGATTCTCATGCTGAAAGAGTTATCTTCATAGGAGATCCAAATCAATTACCTCCAATAGGAGCAGGACGCCCATTTGTTGATCTGATTAATTTTTTAGAGAGTGCTTATCCTGAAAAGGTTGCATCATTGAAAACTGAGATGCGACAAGGTTCAGGCGGTGATGATTTAGCATTTGCACAAATATTTTCTAATTCGGATTCAGTGGATAAAGATATAATTTACCGTATTCAAGACAATCAAACAGATAATCGCCTTAAATATATTCAATACACCGATTTCGACGAGTTAGAAAAAGTGTTCTTTAAAGAATTGGTGGAAGTTACAAATATGACAAATGAAGATGATATTGATGGTTTCAATAAAAGTTTGGGAGCTACTGTAGGCCAATATACAAAATATCCAACTAGTGAACATATAGAAGACTGGCAAATTCTATCTCCAACTAAATTTATTGGTGCGGGAAGCTATTATATGAATAATCAGCTTCACCAAAAGTATCGTCAAGACATTGTAGATGAATGGAGTAAATATTCGTTTTCAAAAAACAGGCCTCAATCTGTACAAAATATTGTATACGGAGATAAAGTCATATCTAATGTAAATTGTGAGAAGGATTACTGGGATGGTTCATCGGGCAGAGCATATATTGCAAATGGTGAAATTGGCATTATGGTGGATTACCCAAGCCACTATGGCAAAAATGATAAGAATACTAGTTGGTACAAATTCCGTTTTTGCTCATTTGAAGGAAAAGTATTTTCATATACTAAAGCTGATTTTGGTGGTGATAATAGCGATTCTAATTTAGAACTTGCTTATGCCCTTACAGTTCACAAATCACAGGGTTCTGGCTTTGGCAAAACTATAGTAGTGATAAATGGCAAAAGTTCATATGTTACAAAAGAACTTTTGTATACTGCGTTTTCTCGCCAAAAAGAAAAACTAATTGTATTAAGTGATTTGTCAATTCAAGAATTAGTTCAGTATGCGAATGACTGGTATTCTGATACCAAACAGCGATATACAGACTTATTCAAAGTACCAAACATCATTGAGATAGAGTCTAGTAAACAAAAACGTTACTTTGAAGAAAAATTGATCCATAAAACGATTGGCGGTGAAATGGTTAGATCAAAGTCCGAAGTAATTGTGGCTAATATTCTCGATAAGATGAAAATTGAGTATTTCTATGAAGAACCATTAAATGTTGGTGGTAAAACTTATATTCCTGATTTTACTCTACGCTACCAAGGCAAAACTGTTTATTTAGAGCATCTTGGAATGCTAAGAGATAAATCATATAAAAAGCGTTGGGATGAGAAAAGAGCAAATTATGAAAGTGTGGGAATTTCAGAAACGCTTGGGAATTTGATTATTACTGAGGATGGATTAGATGGAAGTTTGGATGCAACATTAATAGAGAGTAAAATTCAAACATGGATAAAAAGTAGTTGATTTGTTCCCGTCTACCGATAGTGCTAGAATCGCAGTAGATATGTTTCCACGATCGAACATACTCAAATGACATACTTACTATCCTCTCGAGCCAACTAGTATGTGTAAACATCTCAACTTCTTAATTTAAAATTAAGTGTAGAAGATAAGGGCGCTCAACTTCCCATTATGTTTAATTACTATACATAAAATCCTGTAGGAAGTTGAAAATTTGCCTATTTAGAATAAAATTAATTTAAGCTAATAAACAAAATGATATTAATAATAAATTGTGAGGTAAAATATGATTTGTCCGATTTGTGGAAAAGAAATGACTAAAGGCGGTATAATCCTTAGCGGGATAAAACTAGATGGGGAATTTACATGGTATTCACAAAATGAGTTTGATAAAAAAGGGCTAAAAGACTGGCACAGAAGTAATAGAAAAAACATAGATGCTAAGAGAAGCTTAATGGGTGAAGAAAAGTTTAATGATGCGTATTTCTGTGAATCCTGCAATAAAATTGTAGGTATATTTACTATTAATATATAGTATTGCAATAATTTAAAATTCTGCTGTCCAAATATGACAAGTAAATTCGACTGCTCCTTTGAAAGTGAATGGTGTAAAGTTCTAATTATAGCTAAGGCCTAGCATAAAAGGTATTATCAAACTTCCCATTATGTTTGTGATGGATAAATACCAAATTTAAAAGCAATGAATTTAGAAAACAAGGAGATAAATGATATGAAATATCATAATAATAATACAGTTGCATCAGATCCAGTAAATATTACATTATCTCATAAAAAGCTTAAAATGTTACAGCCAGATTTATATGGTGTAATAGGACTTTTTAGGAGAAAAGTTAGAGCAATAATTGAAGAGCATATTTTTTACGGTGATAGTCAGCCTGCTATTGTGCTTTCTATACAACCATTGTTAATTGCTGCTTATTCTGATGAGTTAGATTGTATTGCAATGCTTAATTATCCTCAAGAATATGTGAAAGAATTCAACATAGAAGAAAAGATGAGATTGTTAACAATAAATACATATGGGGAATGCCACCTTATCAGAGGGACTTGATTATTGGAAAGAATGCTTTGGGTAATTGGTATGGATTTTATCCTATTATTGCAGAATTTGTATCGGAAGATATTGATAAAATACAAAAGAGAAAACAATCAATTAATGAAGAAACTTGGAGATATATATACGGTTTAGGATTAGAATACAAAAGTATTAAAAAGAATGTTTGGCGTGATGGAAGGCCTGTGTTCTCTGCAGACTCAGCAATTTGAAAATATTTAATTTGCGTAGATACCAACTTCCCATTATGTTTATGACAGTAGAGCATTTCTAGTAATTAAAGAAACATAAGATTATTAGCAGAATCAGATGATATATGTAAAAACGTGGGAACTTTTTCCTGCGGCGTTAGTCTAAATAATCGAAAGAGGTGACGAAAACATGAAAAGAATCATAACAGGAAGCATAATTATCATAATGATGTTCTGCGCAGGGACGGCAGCAGCATATGCGGATACAGATAAAAGCTGTTCCGTAAAACTGAACGGAACAAAGCTCAACGCTGCAGGCTACGACTCAGAGGGAACAATTTATTTGCCATTGAGAGCCATCGGAGAATCGCTGGGTTATCAGATTAGTTGGTCCGCTGCGGATCATACCGTGCATATGACGAAGGGAACCGAAAAGAAATCCCTCAATCTGGACACCTATATGATCTCAGAAGGAGATCATGACTACTATGGAGATTTCAAAAAATATGATGGAAGAGTTTACCTTAGCGGCGACTTTTTCAGCGACAGTCTCGGATTAAAGGTTACGGAGGACAGCACAGGCAAGCTGATCACAGTATCCAATGGAGGAGCGAAAAACAACATCATCATTGAAACCGTGAAAGACATTTCCAAAGGCGAGAAAATTGATATCACGCTCTATTACCCAAAGCTCAGTGGCCTTGCAAACCAGAAGGTACAGGATACGCTCAATGAGTTATTTAAAAAGGAAGCAAATGATGCAAAGCAGATGGGACTTGCGGGACTGGCAGATTTCCCGACAGGCTATGATACTCATTACCAGACCTACTTCGATTATCGGGTCAAATACAACAGCAATAACATGCTGAGCGTCGTATTCACCAATTATCAATTCACTGGTGGCGCCCACGGCAGCACATTGCAGACTTCCTATACGTTTGATCTTGCAACCGGCAAGGAATTTGCGATGAAGGATATTTTTAATACGGGATCGGATTATGGCGCCGTATTCAATAAGCAGATCAAATCGGATATCAAAGCGAGAGATCTCTATGAATTGACAACATTCTCGGCCATTGCTACGGACCAGGCATATTATCTTGACAGCACCGGCGTGACGGTCTATTTCCAGCAGTACGAGTATTTCCCATATGCAGCGGGAATTCAGACTTTCTGCATCAACTATCCGGACCTGGCAGATCTGCTGAAGCCCGAACTGAAGCTTACCGGCGGCACCAGCAATCAGACCGCGACGGTTTTGGTTGAAGGAAAGGACAACACATTAAAGGTTGGTGATTCCTGCAGCGTAACGCTGAAAGGAAACCCAACGACGGGATATTCCTGGCAGTATGACATCGCGGATGACAGCATCATCAGCCTGACGAACGAATCCTCGACTCCGGACTCTGCGCTCATCGGTGCAGGCAGCACCTTCAACTGGTCCTTCAAGGCCTTAAAGCCCGGAAAAACGACGATCTCCTTCAAGTACTACAGACCGTGGGAAGGAACTGCAAACTTCCTTCAGAACGTCGAATATACCATTATCGTCAAGTAACACTTCACATTGAAAAACCATAAACCCAAAGCGGACGCCTCTCTGAGGCGTTTCGCTTGTTCCTAATCATAAGATTGAAGCGCAGGAATGGGGAATAGCTTATAGTGCGGCTGTAACTTCAAAAGGAATGGGAAAGTGGATATTAAAGATAATGATGAATTACGAAATTTTGTAAAAAGGATAAGGTTAGAATTACAAAAAAATAATGAAATTAATCTAGCAAATGATCTTAAAAATTGGAATAATGAGAGTTTTACTAGTTCATCAGAATTTCTAGGGGAGTTAATGCTGTTATTAGAAAAAGTAAAGTTATCTATGCAAATATCAGATGTGAAAAAAAAAGAAATCATTGAATGTATACTAATTATTAGGAAAGCACTCACAGTATAAGATTCTATTTGTAAATTAATTGATCCGAAAGAATATAAGTTTGCTTTTATGTCTAAGAAAGCCATGAGTTCAACTGAACATCATGGCTAACGGATGGGAAGAATATATTTTGACTTCTTGATGAATTAAAGGATTGGGGCATTTATTTTGCAGTGCAGAAAGAGGAATGAATTTAAAACTTTCCATTCTATTAATGGTGGAAGGATAACATTATTTATATTATTGAAGGTGTGACAATGAAAAAAGATATAGGATTTGAAATTTGTTATTGGAATTTAAGTTATAGAAGAAAATTTATTAGAACCTTATGGATAACTCCATTTGCCATCTCTGTGAGTTTGTTGGTTTGGCATGTTTATCATTCCAAAATATTAACTGTTGGATACTTAATAATAATAACTGTAATTGGAGTCATTCAAGCGATATATGTATATAGAAAATGGAAGAATGAATTGCCGGAGAGAGCTAATTGTTGAGTAAAGAGTTTTTACTGATGAAAAATGAAGAATTCCAAGACAAAAGTAACTCCCCATTATGTTTATACTAAGTGCTAAAATATATATGACAAAAATAAAAGGCTGAAATTAAATGAAAAATCAACAATGTGTTAAATGCAATCATCATTTTTCTTATAAAGAAAGATTCTATGCCAGCTGGGTAAATAACTATATCACTTGTAAAGATTGTGGAGCCAAGTACAAAATCTTATTACCCCGTACAATGTTAGTATTTGTAATATTAATGTTTTTCTTGCTATTTCAATATTTCATTTGTAAATATTATGATATTCCATTTATAGTATTTTTCATTTTGTATTCACTGGTAGTATTATTGGTATATCCAATCTTCCTTCGCTACAGTTCTAAAAATATTGAACAGTACCAAAACAAGAATTAAAATTGTTCATTTGATGGGAAGTTTGTTCATTCACTATGATTTCAGAAAAAAGCAATATAGGGTGTGGATTAATGGAACTACATGAAAATGCTGAAAAGATGCTAAAAAGCAAGATACAGCATGCGCAATACCTAATGCTAAATTACTTTTGATCGAAGGAATGGGACATGATATGCCTAAGGGAACATAAAAATACATAGTTGAAGCTGTTGTTAGTCAGGTGAACGATACGGCTCAATTCAGGTTATGGGAAAGATATAATCCGAGACTAAATTTCCCATTATGTTTAAACTATATTTTAGTAGGCATTTTATATTAACACTACATAGTTGAATTAGAAAGGACCAAAATGTATAATAACTCAAAAGAAATGACGCAATATTTTAGAAGTGCCGTTGCAGCTCAGGCTAATAGGGGCATTGATTTTAAAACGGATAATTATTACATACTTGATCCCAAAGAAGTATTAAAAGGAAAAATTAATCCTATAATCTGTAAGAATTTATTTGTTGAAGCAAATAAGAATACTAATGAGAGTAAGAAAAATTCTATTGTCAACGTAATTATATGTGCTAAAACGATAAAAACAATTTTTGAGGCAAACGAGAAAGTGCAAGAGGAAATTGAGGAGCTTACTGGAGTGTACTATATACCTGCAATGCTTAATGATGAAGGTTTACTCTTATTCAATGAAGGAGATAAAAAGCTCCCTTGGTTTCCAAGGGAGTATTTATGGCCAATGGTTGAATCCAAACTAGCTATTGGAGATTCCAGTGTGGTTGACAATTCTATGAGCGACCACGTGGACCAAATTGAGAAAATAAAGTCTTGGATGGATTACGCTGATTTCTTTATGAAGTTTTATGAGTCTGTAACAGAATCAGAATTTGGAGAGAATTCGATTCGTAATTTAGATTCAAAAGAATCAGTATTTGAGTTAGAAAAAAATATGTATATCTTTATAGATAATACTGTTAACGCTACTTTTCATATCTTAAATTTGTATAATCACTTGCAGCAAGATGAACAAGAAAAATCTCTATATAATAATTTTATATCTACCGAAGAAACAAAAGTACATAAACTAATAGAAAATGAATGTTCAAAAATGCAAATTCATTGTGGGCAAATGAGTGGAGAACATTCTTTATCACCGTCCCAAAGAGAAGCAGTTAATCATTTCAATTGCATGGGTGATGGTGAAATTTTGGCTGTTAATGGACCTCCAGGTACAGGAAAAACTACTTTGTTACAAACAATAGTTGCTGATATGTATGTTAAAAGAGCAATTAAAAAGGAGAAAGCTCCACTCATTGTGGCTTCATCAACAAACAATCAAGCTGTAACAAATATTATTACTTCCTTCGGAAACATAAAAAAAATGGGGATATCAAACGTGGAAGAAAGATGGATTGAGGGAGTAGATAATTTTGCAGCCTATTTTCCATCAACATCAAAGATAAAAGAGGCAAATTCTAAAGGGTATCAATATACCAGCCAAAAAGGAGAATTCTTTGTTTCTGATATTGAAGATAAAAAGAATATTGATAAATCAATGGCAAAAATTCTACGCAATTGTAATGAATATTTTCAAGGTGAGTATAAAGATGTTATAGCTTGCCAAGCCAAACTACATGATGAGTTATTGTATATGGAAAAGAGTAAAAAAACATTGCTTTCTCTAGCACAGGAAATTTCCCAATATGATTTGAATGGTGAAAAAATTGATATGTATCTAGAAAGTTTGGCTTTACAGATTGAAGAAACTCAAAAATCAATTGATAGAATCTGTAAGAGAATAAGTGAGTGGGAAAAATGCTATAAAAGAATACCTCTCCTTTATAGATTATTGAAATTTATAAATAGCTTTTCTAGAAAAATACAAACAGAATTCAGACTCTTCATAAATAATCAAGAGCAAAGCTTTTTAAATGAATATATGGGCTTTGATGAAATCAGAGAAGAATATAGCCACTTGTATAATAAGTATAATAATATGCTTGTTGAACTTAGAAATAAAAAAACAGCAATTGAAAAAATAAAAGGACAGTATGATGAAGAATTAAAACACTTAAAGCAGCATAATATCGAGTTACATGGAGAAAAGGATGAAAAGTATAATCTTGAACTAGATTATATTAACAATTTGATTGATAAGAAACACAGGTACATAGAATTCTGGTTAGCGGTACATTATTTTGAGTGCAGATGGGTTAGTGGAGAAGACGAATTATCTGAAAAGCAAAAAGGTAAGAATTTCAAAAATGTTTTAGAAAAGTTCTATAATAGACTTGGAATGATTACGCCATGCTTGGTTATGACATTTTTCATGTTACCCAAACAATTCCTCGCTTTTGGAGATCAAAGAAACTTTTTCTTATATAACTATATTGATTTGCTTATTGTGGATGAAGCGGGACAAGTATCTCCTGAAATCGCTGCTGGAGCATTTTCTCTTGCTAAAAAAGCTATTGTTGTTGGAGATGTTTATCAAATAGAACCCGTATGGAGTGTGAATCGCGCACTTGACAAGGCATTGGCTTTGTCAAATGGTGCAATCAGTACTTTAGGTGAATTTGAACTACTTGAGCAAGTTGGATTAAATACTTCCTGTTCAAGCGTAATGAAAGTTGCTGCAAAATGCTGTAAGTATGAAAAGTTCAGTGAAAAAGGACTGCTTCTAAGGGAACATCGACGCTGCTATGATGAAATCATTGACTATTGTAATGAGCTGGTATATAAAGGTAATCTTCAACCAATGCGAGGGGAAGGTAAAAATGATGAAAAAATTGCAATTAAAAAATGGCCGCAGATGGGTTTTAAGCAAATAGAGACAGAATATTCTATTAGAAAAGGTAGCAGTAGAATAAATCGTATAGAGGCAGAACAAATAGTACAATGGTTGAGAAACAATTTTGATACTATTGAAAAGGCTTATCCTACAGAGGAAAAGGAAAATTTAGTTGGAATTATAACACCATTTAAGGCACAAGTAAAATGCATTGAATTGGAACTAAAAAAACAAATGCCAACAAATTATTCAAAAATAAGTGTTGGGACTGTACATACCTTTCAAGGTGCTGAACGGAAACTAATCATATTATCCACAGTGTATGGAAAACAAGAGGGCTGCTTTTTTATCGACGCAAATAAGAGTTTAATGAATGTAGCAGTATCTCGTGCTAAGGACAATTTCTTTGTCTTTGGTGATATAAATTGCCTGAAGGATACAGAAAACAGTGCTAGTGGATTATTAAAAAAATGTATTTACAAATATAGTATACAAGATACCACAGCATAGGTGATGAAAAGTGGTTTGATGATATAAAAAAGTAGAAGGCTGGTTGGCGGTTGAAGTAACACAACAAATTGTGTCATACCATTTGTAGCTACCAAAATTCAGGATTTTATGCGTAGGGTATTCAGTTTACATAAGCAGCTATCAGAAAGAACCTTAATTCTCATTAAGTTATAAAATTCAAAGGGGTAATTATATGAAAGAAGAAAAAGATAATACCGATTATATTGAAGATCTTGAAGAATGGCAAGATAATCAGTATAACCCAGGGCACTATTTAGGTGGTAAAATACCGGGAAATATACTTCATTGCGGAAGACCTAAAATGATCGGAATGACTCTTATAGGAATTGGTTTCATGACACTGTTCCCTTTTGTTTTAGGTATTATTAATGTCTTTCAGAGTGATGAGTCTCTTTTGCCTGTAGAATATATACTTGAATTTATTCATATAGCTGCCTTTGGAGCATTCAGTTTGGTGATGATTATAAACGGCATTAGAAAAATAATAGGGGGAACAAAAAAGATACCCAATTAATATCAATGATATACAGTTATGCTCTGTCTAAAGGATATGAAAATGTAAATTATATTAGTGAAAAAGAATTAATTGAAGGAACCTGTAGATTGTCATAATCTGAAATCAGCTTACAAAATTAGCTTCTCATTATGTTTAGAAAGCCACTTCTTTCAAATGTGAACTTGTTTTTGAACGCAAATTATTAATAATTAAAAGAGAAGAAATGTGGTGAAATGTTGAAAAAGATTATTACTGTAATAGCTCTGATAGCACTATCAATTCTCCTAGGTATATTAAGTCTTACTGTGTTGCCATGGGCCACTTTATTCATTGGACTTCAATTAGCACCTGCACCTCCAACACCTAAAATAACGCATGGAGAATTTCCGTTTCATTTAGTATATGAAATAGATGGAAAACAATATACTATTGATGATACAATTATTTGTGATTATGTTGGAACTGGTAATGACGAGGCACATGGGAAATACATAAAATGGGATGAACTCTTAGCCGCTGGAAATAAGATTACCAGTTTTAATTATAATACTGACGATAATCAATATGGAATTGAATTATTTGACGGTTTTATTAAAGGTCAAGGCGGTACATCAATTGTTTGTGATATTGGTAATCCCCAATATTACTTAGGATATAAGAAGTATATAGACTATAGCCCTGGACGTGTAAGCATATCCAGCCCTCTTGCTACCGGTGTAATTAGTGAAGATGAATTATGGGAAAAATACAGCATCAAAATTATTGAAGAAAAATTTTCTGACCCAATGATTGGTAATGAAATCTCAACGGAATCTGATTATGAAGATGTTGCTAGATTTGCAGCAAAAGGAATTATAGTTGATTCAGAGAAATCTTCATATTCGCCAAACACCCAACAAATTGTTTTTACATGGAAAAACACTACAACCAAACAATTAATATGTGAACAAAGTTTTTATATTCAAAAAAGAGTTGGTAACAAATGGAAAGATGTATACAGAGAAAAAGCAGTTGGCTTTTCACAGGAAGAAATAAATTTAGATCCTCATACTGAGCTTAAACGCATATACGATATCAACATTTATACTGAAAACATTCCTCTTGGTAATTATAGAGTGGTTACCCCAGTACTTGTTCCTATAAATGAAAAAACGTTCGATAGTAAAGTTATATGTGGAGAATTTGAAATAAAATAGTATATAAATGGAAGTAACGGATAGTTTTTAATTTATAAGGTGGAAGTCAGAAACTAAACAACTGCCCATTATGTTTATATTTTGGGATTAGGCATTAGATAATAATATTTAATAAATTAGGGGGCGAGAAAATATGGGCGCGGTATTCTTTATGATGATTATGGCAGTTTTGTTAAATCAAAGCTTAATTTAATTAAAAACTATTATGCGGATATATCCAATTACGAGACAAAAAAACTCTCCTGCAAATATAGTGTTCATACGAGAAAAGAGGGCAACAGCAAGCGTGGACATGACATGTCTATCTAGTATTAATTGATGGTCAAGTGTATGTAGAACAAGGTTTGAGCGGCAAATATATAACTGGTTATTCGCTGTCTGATGAAATGAATCAATATATTGTAACTACTGTTTTTTTTAATTGATTTTATCTTTTCTCTTGAATGACATCCGAACTTGGTTGTCTATTTCTCCGAACTAGCTTCTCATTATGTTTAGAACGGTTGTTAATATGTTCGATGCATATAAAGAAGGTTTTCATTGTACTAACCATGTCAGATTTGACTGACGGGCAGATCATTATGGAAATGAAGCGTTGCTATGATTTTCTAAAATCTGAGTTTTTCTCAGGCAATGCCGTACAATTCGTAAGTCATTTATTGAAAATTTGGAGAAGGCAATGCTAAAGACAAATGCAGGAGGACAGTAGCATTTTTGATGGTTTGAGGGAAAAGGAATATGGGTATTGCAAAAACGAAGAACTTGCAACTCTGGGTGTCCTTGCCATGCTTCCAGTAGATATTGATTCATTAATAAATGATGTTATACAAGTTGACAATTATCTTTCTACTATATCATTAATTGTAGAGCAACAAGCGTAGTTCGAGCTAAAATTCAAAAGGAGATTTTTATTATGGGATTAATGGAATTGATTGGTGAACTGATAAATCCAGGGGAAATAGGTACGGTCGAGAAAGTTAAAAGGGAAAAAAAGGTACGTCTACATATTTTAATTCTAAAGACTATTGTATCAATAGCAATTCTTGCAGTGATTTATTTTCTAAGCTTTGGAATTTCTTTTCACATGAAAGAAGCTTTATCATTCGTAGCTGCAATAACAGTATATAGTGTTGTCGGTTATTTTATTTTACCAAAACCAGATTATTCAAATGTTGGCTGGTTTGGGGGAATCTTTGATAATCCATTTAGAATCTCTGACGATATAAATAGAATGCTGGTTTTTGTTATGATAATATTAATGCCTGGTAGGTTGATTTCTACTACTATGTTATCGTGGATAGATTATTCAAAAAAAGGGGACTTACTATGAATATGATTTATCAAGACAATATTCCACTTAGTGGAACAACAAAGGTATTGGAACAATTAAAAAATATATAGAAAAATCAGTTCACATACATGATGAACTTGATTTGGGTTTATTCTCCTTAGTTGAAGAAAATTCCTTTTGATAATATTAAATAAAATATTGATTTGATACAAAAATCTGTAATTATAACCTATGTATGAAAAGCCAATTCTGTGAAGAGTTACGCGTAATGCTAAACCATGGTAGGTTAGAAAATGTGCGTTGCGCATTATGCTTAATTTATTATACATAAAACCCAGTAGGAAGTTGAAAACTTAATATTTGCTTATTAAAAAAATTATATGAAAATTAAAAATCTGCCTATTTAACATAAGATTTTTAAGCAAATAAATATATTTGAAATAAATTGTGAGGTAAAATATGATTTGTCCGATTTGTGGAAAAGAAATGACTAAAGGCGGTATAGTTCTTAGAGGAAAGCGAATATTTGGGGAATTTACATGGTATCCACAAGATGCGTTCGATAAAAAAGGGCTAAAAGCTTGGGACAGAAGTAACGGAAAAGTCATAGTTGATGTGGATATGAGCTTAATGGGTGAAAAAAAGTTTGATAATGCCTATTTCTGTGAATCCTGCAGTAAAATCGTAGGTATATTTACTACTAATATATAATATAGAGATTATCTAAAAAATTTTTTATGACTCTGCAGGATTCCCATTATGTTTAAAAGTCATTATAGATAAAATGAAAAACAAATTATTAATATTGGAGAAGATTAAATTATGAAATATAATGTTATGTTTTCCCATGCTACGCATGATGACATTGAAGATTTAATAGAAATTCAAAATAAGGCATTTTATGATGATTACATCAAGTACGGAGAATGCCCTGGGTATGGGCGTACATATGAAAGTATGAAACTCTCTGTTGAAAATTGTGCTGTATACAAAATAATGGTTGATGAGATTATTGTAGGGGATATTATAGTGCGAGATAATCACGATGGTACATATTTTCTAGGAGGACTCTGTGTGATACCTGCATATGAAAATAACGGCATTGGACAGGCAGCAATGAGCTTTCTTGACAGGCAGTTTAAAGGCGCACATCATTGGTCACTGGAAACTCCAGCTGATAAACAACGGAATCATTATTTTTATAAAAAATGCGGATTTCATATTACAAAGGAATATAAGGTTAGTACGGTTAATATTGTATTATTCGAAAAGAGTGTAACCGTTTAAAATTATGAGCAAATACTAAAGGCATAATCAGCAGTTTAAAGGGATTTCTGAACTTCCCATTATGTTTAATTGGATATCTAACAAAGACAATCACTATATTTCTAGATGGAGGACTCTTTCAAATGTACGAGTTAATTCAAGTTGGCAAAAACAGTTATTATGTTCAAAGCCCTGCAAAGATCGGTATTGTTAAACTCAACGAAACAGATGTATGTCTGATTGACAGTGGAAGTGACAAGGATGCAGGACGAAAGGTCAGGTAGACACTAGAAGCTAACAACTGGCGACTTATTGCAATATATAATACGCATTCCAATGCTGATCATATCGGTGGCAATAAATATTTGCAAAATCAAACTGGATGCAAAATTTATGCTCCGGGTATTGATTGTGACTTTACAAATCATCCGTTGCTGGAACCGTCTTTTTTGTACGGTGGATTTCCGCCAAAGGACTTGCGGCACAAGTTCCTGATGGCTCAGGAAAGCAATGCGGAATATCTTACGGAGAATGTGCTTCCAGAGGGTATAAGTGTTCTACATCTTCCTGGCCATTTTTTTGATATGGTGGGCTTCAGGGATGCGGATAATGTCGTTTATCTGGCAGACTGTTTGTCAAGTGAAGAAACGCTGCAAAAATACCAAATAGGATTTATTTACGATATTGCAGCATATCTTGAGACACTACAAATGGTAAAAACATTAAACGCAGCGATTTTCGTTCCTGCCCATGCAGAAGCAACAGAGAATATTGCTCCACTCGCTCAAATTAACATTGATAAAGTTCATGATATAGCGAATAAGATACTGGAAATATGCCAAGAACCGATTCAGTTTGAAAAGGTCTTACAGATACTTTTTAACGAATATAATCTTACAATGAATTTCGAACAATATGTATTAGTTGGCAGCACCGTGCGTTCTTATCTTTCATGGTTAAGAGATACCGAACGAATAGAAGTGCTTTTTAAAGCTGGACAATTACTTTGGAAAACCATTCAATAGGCCTGACTATTTATAAGATGCAAATAATTAAACAAAAATAATAATATTGAGAGGACTATATTAAAGATGAATATGGAAGATACTTATGCACTATTAGATTCATATCATATTGTCTATGAGCCGTATGAACATGATGCAGCATATACCATTGAAGATTTAGATGAAATGAATATTCCACATAAAGAATGGATTGTCAAGAATCTGTTTTTGCGGGACGATAAAAAAAGAAATTACTATCTTGTTACCATCCCAGGTTATAAAACAATCGACCTAAAAAAGCTCAGTGAAAAAATCCCAAGCCGTAAACTGAGTTTTGCCAATGAAGATTCCCTTTTTGAACTGTTGGCATTGAAAAAGGGACATGTAACACCTTTTGGGATATTAAATAATACACAGAAAAATGTCATTGTAGTATTCGATAAGGTCTTACAAGGACAGAAGATTGGTATTCATCCCATGGAAAATACTGCAACTGTATTTCTTGATTTTGAAAATGTTGTAAAGCTGATTGAGGAGTACGGAAATCCTGTTGTTATGTGCGATATTGATTAGCATTGATAAACTGTGCAGGCCAGCAATTATCCATGTTTGAACCTAAGACGATTTAAACTTCGCATTATGTTTATGTTGGGTAAGCTAGAAATGGAATACTGAGAAGTTAGTAAGGAAGATAAATTTGGGGAGAATGGACATGCAGTTTGAAACAAAGAGACTTATTCTCAGAGAATATACAATGGATGATTTTGATGAGCTATATGAAATCTTATCTGACGAGGTAACTATGGAGCACTATCCAAAGCCTTTTGATAAGGAGAAAGTAAGAGATTGGATTAAATGGAATATTGAAAATTATGAGATATTTGGATTTGGTCTTTGGGCAGTTGTGCTTAAAGAGACTGGCGAGATGATTGGTGATTGTGGTATCACAATGCAGATGATAGGAAGTAAAATCAAGCCTGAAATCGGATACCACATCCATAAGAAATACTGGAATATGGGATTGGGTAGTGAGGCAGCAGGAAAGTGTAGAGACTATATTTTTGAGAATACGCCTTTCAATATTATATATTCGTGTATGAAGTATTCCAATGTTGCTTCCTACTCTGTAGCAATTAAAAATGGAATGCAGAAGGTTGATGAATTTGAAGATGATATAAATACAATTACCAGGGTATATGCTATTTCTCGCAATGAGTGGCTGCAGTTAACAAAATAGTTCACAGGCTGACGATATTTCATAAAAATGAATGGCAAATGCAAATCTATTGTGTAATAAACTAATAGTATATTATACAGTTTCACATAATAATTGGGGGAATCATGGAAAGATTAATAAATTTTAAGTTGTCGACAGCTTTCAGTTTTCTATATGGGATATTAATTATTCTATTTTCATTTAATCGATGCACTGGTCTGGTAATTACGATATTATCAATTTGTTTATTTCCATATTTATTAGTTAATTTTAAGTATTTAATGAGTGATAAATACGAAATGCATATTACAAATTTATTGATAATAATTTTG
Source organism: Aminipila terrae (assembly GCF_010120715.1). Classification (NCBI taxonomy): domain Bacteria; kingdom Bacillati; phylum Bacillota; class Clostridia; order Peptostreptococcales; family Anaerovoracaceae; genus Aminipila; species Aminipila terrae. The sequence goes on from NZ_CP047591.1 coordinate 3,112,044, forward strand.
ATTATAGCTCAGTTAGCCGATAATTTTATTTCTATAATTCAACTTTTTATTCCCAGCTTAATTACATATACAATGGCGACGATAAAATCCCTATTGGTTATAATAAAGGGTGCTATGTTTTTCTTAATTAGCTTTCAGTTGATTAAGAAAAATTTAAATATAAAGTTAAAGCTACTTAAGATAAATTTCATCCTGCTTGGTATTTTTTATATAATATTAGGGAGTATTACTCAATTGTCTGTACTTTCATTTTTAGTGCAACGAGGAATAACTACAAATATTCTATTCATAGTATATATCTTTTCATATTTATTATATATCGTACTATTATTTTTATTTGGTATTCTCTTTAGAAATAGTAGCCTTTTGGAGTAAAATGGAAAATGATAAAATAGATAATAAATGATTATTCTCTTGGGGCTAACCCAATGGAAGTCCTGAAATTCGTTATGGGCACAATCAGATTATTTATATAATAAAACAGAATGATAAGTTTGAATTTGGAGGTTAATCATGAAAAAATGGTATAATGAGGAGTACGAATGGGAAATCGAGGTAACAGGGTTTCTTCGTGGCGATCATACAGAACACTATTGTAGAAACGGTGAAGAAATAGGAGATAAGTATACCTGCACCTATGGCTGTCCTGTAAATAAAGATGGACAGGGTATTTGCTCCAAAGTAATGCTGATTATGTTTCCAATCATGGAGGCGGTCAGAAGTGGTGGAGATTTAGAGAACATCGGCGGAAATGACAAATATAGCAAGGATATTGTATGTCCAGATGGCTGTGTTATGTTTAGGATGACGGCAAGAAAACTTGGAAATGAGAATTTTTATAAGGGCAAGTTTTATAAGTAAACTGGGGCCTTCTCACCTAACTCAAACTTCGCAGTTTGTTTATGTAAGACATTCAGATTATTTATATATAAGGGCAGGGTGATAGAAACTATGGACGAAAAAGACAAGGAAAGTACAAATATAAAGGTTGATGATAAAGACAACCAAAGTCCTGAAAAGAACAAAGAAGACAATTTGGCAATAGGAATGTGTCTTGGAATTTGCATTGGGTCGGGTGTAGGCCAGCTGCTGTTTAATAATATTAGTCTTGGCATATCCATTGGTATGTGTCTTGGACTGGTAATTGGTTCAAGCATAAAAAAGAAAAAGTAATTGTATTTGGAAATCAGAATGTGAGTATACTTGCCATAAAAATAGACTTATTGCATAGGAAAATAATGAGAGGAGAAATTGATATGCCTTCAGAATATGAATTACGACTTGAAACGGTAAAAGATTACAAAGAGGTTGAAAACCTTACGAGAGAAGCATTCTGGAACAAATACCGTCCGGGATGTACGGAGCATTATGTCTTGCACCGTTATCGTATGTTGCCTGAATTCGTAAAGGAACTGGATTACGTAATCGAGGAAGAGGGTAAAATCGTAGCCCATATTATGTACAGTCGGGCTGAGATTGAGGAGGATAATGGGCAGATCATCCCAATTTTGATTTTTGGACCAGTTAGTGTTCTACCTGAAATGCAGGGCAAGGGCTACGGGGGAATCATCATCCGTCACACCTTGAATAAAGCAGCGGAGCTTGGCTATGGTGCAGTGGCTATTACAGGAAATCCTGACTATTACCACCGTTTCGGTTTTGTCAGCGGAAGTTCAGTGGGTATCTATTACTCTGATATGCCACGAGAGGAAGAAGCCCCATTCTTTATGGTAAAAACACTTAAAAATGGTTTCCTTGATGGTATCACAGGCACCTATCACGATCCTAAAGGTTATAAAACCAGCGAAGATGAAGTTGAAGCCTTTGACGCATCTTTCTCACCCAAGGAAAAAAAGAAGCTGCCGGGACAGCTTGCATGAATAATCAATGAAGGAATTTCAGAAGTTGCCAAAAAACAAATTACAAGTACTATTAAATATGACAGACTGTTGTCTTATTAAGATAGCTATAATAAGTTATAATTAATTGTAATTTGCGAAAGAGAGGTCAATACGATGTCATTTGATTATAAAAAGGAATACAAAGAATTTTATATGCCTTCAAAAAAACCTACTATTGTTACAATTCCAAAGATGAATTTTATTGCAGTACGTGGAAAAGGAAATCCAAACGATGAGAATGGTGAATACAGACAAGCCATAGGGTTGCTGTACGGAATTGCTTTCACCATCAAGATGAGCTATAAAGGTAATCATAAAATAGAGGGATATTTTGAATACGTTGTTCCTCCATTAGAAGGCTTTTGGTGGCAAGACGGTGTACAAGGTGTTGATTATACAAGAAAAGACACCTTTAATTGGATTTCTGTTATTAGACTGCCTGACTTTGTTTCAAAAGAAGATTTTGAATGGGCCATCAAGGAAGCTGAAAATAAGAAGAAAACGAATTTTTCAAAAGTTGAATTTTTTACGTACGACGAAGGCCTTTGTGTTCAATGTATGCACATTGGTTCTTATGACCATGAGCCTGCTACTATCCAGGCGATGAATGAGTACGCTCTGGAAAATGACTATGAAATTGATATTTCACAAAAAAGACTGCATCATGAAATATACTTAAGTGACCCAAGAAAATTCGATATAAATAAATTAAGAACAGTTTTGAGACATCCGATAAAAAAGAAAAATGATTGTTTATCTGAGAAAGGAAAACCAATATGAATAAACGAGGCGCAGGCGTAATATTTTGCTTAATAGCAGCAATTTTGTTTTCAACCCGTTATATAGCAGCAGCAATATTTATGGCAGGTGGTTCGTCATGGAATAGTGATTTGTTTTCCGCTGGACTAAGCTATGTTGGAACAACTCTGACGACTCTTAGTGTCATTAGTGCAATTATCGGAATTGGATACCTCGTATGTGCAGAAGTATTTGAAATTTACAAGTTTAAATGAGGGTATAAGGAGTAAGCGTATTAATAAAAGAAAGATATGGATTTTATTATCTATAATTATTTTGGTTATGGTGATTATGAAATTTGGTTTAAATGAGAGCTTAACAGTCAGTTATTATAAGGTTGAAAGCAATAAAATACAGAATACTATCCGTATTGCCTTCATTACAGATTTACATAGTTGTTATTATGGAGAAGGCCAGGAAGATTTATTAAATTGTATATACGAACAGAATCCCGATGTTGTTCTGCTTGGCGGCGATATTGTAGATGACCGGCTACCTTCTAAAAATGCGGCCATTACACTTAAAGCGTTGGCAGAGAAATATATTTGTTACTATGTTTCTGGAAATCATGAGTATAGAAGCGGAAAGATTGATGAGATAAAGAAAATGATTTCAGGATACGGCGTTGTGATTCTGGAGGGGCAAAGGGATACTGTTAATATAAAACAACAATTGATTAACATATGTGGTGTTGACGATGCGGATGTTGGAAAAAGCAGCTTTTTTCAGCAAATTGTAAACACTGAAAAGCAAGCGGACTCAGCCTTGTTTACAATATTCATGGCACATCGTCCGGAATATATAAAGACTTATTTGCAATATGATTTTGATTTGATATTAGCTGGCCATGCCCATGGTGGACAATGGAGAATACCCGGAGTTGTAAATGGTCTGCTTGCACCCAACCAAGGTTTCTTCCCTAAATATGCAGGAGGAGAATATGAATTTGGTGATAAAACCTTTATTGTTAGCCGTGGACTTGCCAGGGAATCAACCCGTATTCCAAGATTTTTTAATCCACCAGAAGTTGTAATTGTTGATATTTCTTCAATAAACTAATATAGAATGGGCTAATTTAGTTAGTGAATTAAATGCAAAGGTCATATTTAGGAATATCAGTGAGTTTAAAATCATTTTTTAACCGGAGATAATTTAAATGAAAAAGAAATTATTTTTATTGCTGCTGACAGCGTTAATGTTGCTTGTGGGAAGTAGCTGTGGAGCACAAACACCAGCAAATGATAGTATTGAGAAAAATTTGAAAGAAATACTCAATGGATTTGATGAATTTGCTAAATTAAAAAATGGTACATTACAAACAAATTTTTCTATGACAGCTGAAAAAAATGCAGTTAAAACCCTTGATGGAGGAAATATATCCAACCTCTCAATTACTACTTTTATTTTAAACGGAAATGGCTATGATTACATAGAGGAAAGGAAAGACTTTGATGAAGAGTCTGGGAAGTATGGATATTCTGCAACAAAACAGGTGAAGGGAAAGCAGTTTTTTGCATTTCCAATTCAAAAATCAAAAAAAGAAAAATTAAAGTCCTATAAATGGGAAGATATTAGTGATATTAATCACAAATATTATGAACCAAATGGAATTTTAAGAATGATGGCAGTACGCCCAAAAGTACTTTGTAACCTTGAATATATTGCTGACATTACAAAAGAGAAGAAAGGTGAATTCACGAAATACATATTAACACCAAATGCTAAATTTACAAAATATCTAAAGGAAAATGTTTATCGGCCAGAAGATAATTATAATGAATTAGAGCATCGTGAAATTTATTGGATTGATGAAGATGGACTTTTAATAAAACATCAAACTTATGGTAAATGTGAGTATACAATTGATGGTATACCAGATACCTATGTTTCAGATATGATAACAGAATTGACGGATTATAATGATAAAAAACTTACGGAAATTGATGATTTGGGCACTTCATTCTAAGTAAACTTATATTTATATTCGTAAGTTACCTTTATCGGCTAGTTCAATGTTTGGTTCATTTGGTGAAAATCCAAGGTTAGACTATGAATATATCATTTATGTATATAAAGCTAATTATGAACAGGCAAAAACATTAGTAAGGAGTATAGAACGATAATTTAAAAAGATTAATTAAAAGAAAAATACAGACCGTATAGAAAGGAGTCCTCCTGTGACATATTATGATGAACAATTACGGCTTCTCCAGAAGCAGGTTGCGCAAAAAAAGCGGAATGAGTCCAAGCTAAAAGAATTATACGTTCAGCGTCAGAAACTGAGTACTAAAGTTGATGAGCTAAAGAACAGTATGTTAGACGAGAAGGATGACGTTGACCGTTTAGAGAATCAAAGCTTAGCAGCTTTCTTTTATGGCGTCATCGGCAAGCTAGATGAAAAACTGGACAAAGAGCGAAAGGAAGCTTATGCAGCCAAACTCAAGTATGATGTGGCCGCCCGTGAGCTTTCGGCAGTGGAGAAAGAAATCCAGTACCTTGAGACAGAAATGAAACAGCTGCTTGGATGTGAACAGCAATATGAAAGAGCATTAAAGGCAAAGGCAGATATGATTAAATCCACTGATTCCCAAGAAGCTTTGAAGATATTCCAGAAGGAACAAAATATTGCTTACATAGAAAGTCAGAAGAAAGAAATTCAAGAAGCTCTAAATGTTGGGCATACGGCACTTGCTACGACCAACAGGATTCTTTCCAGTCTTGACAGTGCTGCGGGCTGGGGGACGTGGGATTTACTTGGTGGTGGATTGATTACGGATTTGGCCAAGCACAGCCAGCTGGACGAGGCACAGAACCAGGTTGGAGAGTTGCAGGCTCAGTTACGACATTTTAAAACAGAGTTGGCCGATGTGACTATTAATGCAGATATTCAGGTCAACATTGAAAGTTTTCTGAGATTTGCAGACTATTTTTTTGATGGAATGTTAGCTGATTACGCGGTGCTGGATAAAATCAACCAGTCTCAAGCGCAGGTTAGGAATACTAAGGGCCAGATTGAAGGTGTCATGAATCATTTAAACTCCATGCTGAGTAATACTAATAAAGAGTTGGAATGCGAAAAAATAATGCTGAATGATTTAATCGTGGATGCGGCAATGTAAAGTTGGACAGGTATGAAGGAGATGCAGTAATGAATTTTAAACGTAAAATCTTACAGATATTAGTTGTTTTAATGATTTTTGCGGCCACTACAATAACAGCATTTGGAGCCCCGTCAGCGTATATTTCAGGGGCAAAGATAAAAGGATTTAATGCAAATTACATCATTATTGATATGAACGATAAAAATGTGCGTCCAATGATGCTTACTGCAGGAAATGTCTTATGTTCTGCGGATTCCGTCTCCAATATGGCAAAAAATAATGGATGTTTTGCAGCCATAAATGGCACGTATTTTTCTGCGTACGATGGTATTCCTATATCCTGGGGAACCATTATAAAGAACGGAAAGGTATTACATATAAGTAATGGCGGTGCTGTAGCAGGATTTACCAGTGATGGCGAGCTGGTTATAGACAGACTTTCTTTTAATTTTAAAGGTTATATTAATGATGAATATCGCTGTATACCCTGGAGGATTAACCATCCAAGTGATGAAGCAGATGCTATAACTATTTTTACCCCTGAGTATGGTGCGGTTGTAAAACTGAAAGGGGGCGCCAAGGCACCTGTAGTGGAAAATGGAAAGGTTTCATACATAGCTACTTCAGATTTTTATGTACCGGCAGGGGATTTGCCATCGTCTATAATTCTCAGGTGGCAAATTTAGTAGACGAGCGTTTTAAAGTTGGTGATGCTGTCCGATATGAAGTGGAAATAAATACTACATTTACCAAACAATCCACTTGGGATAATGTGATTCAGGCAGTAGGGGCAGGACCAAGCTTAATTATCAATGGTCAGATAACCGCAAATGGACAAGCAGAACAGTTTTTTGAAAATAAGATAAATGTAGGTAAGGCTGCAAGAACCTTTATTGGTGCAGGAGCAGATGGAAAAGTAAGAATAGGGACTATTAATTCTGCTACTATTAAGGAAGCGGCAGAAGTATGCCAGAATCTTGGACTTATAAACGCTATGTGCTTAGATGGAGGCGGTTCCATAGCCTTGTATCATGATGGAAAAAGTATATCCTCTGGCAGAAATGTAAACAATGCTGTTGGTTTTATTTATAGCAACGGGGCAGAGCTAATAAAATCAAGCAGGATAAAAGTACAGGTGGACGGAATTAATACCGATTTTGAAGCTTATAATATAGGCGGAAATAATTATTTTAAACTTCGGGATATAGCTATGGCAGTAAAAGATACGGATAAGAAATTTGATGTAAGCTGGGACAATGAGAGAAAGGCTATTAACTTGTTATCGAAAACCCCGTATACTGCTATTGGTGGAGAACTTAATTCATCAGATGGTACTGCTAAAGCCATATCAAGCACTAGCCCTAAGATTTATGTTGATGGTGAGAGTAAGCCTCTTACAGCATACAATATAGGTGGAAATAACTACTTCAAGCTTCGGGAAGTAGCTGAACTGTTTGATATTAAAGTGGACTATGATAACAGTTCTAAAACTATTATATTAAATACCAGATAAGTGAATGGATTAAGATTATATACAGATAAAAATTCTTTGTAAAATAGGTTGCTTGTGCAACTCCTCTTGGATTTAATCAGAGTTAATATAAATATATTGTAACTGCATCATTAAGATTCAATGGTGTTTACAAATCCAATGAAATAGGAGAGGAGTAATTTATATGCATTATCAATTATCCCAGAATTGCACAGTTTTAGGAAAGGTTATTCAAAAGCCAGATATACAGATATCTTTTTTATCCTATCTCTTAAGAGGAAGTAAGAATATTTTAATTGATACCGTTCCTGAACGGGCAGCAGAGAAGTATTTAGAGGAATTGTCTCAATGTATGGACTTGACCTGTTTGGATGCTATCATTTTAAATCATTCAGAAGAGGATCATAGCGGAGCACTTAGATTGCTGCTCCCACATATACCAGATATTCCTGTATATTGTACTTTAGCCTGTAAAGAACGATTGAAAGATATGTATCCTACAGCAAATATTTTGGCTATGGAACATAACGCTGAACTACAGTTAGGAGAATATCAGTTCCGTTTCATACATACCCCTGGATTACATTGGGATGATAATATGGTTACTTATTGTGAAAATGATCAGACACTGTTTTCCAATGATTTATTTGGCCAATATTTAGGCAGTGAGCCTCCCTTAGATAATTATATTTCTTCAGAACAACTTATTTACAATATGAAAAGATATTATGAGAAAGTATTTAGTCATGCTAGCAAAGAGGAAAAGAAGGTTTTAGCAGACATAATTAACCTTAAGCTTAAGGTTATAGCCCTGGACATGGTGTTATTTTGTCCCAACAAATGAAAGAAGTGCTGGAATTCTACAAAGAAGTATAGTTATTGGTGCTACCGTGATTATCATTTTTACTTAAATCTCGGTAGCTTTTTGCATCTTTACTCATTAGTTTTGACACAGTGTTAGCTTTTTTATTGAAAATGGCTACCATAAAGCTTCAACTTTCATAAAATACGGTAGCATTTGCCCAAAATGCTACCGGAGATTTTGTTTTTTTATAATTATAAGATCAAAAACTTATTCTCTTATAATTGCGTTGTCTAATCATCCCAATTAGCATAAAAAAAGGCTGTTGCAAAATATCGGTTCTTTTGCAGCAGCCCCTTCTTTTGTTAAACTTGCTATTAATATTTTATCCCATTCCAATAGACAGGAGAGTACACCACTGTAATTTCAGGCAGTGTCACATCTTTTAATGCCCATTTCATAAACTCGTCAAAACCTGTACGGTCTACGATATAACCGATATGTTCTTTACCGCCGGGAGCATCAGAGTCAATGTATTTTGCTACATAATCATATGTGTTTAAAATAATTTTAGTAATACTTTCTTCATCAACCCATTTCATGAAATCTTCGCCCAAACGGGGATTCTTTTTCCCTGTACGACCGAAAAGGGTCAGACGATAATATTTTTCTTCGCTTCTTGACCAGGCCATGTTAGGGCAACTTAAGACACATTCGCCGCAGCCGATGCATTTTTCTTCATTGCGTAAGGGCCGATAATTTTCGGTCTTCAATGCCTCTACAGATTTTTTCCTACAGACTTTTACGCAGGCACCGCAGCTAATACAGCGGGAAGGGTCTAAGTGAGGCAGTGTCATGCCCATGATACCAAAATCATGCATTCTTACTTTGATGCAGTCATTTGGACAACCAGTTAGTGCAATTTTAAAATGCAGATCATGGGGAAATACTGATTTTTCCATTCGCTGGGCAAATGCCGTTGTATCATAGCAGGCATAAGGGCAGACTCTGTTTCCAACACAGGCAGGAATGTTACGAGTACCTGCTGCGGGATATCCGCCATTGACGGTTTCCTGATTAATCTTAAGACCCTCGATTAATTCCTGTAATGCAGCATTTACTTCTGGAATTTTTTCAAAAGGAATGCCGGGAATTTCAAATCCCTGTCGGCTGGTAATATGAATGGTTCCATTACCATAGGTCTGGGCAATCTCTTGAATTTTGCTAAGGTACTCTACTTTCAAATGTCCTCCGGGAACACGTACACGAGAGGCGGTAAAGCCCCGTGTCTTTGTAACACGAAAAGCATTTTTTCTCAACATTTTAGTATTAATATCCATTTTTTCGCCTCCCTTTTAATCAATTAAAGTTTTTCCTTTTGTATAATTAAATACAGGACCATCCAGACAGACATAGACATCACCAATTTTGCAATGACCGCATTTCCCTAATCCACAGCACATTTTTCGTTCCTGTGAAATCCATATATTTTCTTCTGGAATACCTATATTGAGCAAAGCCTGTACAGAGAATTTCATCATTGCCGGGGGACCCACAACAATTGCTACGGTGTTGTTTTTATCATTCAGCCTTAACCCAGGTATATATTTTGTAACAAGGCCCACATTATAATTAGAGGTTTCATCTGCATTATCTACTGTAAGTATAACATTGGCAGTTTTTTTCCAGCATTCTATGTCATTTAAAAATAAAATATCATCTGGCGTTTTAAAGCCACAGATTACTTTCATATTTTTTACTGCTTTTGGATGTTTTGAGAAGTAATCAATAACCCCACGGACAGGAGAGAGACCTGTGCCACCTGCAATCACAACAAGCTCTTTGTTTTTGTAAAGGTTTACATCAAAACCATTTCCATAGGGGCCTCTTAGCAACAGAGTATCTCCCAGATAATTTTCGAAAACCTCGTCAGTAACTTTACCGACACGGCGTATGGTTAAGTCAATAAAGTCTTTTCCGATACCGCTTACAGAGATAGGTGACTCACCATATTTTGGTATAGATACTTCGAAAAACTGTCCTGGTTTTATTTCTCCTGTATAAGACATACGGAAGGTGTATTCAATATCTGTGTGTTTAATTATATCTTTGATTTCAGATGGAAAAGGGACATAATCGTTTTGTAACATCATTTGGACACCTCCTTCATTCCCTCGGATAATTTGTTGATACAGTTTGAAAAAGAAATATACTCAGGGCATATATCATCGCAGCGGCCACAGCCCACACACATATGGTAACCGTTGCGCTTTTTATAATCATACACTTTATGCAGAACTTTAAATCGCATTCTTTGCCCGTTTTTCTTACGATAGCTGCCGCCACCGGCTACATCTGTAAATCCGTCTACCATACAGGAAGCCCAGACTCTACGACGTTCACCTACCTTGCCATTGTCGCTGTAATACATATCCTGCATGGAAAAACAGGTACAGGTAGGACATACAAAATTGCAGCGGCCACAATTAATACATCGGCTATCATATTCATCCCATATCTTACTTTGTGCCACTGTAAATTCAAGATTTCCCGGAATGGAAACCTGGATTAGATTCTCAGTTACGTATGAAGGCGCAACGGGCTCTTCAGCAAGATTTAAATCTGAAAGCTGTTTTTTCCAGTCTTTATTTTTACAATTAATGCGATAGTTTTCACCGGATTTGTCAATGCTCATTTCATAGTTTTCACAGCGATTTGTTCCCATGCTTACACAAAAACAATTCTCAAAGGAATGTTCACATCCAATAAGTACAAACTTTACTTTACTACGAATTTGCTGGTAATAATAATCAGCAGGTCCGTTATGAAGGTACATATCATCTAGCCGCTTCATACCATGTAAGTCACAGCTTCTGAGAAACACAATGATTTCCTTTTGAGTAATGTCTGCTTCTTTTGTTGATCCTTCCGTGAAAAAGAATAAGGTTTGGATGACTGGCAGAACAGTCTCTTTAAAGGAATACTCAGACTTTTCATCGAAAACAATCTGATCAATTGAAGTAACTTCACCATAACGAATACAATCTGTGTCAGAGTAAATACCACCATTCTTAAAGCGCTTTGGTGCAAAAATAAGATATTGTTTTGTCAATTGGGCAATAAATAAATCTAATATGTCATTTTTTGCAACATACCCCATAAAAGAACACCTCTTTTCTTAATTTTATATTGATATAGCTTTTATTGTTAATAAATTCACATATATTATATAAATATTATATCTAATAAAAAAGAATTAAAATGTTGCAATTGCAACATTTTAATTCTTTTTTAATAAATGAAATCGATTTTTTTCAAAATCCAGGATTCCTTCTTGTTTCATATTATTTAATTCTCTGGTAAGAGCGCTTCTGTTGGCACATAAATAATCTGCAAGTTCTAATCTTCCTAAAGGGATTTCAAAATAATTACTTTGATGAAACTGCGCCTGAATAGACATATAGGTGAGAATTTTTTCCCGCAGGCTCTTTTTTGATGTTATTTCTATCTTTTCCATTAATTGTGTATTTTTATCAGCAATCAGCTGAACCATATTTTCGATTAAACGATGGTGAAAAATACATGACATATTGCACGAATGTAAAATCTTATGAAAGGGCATAAACAAAATTTTACAATTCGTTGCAGCATAAAAGGATACTACGGAATTTAACTGGCTCCCACACGCAAATGTTTCGCCGAACAACTCTCCATTTTTAATGAATGTCAAAATTGTTTTATTTCCCCAGATGTCTTCTTTTATCATGTGAATGGTACCTTCAAGGATAACTCCGATTGAATGGATTGAATCATTTGACAGAAAAACAAATTCACCTTTTTTATAATTCCGGATATAACTTCCCAAACAGGTCAGCATGGGCATTAAATCGTCTGCTTTGATACCATGAAATAAGGCAGTCTGGCTGATTTTGTTTATATGTTCCTTCATGAGACACCTCCTATATAGGTAGAATTATACATACAAACCATTAAGGTTTCAATCTGAACATTAACAAAACCTTAAATGGAAACAAGTAACAAGATATGATATGATATCAGCAGAGTGAAAACTACATGGTAAATGAATTAATATTTGAAAGAGGCAAAATATGTTGATTGAAAACCCTGTCAGAACACCAAATTTAATGAATGAATTAACAGCAGTTTGGCTAGATTCTGTCAAAGCAACACATACTTTTTTAAGTGAAGACAATATAGATGAATTAATACCTTTTGTTCAGACAGGACTTCAAACAATCAGTAAATTGATTGTTGCTTATGAACTTAATCGTGCTGTGGGATTTATTGGTATAGAAGATGATAAGATAGAAATGTTGTTTGTTCAATCGGATTGTATTGGGATAGGGGTTGGTAAAAGCCTCATTTCAGAAGCTATTGATAAATACAATGTACAGTATGTTGATGTAAACGAACAGAACCCCAACGCTGCAGCATTCTATCAACACTTCAATTTTATAACCTTTGAGCGTACAGATTTTGATGAACAGGGAAATCCGTTTCCCATCTTAAAAATGAGACTTGAATATAAGAAAGAAGTATAGTGCTGAATCATTATGGGAGCTGTGGAATATGATCACAAGTGAATTAATAAATAAAAGTATTGATTATATGGTGCAACACTTAAATGAGGACATTTCCATTGAAGATGTTGCGAATTATTGCCATTTTTCAAAGTATCATTATAGCAGAATTTTTAAAGCAGAAACAGGAGAAAGTGTCTACGCTTTTATCAAACGTTTAAAAATGGAGCAAAGTGCTATAAGGCTTAAACTTGAGAAAGATAAACATATCACTGAAATTGGAGTTGATTATGGATATAGTTCATCAAATTATAGCTCTGCATTTAAGAAACACCACAACCTTTCTCCTGTGGAGTTTAGGCATGGAACAAATGAAACTTGTGTGCCACATCCTTTTTATCCAGACAATCCTGTAAAATTCCAGTCGTTTGAAGAATATGATGAACAAATCCGGATCAGGGAACTGGATGATTTTGTAGTTATTTATGAAAGACATTTAGGAAACTATATTGAGCTTGGGAAAGTGTGGGCTGAATTCACGGAAAAGTATAGTGACTATTATAAAGAAAATACACTTTTGATTGAAAAGTTCTATGATGATCCCTCTATTACAAGTTTAGATCAATGTTTATACGATATCTGCATGACAGTGGATAATAAATGTTCTCTTCATAATGTAACAACCATACCAGGGGGAAGTTTGCAGTTTATCGGTTCAATGGATTGATACAAGACATTTTTACTGCTTTTCAAGGGATATTCAATATTTGGCTGTCACATAGCAGTTATGAAATGGATGAACGCTATGGATTGGATATTTACCGGAATATTGACAGGCAGAACCTACGTGTTGAAATGGATTTATGCATACCTGTTAAATAGAGCAAGAATTCAGAAGTAAAAACCCCGACTTCATACTATAATCAGTATTGAATTAACTATGATTTAGAAAACTCAATATTTATAGTCAGATAGGAAGAAAAGTGGAGGAGTTTAAAGTGTTTGATATAAGAAAAATTCAGGAACAAGTGATTTATGGTGCTGTCAAAAGTATGAGTAATGATGAAACAGCAGGAGAAATCGTATATGGAAAAGGTGAGGCTGCCAAAACGGAGGATAATCCTACATGGGTAAAATCAACAATGAAGCGATTGGAAAACAAGTTTGACAAGCAGTCTGTTAATCAGATTAGAATGCACTGCCAGTGTGGGTATGGAATGGATGAAAAATTAGCTTTAGTAAAAGAACTGGTAAAATCTTCATCAAACATGGAGGAATTGGGAAATTTGGACAAAGCTAAAGCGGCAGGGTTGTTTTGCTCCAATGGAGAGTTATATCTGAAATTTCCTTTTTGTCCCTGTCCCATGCTTGCAGAGGTAGACAGATTGGATACAGATACATGGTGTCAATGTACCACTGGATACAGCAAAGTACTTTTTGAAGAAGCTTTTAAGTGTAAAGTGGATGTGGAACTTCTGAAAAGTATAAAAATGGGAGATGAAATATGCCTTATGAAAATAATACCCCAAGGGCATATATGGTAATAGATATATTTATGTGTGAGTTATTAATTATGTTTACGAGTAGGAGCAGTATAGATGGTAAATAAAAATACTAGAAATATTTTTGAAAATTTTTTAGATTCATATAATGAGTGCTTTAATAAAAAAGATTTGGCTGCTTTAAGAGAGTTTTATGATACAAATGACAATGTTTTAATATATTTTGATAATCATAAAAATAACGATACCTATAGCTTAGAAGAACATCTGAAACTGATATCTGATTTTTTCGAAAAGGGCAAATCAACTGAGTCAGGAGCTGTTGAACCCCTCATTATAGAGAACTTAAATATCTTGCATAAAGGTGAGGCAGCCTGCTTATGTTTTATTTCAAGATATAAAAGTTTCCCCGTTCCAGCGGTTAGAAGCACTTTGTATCTGGAATGTACAAATAGTGTATGGAAAATCAAACATGCTCATTTTTCGTTTGAACCTGAAAAGTAAGGAGGACACCGTAATGAAAGATTTCCCACAATTTATGAAAAATCAACTAAACCATATTGATAGCAGTCAGCAAAATACTAAGGACATAGATGGATATTATTTTGAGGGAAAGGACGGAAGCCAAATGGCCTATTGGACGTACTATGCAGATAGAGATTCTAAAGAGCAGGTGCATCAATTTGATGAATATACAGTATGTGTTGCCGGACAATACGTGGAAATCTTTGATGGAATTGAACATGTCTTAAATCCGGGGGATGAAATCGTTGTGCCTAAGGGAACGCTTCATTATGGAAGAGTAAAGGCAGGAACAAGAACAATACATTGTTTTGGAGGAAAGAGAATTAACCATTTATAATCATGCTAATTTAGCCATAGGGGATTAGATGAAAAAGAAGATAAAAGAAATTTAAAAGGTGAAAGAATGAATATTATTTCCATAAGAGAGAACTCTCATTATGCACGAGAGTCAATAACAACATTGGATACTATGAACATTATGGATTTGAATATATTGCACAGGGATATCATCCATGGGGAGAAAGTTCAAGAGTCTATCAGGCCAAACTATAACAACCAGCATGTTAATTTGAAAGGCAGTAATATGAGAAAGATTTTAATCAATGAAAATAATCGTTCAGACTTAACCATCATGCTATTTGTTGAGGGAACTATCCTAAAACCCAAATCATGGTTATCCCTATATAATCACAACTCTTATATACCCATTGGAAATGCAGTGGAAATCATAAAGAAGTGGCAAGAGCAAGGCGCAAATATTATCTACTGTACTTCACGAAAGAAAAAACAGGCAGATGCTATTGCAACTCTTTTAAAAAAATATAGTTTTGATGGATCTTTTTTGGTATCCAGAGAGTCAAAAGAAAGGTATAAAGACATAGTAGAAATGGTGAAGCCAGATATTTTGATTGAAGATGATTGCAAAAGTATTGGTGGGGCGTGGCAAATGTGTATTACAAAAGTAAATCAGGAAATCAGGAAAAAGATTTTGTCTATTATAGTGTCAGAGTTTAAGGGCATCGATAATCTGCCTGCTGATATTGACAGCTTGAAAACTTTTAGTGCAAATTCAAACTTATAAATATTGTATAATGAATTCTTGGATTTGCAAATAAATATAATACAGGAGGATAAATATGATTAGCGTATTTAAAAAGAAAGCTTCTAAATGGGCAGTTGCAGCCCTGTTAATTACAGTTTTATTAACAGGATGTTCAGATATAAAAGGTCAGGAAAATACATCAAAATCTATTGATAATTCTGCTTCTGGCAGCACCCAGACTCAAAAAGAAAATGTTTCTCAGAATTCTTCGGGAAGTACTTCAACTAAGTCTGATCAAAAAGAACTATTGTCAGATATAATGGAGTCTGCCAAGGAGGGAAAGGTTATTAATTGTGATATTGCTGCAAATGAAACAGCAAATATATGGGATATTGAAGAAAAATGGGGAAAAGCAGATAAGACAGAAGAATGGATTCCGGAGGCAAAAGGGTGTTATACAACCTATTCAAAATCTAACATTGTCTTTGGATCAAATAAAGGGGGAGCTATTTTTGAAATCAGATCTTTTGACAGCCAGCTGAAAAACATCTCTCTTTCCATGGTAAAAGACGCTTTTGGAAAGCCAGAATATGCGGTTAAAACCAACAATCAGCAGATTGTGGGATATACTGCAGATACGGACTATAAATTACTTTTTGTATTCCCAGAACCTTCAAAAAGTAATAAAGATCCTAAGCTTGATCATTACTGTGTTTTATATCCCAAAGGCACTGTTAATATAATGTCTGGAGATAAGGGAAGAGAATGGTAAAATAAATTACACATAAAGGAAGTACTATATGATAATCAGAAAAGCAGAGATAAAAGACTTAAAAGAACTATTGGATATTTATAATTATGAAGTTGAACATGGAGTAGCTACTTTTGATTTGAAGCTGAAAACTCTGGAGGAATGGAAAGGATGGTTTAGCACACATAATGTGGATAATCATCCCCTGTTTGTTGCCGAAGTAAATAACTGCGTTGCAGGATATGCTAGCCTGTCATCCTATAGAGAAAAGGAAGCTTACAAGGCTACCGTAGAACTATCTATATATATTGGAGCGGATTATAGAAAAAAGGGGATTGCTTCTGCTCTGATGGCATTTATTCTGGAAGAAGCCAGAAAGGATGAAGGAATACACACGGTGGTTTCGGTTATTACGGCGGGAAATGAAGCCAGCCGAAAGCTACATGAAAAATTTGGATTTGAGTACTGTGGTACTATCAAAGAAGTGGGAATAAAGTTTGGAGAATACAGAGATATTGAAAATTACAGGCTGGGGTGTAGGCAGACCTTTCAGTAAAATATTACAAACAAAAGGTTGACAACTGTGTACCATAATGCTATTGTTTAGGTACACAGTTGTTTACTTTTTACAAAGGGGGGTTAAACATATGAAGAAAATCAATTTGTCAGACGGTGAGTGGAGCATGATGAACATATTATGGCAGGATGCTCCCAAAACGATTACCCAGCTTACAGCTGAACTGAAAGAAGCCAGAGGCTGGAGTAAACATACCGTTATAACGATGCTTGGACGAATGGAATCAAAGAATGTAGTAAGATATGAAGAAGGAAACAGAGCAAAGCAGTATTATCCCACGGTTGAAAGAACCGAAACAGCACTGGGAGAAACAGAAAGCTTTCTCGAAAAAGTCTATTCAGGGAGTATAGGACTGATGGTCAACACCATGGTTGAGAAGAACAGTTTATCAAAGGATGAGATTGATGAATTGTATGCCATACTGAGAAAGGCAGAGGAGGGAGCAAAATGATAAATACAATCATATCCTCATCTGCATTGATTGTGATTATACTTATTATCAGGTTTTCCTTGAAGGGGAAAATCAATCCGATGTTGCAGTATGGCCTTTGGAGTCTTGTGGCCCTGCGGCTGGCGTTCTTTAACCTGTTGAATTTACATCCTATAGAAAGTGCCTTAAGTGTCATGAATGTGGCAGAGGATGTTACAAAAACAATACAGGGAATTTCAACAGCAGGACAAATTACTGGGGGAATACCCAGACAGGGATGGACCATAATGTTATGCCTGTTATGGATAGTATGAATACAGGCTTTATGGCAAGCAGCAGCATTGGGGAAACTGCTGTTAACTGGCATCTTGTCATAATGATTGTCTGGGCTATGGGGACTATTGCTATAGGGTTATGGCTTTTTTATTCAAATTTAAAATTTAGCAGGAAGATTGCTGGTAAGCGGACATTTTTAATGTCTGTAGAAACCCACTATAAAGAAAATCCAGATAATAAAGAAAAGAACCTTACAAATAAAAGAATGACAAAGAAAAAGAAAAAGAAAATGTGTCTGCCCGTGTATGTGGTTGATGGACTGTATTCTCCATGCCTTATGAAATATAGAGGAGAAACAGGCATATATGTGACCTCTGACTTGATTAACCAAAAAGAAAAGTTACGTTATGCCATTAATCATGAGCTGTGCCACTACAGACATCATGATTTAATCTGGTCTATGGTTCGTGGCATATTCTTAGCTTCTTATTGGTTCAATCCTTTAGTATGGGTGGCTGCAGTTATGTCTAAAAGAGATTGTGAACTTGCTTGTGATTATGGGGTAATCAGGGTAATAGGGAAAGACAACAGATTGGATTATGGAAAAGCTTTAGTGGATTTAATAAGTAGCCAGGAACAAAAAAATAATGTTTTTCAAATGGCTACCACTATGTGGGGAAGCTCAAAAGGAATAAAAGAAAGGGTTAACATGATTGTGGAAAATAAGAAAATGAAGATTCCCACGTTAATTGCAATACTTCTTATTGCTACACTGTCTGTGGGATTTACTTTTACAGAACCACTTACTAATGTAAAGGATTTTACTGATCAGCAAAAAATGCAGATTACTGCTTTCGCCACTAAATGGGCAGATGCGGTTACAGAAAGAGATGCCAGGACTATTTATGGTCTGTGTCAAAATAAAGAACTCTATTTAACTATTGGAGGAGTAGCAGAAAACGGCCAGTTATGGATGGGGGTATCAAGCCCGTGGCCATGGAACAGAGATTATAAAATCAATATTCTGGATTCATCTACAATTGAGATTTATTACTATTTCAGAACATCAATACCAACTGTTTATGCAGCCAAGGAAATTGTAACCATTAGGGAGATAGATGGTAAATATAAGGCAGCACAAGATAGTTGGAAACAATTTGATAAGGTTGAATCTAAGAAAGATTTTGATGAGGCTTATAAATTTGGATTCCCTGAACTTGAAGATTTCACGGAGACTTACCAGTTTCAAGCAGATGATAATACGGATTATAACAAGGGTAGAAAAGAAATTCTTGAAAACCCGGCTACTGCAGCAATAGATCAGTTAAACCTTGCTGGTGCCAGGGTTAGTGGTATTTATAAGGATGCCTATGCAAAAAAAGCCCTGGTTAAATTTGAGTGGAAAGACGGTGAAGGTACGGTTTATTTAACCCAGCCTGAATTTACAACTGAAAAGGGGAACAAGAAGCAGGCCACTGTGTGGGTGGTTTCTAATGAAAAATGGGGAACGAAAACCAATGGAAGCATTTAAAGGAGGGAAAAAGAGAATTTTTATATTTAAAACGGAATGGAGGGAATCTTGTGGAAGAAGAAGAAAAGATATTTGCGGGTAAAATGTTTGATCCACGTAAAAAGGAGTTGAAGGCCATTAAGCACAAGGCACATCTGGCGTGTCAGAGATACAATACAATGAATGAATTTGATCCGGACCGTTTACCTATAATCAGAGAATTTATAGGAAGTATTGGAAACACCTACTATTTTCAGGGACCAGTTCAGTTTAATTATGGCTGTCATACTTTTATAGGAGAAAACTTCTTTGCAAACTTTAATCTGATGATTATGGATGACGCCCGTATTTATATAGGTGATAATGTATGCTTTGGACCAAATGTATCATTAATGGCTACTTCTCATCCCTGATAGCCCAGGAACGTATGGGTCTTGATGAAAGGGGAAATACCACAATGGCCGAATATGCAGAAGAAATTCATATTGGCAATAACGTGTGGATTGCCTGCAATGCTGTTGTATTAGGTGGTGTACATATAGGCAACAATGTAGTAATTGGTGCTGGCAGTGTTGTAACAAAAGACATTCCAGATAATTATCTTGCATTTGGCAACCCTTGCAGGCCGGTCCGCCTGATTACAGAATCAGATAGTAAAAAGGATTTAATTTTACAAGAAGATATCAAACATTTTGAATATAATATTAAATAAATGCTTGATTAAGATTTCTGCTTTCATTTAAAAGCAGAAAGTGGAAAGCAAAAAACATTTTATTTTTTAATAATTTATGATATAATTAGTAATAATATAATATACAGAAATTGGAGGAGCCTGTCACCAAAGGGATAAAATCTCTTTTTGGTTAGTAGGCTCTTTTTGTATTTTTTTGAAAAAGAAAGGAAACACGAATGGTTTTAATATTTCAATTAGCTATCATATTGATTGCATCTAAAGTTGCTGGAAGTTTGAGCGTAAGGCTTGGACAGCCCTCTGTTCTGGGCAAACTCTTAATCGGTATTGTACTTGGACCTTCTGTCCTAGGTCTTGTGGAAGGAACTGAAGTTCTAGGAAACTTAAGCGAGATTGGAGTGATACTGCTTATGTTCATTGCCGGATTAGAAACAGATTTCAAGGAATTTAAAAGGACAGGAGCAGCAGCCACATTAGTGGGACTCAGTGGAATTATTGTACCCTTTGGATTTGGACTAGCCGCAGGAAGTTTCTTGAACTTTTCTACCATAGGCTCCTGGTTTTTAGGATTATTACTTTCAGCTACAAGTGTGAGTATATCTGTTCAGACATTAAAAGAAATGGACCGGCTGAAGACTCGGGAAGGAGCTGCTATTTTAGGGGCAGCTGTTATTGACGATGTAGTGGTTATTATTGCGTTAGCATTCTTAATGAGCTTTACCAGCAGTGATGTTAATTTAAGTGTTGTTATCTTAAAGAAAGTATTATTTTTTGCAGGAGCTATTGCCATAGGGTGGAAAGGTGTTCCATGGTTCATGAATAAATTCACTTCTTTAAAAGTAACAGAAACGGTTATTTCCTCTGCATTAATCATATGTTTCACTTTTGCATATTTAGCAGAATACACAGGTGTTGCCGCAATCATAGGGTCTTATATGGCAGGAGTAGCTGTAAGTGCTACAGACTATAAAAGTGAAGTGCTTGAAAAGGTTGAAACTATTAGTTATTCAATATTTGTTCCTGTATTTTTTACATCCATTGGTGTTACAGCTCAGTTTACAGGAATAGGCAAAAGTTTACCTGTTATAATATTCATAAGCATAATTGCTATTCTTTCAAAGCTCATTGGAGCTTCAGCAGGTGCTAAAATATCTGGATTCAGTTGGAGAAGTGCGTTAGGCATAGGATCTGCCATGGTTTCAAGGGGGGAAGTAGCTCTTATTATGGCAACTATCGGCTTGGACAATAATTTATTAAGTTCGGATTTCTATGCGGTAATCGTTGTTGTGGTCCTTGTGACGACAATTGCTACTCCTTTAATGATGAAATGGTCTTTCAGCAATTAAAGAAGGAATCAGCGGATTATTTTTATATGGAAAATTATAGTAATATATAATATAATATTATTATTTATAAAAGAATGCCAAAATTATTCTCAAATACAAAGTGAAAATATGGATGGGATAGATTTTAAGGGGTTAAATTTATGCAGATTAAATGGGAAAAAATCAAAGTAATAGTTCTTATAGCTTGTATTCTGTTAGCTTTATTTGGGATATACCAGTTAATTAGCAGACTGTCATTTGTTGGGGATCGGAATTTTACTTTAGGTGGAGGGTATACCTGTGACAAAATGCCTTTTGATACCATGTCCTTTGAAATCGATGGTTCCAACAAATTTACTTATTACTATGGTAATGAGCAATTAGTAGACAATGGAACGTTTACTAAAGTTTCAGATGGTGTTTACAGCTTGAATTCTTCAACGTTTTTTAAAGATGAAAAGCTGAAATGCTACAAGAAATATCCCTCGGAAAGTGGTTTTAAAGTAAAGATTAACGGGGTGGAGTGCAAGTTTGTTCAGCAGACCAGCGAACCTGTTTATATAAATAAGAATACAGAGTAGGCACAAAAAGAACAAATAAAGCTTATAACTGCATATACACGGAAATCTGTAAAATAAGAAAGTCTTTAGGATTAATTTATAAAAACTTAAGATTTATCAGTTAGACTGGATATGAAAATCTGTTATACTTATAAAGTAAGTTATAAAAAATGTAGTATCTTGTAGATTAAGGGGATTTTATGAAGTATCAATCACGTAACTGGTTAAAAATAAGGAAATACTTAATGCTTTTTATCATTTTCAGCATTTTAGTTTTATCAGGGATAGTAATAACAATGCCATATTGGGATTCTATCATGGCATTGTTAAGTAATCCAGACAACATCAAGAATTTTGTTGAGAGCTACGGTATGTACGGAACGTTAGTTTTCATTGCCTTTCAAATTATTCAAATCGTAATAGCTATTATACCGGGAGAACCGATTCAGATTGCCGGAGGCTATATATATGGGACCTTTGGGGGATTTATTCTTTCAACAATCGGGATAATGACTGGCTCTGTTATAGCTTTTTTTATTTCTAGAAAATTCGGATTGCCAGTAGTAAAGTTATTTGTAAAACAGGACAAATTATTTTATTATAAGGATAAGTTTGAGAGCAAAAAAGGATTGCTGATTATTTTTATTCTTTGTTTTATCCCGGGCGTTCCCAAGGATATTCTTGTTTATGCAGCAGGGCTTACCCTGATCCGATTCCGGATTTTCTTTACTATTTATTTCTTCGCCCGTATTCCTGCCGGTATTTTAGCAAGCTATATGGGGGCACAGTTAGGACAGAATAATTTTGGAGGCTTTGTTCTTTCTGCAATCATTGCAGTGATTATGATTGGAACTGGGTATTTCTTTAAAGAGAAGATCTATAGGCTGCTTAAATCATAAATTATTTATTAAAATTAAATATTAATTATAAAATATATAACGGGAAAAGGTGTCATAGTGAGAAATCCTTTCATAGACTGGTATTGTCAGCAAAGTATGGAGGATTTATATATGTACGCATTTTTACTTGTGTTATCCCTAAATATTGATAGCTTTAGTATCGGATTGAACTATGGGTTAAGAAAAATTAAAATATCATTTTTAGCTTTAATAACTATAGTAGCTATGTCTTTAGGGATTCTATCTATTTCCTATTCAATCGGATATATCATATTTTCATTTATTTCAATTTTTGTATCTAAAATGATTAGTTCATTACTGCTTATTTCTCTGGGATGTGTATTACTAATACAGACGCTGATTAATATTCATTATCCAGTAGAGAATGAAGCGCTTACTATAAAAAAAATAAAAATTAAACCGCTGAATATCATAGTAAACATTGTGAGAGAACCCTCAAACGGAGATATGGACCACTCAGGGACTATTAATATGAAAGAAGCCGTATATATTGGTTTTGCTCTTTCAATGGATTCATTTGCTGTAGGTTTATCTTTAGCTGCATTTCAGATAAACTTAACCTGGTTTTTACTACTGACAGCAATCGTTAATATTATACTCCTAATGTCAGGAGAATTAATAGGAAAACTGGTAGGAAGTATTGTTTCAGGAGATAAGCTAAAATTAGTGGCCAGTATCATTATCATTTTTCTAGGTTTTACAAAGCTTTTATGATAATATGAACTTGTATAAGGGTTAATGTTTACTGCAAAGAAAAAAGGGTAAAAATATACAAAGGTATTTAGAAAGGATGAGTGAAGAATGAGAGAATTAGCAGGATTATTTGGTTGGATAACAGTCTGGGGTTTTTGCTTTGAGGTCTTAAACTATTTTATTAAGTTCATTAATAAAAAGTACATTTCTAAGTTGCCGAAAGAGAAAAAGAAACTGGTGGATTTATACCGTACGGTAATGAAATTTATCATTAAATTTCACAAACCTGTGGGTATTATAACAGTAGCTGCAGCCATTACTCATTTAATCCTTATGGCAGTGTTCGTGAGAATCAGTATATCGGGAATCATAGGGGTATCACTAATGCTGAGTTTACTGGCTCTGGGATTATATGGTGTATTCATCAATAAAAACAGAAATGGTAAATGGTTTAAACTCCACAGGGCTATCGCTTTTGTTCTAATCGTAATTATCATAATTCATGTGGCCGGTTAATTTACACATAATCTTTAAGGGGACTTTATCAGATGAACAATATAAATCTCAGCAATTCACATACTAAAAAGATAAGAGAAAGTTTTAGAAATTATATTGAAAAAAATTATCCTACACTTAAAGATAAAAATATAGTAGTCAGCGATGCATTTTATCCTTTAAGGCATGATATTGGTATAGGATTTTGGGATATTTTTAAAAACGAGAATTCCATAAAGCGATGTCAGATTCTTTTAGAACAACATCTGGAACAGAAAAAACGGTTAAAGCCCAAAAGTGATGCATCTACTTACATTGGTTCCATAAAAAAACTTAAAGAGCATATTGATATTAGTTATGGTGGTGTCCAGGGATTAATGAATCACACCGTATCCCATGATAATATAAAAACTGTGAAAAAGAATATAAAAAATCTGGACAAGATTAACCCAGAGATTCCTAAGCCTAGTTTTAAGGAAGTGGATTATTATTTAGATAAGTGGAATACGTTTGAAACTTATAAAATGCGGGAAAGTGCGCTGGATAATTTGTTTTTAAAGACGTATCCGGTTAATACTTCTATTGATGATGTATTAATTAAGGTTTCAGTATTAAATGATTTTTATAATACAAATATATTTAATCCATATAAAGTGGCAACACATATTGTTAATCTCAACATTGACAAGAGATTATATGCAGGTGATGCTTCACTTGTTGGTGACATTGCACGAGTTGATATCGACAATCAGGGGATTAATCCCTTTTATTCATTTGCATCCAAGTATTGTAATCATCATGTTCCCCATGAATTTCCTATATATGATATAACTATTGCCAGAATGTTAAGGCATTTTAAAAAGACCGATAAATTTTCTGTTTTTAATAAAAATGATTTGAAATCCTTTGCTGTTTTTAAAAAAATTTTAAAAGAGTTTCAAATGCATTATGATTTGACACAGTATAGCCTGAAAGAAATTGAAAAATATCTTTGGCAGCTTGGAAAGGAACATTTTTCACATAAAAATTATTAATATTTTTCAGACAGTTTTAACAGGCATAAAGACACTTATGCCTGTTTTATACTATTCATACTTCTAATAAGATTTAAATGATAAATCTTATTAGAAGTATGAATAGTAATAATACGGTGAAAAATAATAATGTTACGACTGCTTTTCTCTACATATTTTTATATATACAAATGATAAAAAAGTTGTATTCTTTTTTAATAAAAGGAGAAAAAATGATAAATAGGTTTTTAGATGTTCTGATTGGAAGGCCTTTAGCCAATGAAAAAGGCAGCAAAGAAAAATATAATGTTCCCTTTGGCCTGGCAATCATGGCTAGTGATGCCATATCCTCTGTAGCTTACGGAGCCCAGGAAATACTTTTCGTCCTTATTGTCCTTGGTGCCGCTTCTTATCAGTGGCTGACCTGGACTTCCTGTATGATTATAGGTCTGCTCGCCATATTGACCATTTCATATATACAGATTATCAATGCGTATCCACAAGGCGGGGGAGCTTACAAGGTAGCCAAGGAGAACTTAGGTTCCAAGGCCGGCCTCTGTGCCAGCGCGGGACTGATTATTGACTATATTCTTACAGTTGCCGTGAGCGCCAGTGCCGGTGCTGATGCTATCGTATCCGCATTTGAAAATTTGGGAATATACAAGGTGGAAATTGTTGTAACCGTAATCATTATTTTGACAATACTGAATTTGCGGGGAATCAGTGAATCCTCAAAAATATTTGCACTGCCTACTTATGTCTTTATTTTCAGTATGATTTTTATGATTGTTTACGGTCTTTTTAAATATTTTGTACTCAATATCCATCCGGAACCTATGTATTCTGTTCCTGACAGTACTGTTTCCAACATTTCAATATTTTTGATATTGAAAGCCTTTTCTTCCGGATGCTCTGCGTTGACCGGGGTAGAGGCAGTGAGTAACTCCGTTCCTAATTTTCAGGAACCAAGCCCGAAAAATGCCAAGATTGTCATGGTTTTACTGGCAGCACTGATATTTTTTATCTTTGGGGGAACTTCAGTCCTTGCGAAATTTTATACGGCTGTTCCTATTGTTAATGGACCTACAGTTGTATCCCAGATTGCTTTTGCAGTTTTCCATAAGGGATTTATGTATTATGTTGTCCAGTTCAGTACAGCAGTTATACTGCTCATGGCATGCAATACCGCCTTTACAGGTTTCCCTATGCTTATGTACATTGTGGGGAAAGATGGTTACGCACCAAAACAGTTTACTATTCGTGGCAAACGGTTGAGCTTTTCTGTAGGAATCGTAGCCTTATCTTTAATTGCATGTATTCTGGTTATTATTTTTAAAGCGGATACCCACAGAATCATTCCACTTTATGCCATCGGGGTATTTATCTCCTTTTCATTAAGCCAGTTTGGTATGGTAAACCACTGGAGAAAGTCAAAGGGGAAGAACTGGAAACATGGAGTTGTGATAAATGGTATCGGTTCAGTGGTCACATTTTTTGCAACCATCATCATCTTGTTTGAAAAATTTACGGAAGGGGCATTTATTGTATTAATCATCATCCCAATCATCATCATGGCACAGGTTAAGATTAAAGCTCATTATGATAAGATTGCCGCCGGATTAAGTGTCAGCAATGTGAGATTAAATAAAGTGGATTTTAAGATAAAATATGATCATGTCATAGTAGTTCCAATCGCTTCCTTGAATAAGGCGGCCATTGGTGCTCTGCAGTATGCCCAGAGTCTGGGGGGCAAGGTTATTGCACTGAACATTTCCACGGATATGGAATCCATGGATAAGTTAAAACACAGGTGGAACCAGTTAAATACGGATATGCTGCTGATTTCAAAATATTCTCCATACAGAGCTGTAGTAACCCCATTGTTGGATAATATTTACCAGATAGCAGATGCAGCGGAAGAGGAAGACGAAAAGATAACGGTCATCGTACCCCAGTTTATGACCCATGAACCTTGGGGAAGTGTTCTTCATAATCATACAGCATTATTTATACGGGAAAGTTTATTGAAAAAGGGTAACATTATTGTAGCTACTTATCCTTATAATCTTGACAAAAGTGACTATGCAGACTAAATCTGTCTTTACGGGTGAGCATTCGCCCGTAATTTTTTATTATAAAAAATGCAGTAGTTTATGATATTATATTTTTATATTGTTTTTTCAATAAAGAGGACAAAATAAATATTACAATTTAGGAGTGTATGAAGAATGAAAAAAATATTTCTGGTATTGTTAATAATATTAATTATATCAAATTCTATGGTTATTTCTCTGGCTGAAACGGATAAGGCACCTGCTCTTTCAGCTGAAACCGCAGTTTTAATGAACGCTTCCACTGGAGAAGTTTTATACAATAAACATATGAACCAAAAGATGTATCCTGCCAGTACAACTAAAATCATGACCGCTTTATTAGTCCTTGAAAATCTTGACCTTTCAAAAACAGTCACCATTGACAGGGAAACTGCTTTAACGGGAGAATGCCAGATCTATCTTTCAGAAGGAGAAAAAGTAACGGTGGAACAACTGCTATACGCAATGTTGTTAAAATCGGCAAATGATGCGGCAGTGGCACTTGCTAAGGAAGTTGCCGGGAGTGTTCCAAAGTTTGCAGATATGATGAATGCCAGGGCAAAAGAACTGGGAGCAAAGAATACAAATTTTGTTACACCGAATGGCCTGCATGATGATAACCACTATACCACAGCCTATGATTTGGCTATGATTACAAGAGAGGCTATGAAAAACAAAGAGTTTAGAAAAATTATTACTACTCTTAGATATACCATTCCAGAGACAAACAAAAGTAATATCCGTGAGCTTAAAAATCCGAATAAACTGTTGTATAGTAAATCAAAACTTCTTGTTAATGGAACTATTAAATCTATTAAGTATGATGGAGCAACAGGGGTTAAAAATGGATATACAAATGAAGCAGGGAGATGCCTTGTAGCGTCAGCCAAAAGAGGCGGCATTGAACTTATTTCTGTAGTTTTAAATACGACTGCCGATGGAAAGTTTGCAGATTCTATAGCTCTTCTGGATTACGGATTTGACAATTATAAAAGCATAGCTGCTGTAAAAAAAGGAGAATCTTTTGGAAAAATAAAGGTTAGCAAAGGAGCAGTAAGAAATGTTGAATTTGTTGCAGATAAATCATCGTACGTAACAACATCTGCAAAAAATTCTGATTCAGAGATTAATACAAAACTTGTGGTTGATGGCAGGTTACAGGCTCCCCTGGCTAAAGGACAAAAGGTTGGAAGGATTGAAATATATAAAGGAGACAAGCTCGTTGACAAGGTGGATGTTGTGACTGCAGCACAAGTTGATAAAGGGGGGATTCTATCTGGAATTGGTGTTCCTGACAAAATTTCTCATGCCTTAGGAATTGCTGTATTAATTCTAATTTTTTTATCAGCAATTTTACTCTTTAGACATAAGCGGGCAGTTTAATAAATAGAGCATTTGAGTAAGGGCATTCCTGATAAAAGGATGTCCTTATTTTAATAGATGAAATCTAAAAATATTTAACTATAAAAATTAATTTACAAATTCTAAAACTTTTCCAATAGTCGGCACGTCTATATAGTGCTAATAACCATGATACGTATCAGATTAAAGGCAAGGAGGAGGTTGGCAATGAGAAAAAACAATGTAGATAAGCTTATTGAAGATTATGTTATTAAACACCAGGAAAATTATTACAGACTGGCTTACAGTTATGTAAAGAATGAACATGACGCCCTGGATATAGTTCAGGATTCTATAGTAAAAGCCATGTCATCACAGCATTCACTAATCGAACCCGATTACATAAAAACGTGGTTTTACAGGATAGTTGTGAATACTTCACTGGATTACCTGAGAAGGCAGAAAAAAGTCATTGTGTCCGAAGAAGAGATTCTAACTTCTGGGACAGGAAAGCCGGATCAATATGAGGATATTGATCTTCATAAGGCAATGGACAATTTACCTGATAATTATCGGAGTATTATTGTACTGCGATATTTTGAAGACTTAAAAATTGAAGAAGTAGCTGATGTATTAGGCCAGAATGTAAATACGATAAAAACCAGATTATATAAAGCTCTTGAGAAGTTGCGCATTCAGATGAATGATTAAGGAGGAAATTATGACAGATAATAAGATGGAGAAATTAAAAGAGGAATATATGAATGTTCCCATTTCTGGGGAATTAGATTCTGTAGTAAGAAGGGCATTAAAAATAGAAAACAAAAGCAATATAAAAAAAGTTTATTTCTATAAAAGACTGGGAACTGTTGCAGCTGCAGTGGTAATTTGTTTGGTGGCTCTTACCGTTACAGTAAACAGTAGTCCGGCATTTGCAAATGAATTGTCCAGGACCCCAGTTATTGGAGGAATAGTAAAAGTTCTTACTTTCAAAGAGTTTACGGTTAAAGAAGACAAATTTGATGCTGATATAAAAGTTCCAGAAATACAGGGGCTAAAAAATGGGGATTTGGAAAGAAGTATTAACGAGAAATACCTGGAAGAAAACAAAAAACTTTATAAACAATTTATGTCCGATATGGAAGAAATGAAGAAGCAAGGCAGTGGTAACATAGGTGCCTATAGTGGATATGAAGTGAAAACAGACAATGACAACATTTTATCTGTAGGCCGCTGGGAAACAAAAACTGCAGCAGATTCCTATACGGTTATGAGGTATGATACAATTGACAAGAAAAATCAGATTTTATTAACCTTGCCAAGCTTATTTAAAGATGACAGCTATGTGGATGTTATCAGTGAAAATATAATAGCTCAGATGAAAGAACAGGTTAAAAGCGAAGATAAAGTGTATTGGCTTGATGATGGTAATACTATGCCAGAGGATATCTTCAAAAAAATTGACAAGAATCAGAATTTCTATATTAATAAGGATGGAAAGTTAGTAATTTCATTTGACCAGTTTGAGGTTGCACCAGGGTATATGGGAACTCCGGAATTTGTAATACCAACGGATGTTTTATCTAAGATTTTAGTTAGTAACCAGTATGTAAAATAGCCGGTTGATTTAGAAATAAACAGAATTAACGGCGGTTTGAATAAAAGTCAAACCGCCGTTTTTTAATATAGTTTTTCAGATAAGGAGTCACATAATGATTTAAAACTCTCGACTATGTTAATTCGTTGTTCTTGGGACATGAGTTTAAAGGCTTCGATTTCTGCCAGCTTTAGTTCTTCAAGAATAGTGTTAGCATAATGCTCTCCTTTTTCAGTAAAATGGATAAGCTTATTTCTTCGGTCCTTTGTATTTGTTTCTTTATAGATGTAATTATCCTTTCCTAAATCAGACAATATTTTAGAGACCGTTTGCTTTGGCAGAAACAATTTATTGCAAATTCCACTCTGGGTACAACCTGGGGATTGTTTTTTTATTTCATAGAGAATGAACAGGGTTGTATCCTGTATGCCATGTGTGACAGCCCACCGATGATATATATTGTTTATTTCAAACCATGAATGATAATAACAGTCAATTTGTTCCACGATGATTTTATTATTATTCATTTTTAAACCTTTCATAAATTAATGACTTATTCCACTTAAATTTAACCCAATAACACCTATAACAATAAAAAGTATAGATATTATTTTAAGTGCGTTTACATTTTCTTTAAAAACAAATACGCCAATTGCAGATATGACGATAATCCCTGCAGCAGACCAGACAGCATAGGCTACGCTGATGTCCATTTTCTTTAAGGTTATGGACAAAAAGGTAAAACTTATAATGTAACCTAAAAATGTTCCAATAGTAGGCAGCAATCTGGTAAAGCCCATAGACATTTTCATTAAAGTTGTTGCAGTAATTTCAAATCCAATTGCAAGAAATAAATAAATCCAAGACATAATATAACCTCTGTTTCTAATAAATTCGTCCATGATTGGACTAAATTATTGTAAAATAAAAAGAAGAATATGTCAATAATGGCTTAACAAACAAGAATAATAAAGGTAGAATATATAGGATATCAATCAAAATCTATGGAGGTAAAATTTAATGGATTCAATATCTTGTATCAAGGAAAGACGAAGTATAAGAAAGTATGAAGAAAAGAAAATTCCCCATGCATTAATGGAAGAAGTTGTAGAAGCTGCTTCCTATGCACCATCATGGAAAAATACTCAGATTGTACGGTATATAATACTGGAAGACAGAGAAAAAATTTTAAAGATTGCGCAGGACTGTGTACTGGGATTTGAATATAATTCAAAGACCATGGCAGGTGCGGCTGCTTTAGTCCTTGTTACTATGGTAGAAGGCCGTAGTGGTTACGAAAAAGACGGATCTTTTTCCACACCGAAAGGTGATAGATGGCAGATGTTTGATGCAGGCATTGCAACCCAGACGTTCTGCCTGGCAGCTCACGAAAAAAGCCTGGGATCAGTTATAATAGGCATTTTTGATGACGAAAAAGTGGAAGAAGTTGTGAGTATTCCAGAAGGTCAACAAGTAGCGGCTATTATTGCAGTGGGTTATCCTAAATTTATTCCGGAGACACCAAAGAGAAAAGCCGTTGAAGAACTGATTTCATATATTTAAACATACTGAAAATGACATAGAAAAATCCTCTTAATTTTAGTTAAGAGGATTTTTTTCGTTTGAATCTGATTTGTTGTCTGAACTGACATTCTGTGCACTATTGCCTGAATGAATCTGTCTACGTCTGGCAACTGCATTCCTGTGATTCATATTATTCATTTTATCACCCCATTAAAAGTATGAGCTATTTATCCGTTAAATATTCTATATTTTAGAAAAACCACAGATTAAGCCATATTTTCTGCTGAAGATGGTATTACATGGATATGAGTTCCAGATATTAGTAAAAAATTAATAATTTATTAGGATTTTCTTAGGATTTAAACTACTAAATATTAAAATACACATTTCCTATTTTTGGTATTGTATATTTGTTCAAGTTAGAAATATTAATGGAGGTATGTTATGAAAAAATGGATTGCGGTCCTATGTATTGTTGCTTTGGGATTTTCAGTGACAGGCTGTGGCCAGAAACAAGAAGCTTCATTGAAGCAAATGCTGAGTGAAAAATTATCGGGTGAAATAACAGTATCCTGTTATGACACCATGATGTATAAAGATTTCCTGGAGAATGCAGCGAAGGTTTTTGAAAAAAAACATCCCGGTACAAAAATTAATGTAGAAGGTTTTGCGCCTATGCCAGAAGTTAAAAAAATGGAAGATGGCAGTGTTATGACATCGTCAACGAATAATGAACAGGAGCAGGCTGATTATATCAGTAAGGTAAATACTGAATTGATGAGCGGGAAAGGTGCAGACATTTTAGCAATGGATGTCCTTCCATATTATAAATATGCAGACGGAGGCCAGCTGGAAAATCTGCAGAATTACATGGATGCTGACAGCAGCTTTGATATTAAAGATTATAAAAAAATATACTGGATGCAATGAAGTATCATGATGGCTTATATGTAATTCCTTTAGATTATACTTTTGATTATCTTACTTATGATTCTTCTCTCTTTAATGAAAATGAAAAACAAAATCTGCAGAAAAACAGCAAATATACATATAATCAGCTGATTCAGGCGGGCAAAGAACCTTTTCAGCGTGCAAATCGAAATGCAGCAGAGCCAGTCAGAATGTTTGAAGAAGTTGCAGATTATGGTATGCTGAAAGAACTTATGTCTATGAATTATGAGAAATATATTGATATGGAAAACAGAAAAGTAAATTTCACTGATGGGAATTTTGTGAACCTGTTGGAAACAGTAAAAAAATATGGAGAAAATGGCTATATCAGCCCTCAAATAGATTATAACAAGCTGACTGAGGAAGATTTTCGAAAAATGGAACAGCAAAAGGCATTTTACAGAACCAAGGATAACTTATTTCTATTAAATGAAGCTTTTAAAAGCGTAGGAGCAGAGTCATCAAGTCCTTTTAAGGATATAGATACAGGCGCAGGGGATGAGAGCAATGATAAAATACTGGGTTTACTGACAAATCAGAAGGGTAATGTTAATTTTAAATATATGCAGGCTTATGGAATCAACGCAAATTCAGAAAATAAAGCTTTAGCATGGGCCTTTATAAAGTATATCATGAGTGATGGCGTGCAGATGTCCGATTATAGTCTGCCAATTAATAATGAAGCTCGCATGAAGAAGGCTAAAATTGACATCATGGGGTTAACATTCAGCGAAAAACCTATGGAACAGAGTAAGGATTTAACAGCAGAACAGAAAAAAGTATATGATATTTACACCAAATCCATAGAAAATCTTTCTGATAATTTAAACTACTATCCAATTAAAGATGATACCATTAACCACATGATTGAAAAAGAAGCAGATAACTATTTCAATGGTTCCAAAACAGCGGAACAAGTTGCAAGTACTTTGCAGGAGAAAATAGAATTGTATTTAAATGAATAAATTTCAAAATATAAAAAAACTAAATAACTTATCTGGATTATACAAATCAGGTAAATCAGCAAAAAAGTATCAGATCAATCCCGCCTTCTTCTTTTTATTTATGGGATTCGCGGGATTGATTCTCTTTTACATATGGCCGTTTTTTGTGTCCTTAGGATACGCCTTTATGAGTAAACCAGTAAATGGTTCCTTTGTTGGTCTGAAGAACTTTATTGATTTGTTTCACAATAAGCCGTATCTTTTAGGACTGAAAAACACATTGATTTTTATTGGCATCAGTGTGCCCCTTGGAATGGTTTTATCTTTGATGGTAGCACTGCTGATCAGCAAGATAAAGAGGCATAAGGAGCTGTTTGTTCTGATTTTTCTGATTCCACTTGTGATTCCATCTGGATCTATGGTTTTTTCTGGAAAGCATTGTTTATGAATCAGGGATATGTCAACAGAATATTAAATGGTATTGGTTTAGAGAGTATTAACTGGCTGGAAACTTCGGCAGCCCTTTATGTCATTGTGCTGATCTTTATCTGGAAGAATCTTGGGTACAACATGGTTTTATTTATGGCGGGCCTTCATAATATTCCAAAGGAGCACTATGAGGCAGCAGCAGTTGATGGAGCCAATGGAGTTCAGACTTTCTTCCACATAACCCTGCCCGGGCTGGTACCCATGATTGTGCTTGTTGTAATCATGTCAATAATTAATTCTTTTAAAGTATTTAAAGAGATATACCTGATAACGGGGAAATACCCTCCTGAAAGCATTTATATGCTTCAGCATTTCATGAACAATATGTTTTACTCTCTTAATTACCAAAAGCTGACTACGGCTACCAGCGTAATGGTGCTGATTATTATACTGCTAGTTCAGTTTCTGTTCAGATTTGAAAGGAGGCATGGTTCATGAACCGCAGATTACAGGATCGGGTTATTATAGGAATTCTCTCCTTTTTGGGAATTTTGTTTCTGATGCCTTTGATAGTGACCATAACAAATTCCTTTATGACGGGTAATGATATCCTTTCACATTACACTACATCACTTTCAGTTTTTGATCTGGTAAGTGGAATAAAGGAAAAATTTATACAGATTCCATTAATTCCAAGCCAGATTACATTTTCACAATACAAAGAGGCTCTGATTAATCAGCCTGCATTTTTGATTTTACTGGTAAATTCTCTTAAGATTACAGTGCCGGTGGTGGTGGGAAATGTACTGGTTTCTGTATTGACATCATACGGATTTACCATTTGGAATTGGAAGCATAAAGAGAAAGTGTTTTTTATTTATATTGTAGTCATGCTCATGCCACTGCAGGCAGTCTTAGTACCTAATTATATTGTGGCAGATAAACTGGGTCTGACAACCAGTTATCTTGCCATCATTCTGCCTGGAATATTTTCTCCATTTGGTACATTTCTGCTCAGACAGACCATGAAGGGGATACCTAAGGAGTATTTTGAAGCAGCTCAGGTGGATGGAGCAAGTAGCTTTTATATCTTTTGGCATATCGTGCTGCCACAGATGAAATCTGGGATTGCAGCTTTATCTATGCTGGTATTTATTGAATACTGGAATATTGTTGAACAGGTAATAATTTTTATAAAAGAATATTACAGAGAACCACTTTCTGTATGTCTTTCTTTAATCCCCTCTGAAAATATCAGCTTGATTTTCGCCATTTCGACGGTTTATATGGTTTTACCCCTTTGGTTTTTAACCATTGGCCAGAAAAACCTGGAAAAGGGAATTGAATTATCCGGAATAAAATAAAAGCAGGAGTATAGAAAAATAAATGAATAACTCGGATCATGTAAAAAAATAATTAATATCAAAACTGTAGGAGCAATACTGATAATCTTGATCCTGATTTTCACCTTTGTTTCCAAAACCGTATATAATTACAACCTTCCTGTGGTAACTGCAACAATGCCGCTAAAGGGGAAGCTGGATAAGACAGAGGTGGTTAAAGGAATTGCAGAATGGGGAGAGGTGGTTGAAGTATATACTGATACAGGAGGAAACGTGGAAGAGATTTTTGTTAAACAGGGGGATTCTGTTCGGAAGGGACAACCGATAGCCAGATTATCACTATCGGAAGAAGAAATATCTAAAAACAGAGAAAGTGCGTATGAATTAGAACAGGTAGATATGGACATTAAAAATGCTGAGGAAGATTGCAGTGATTTAAAGAAGTTATATGAGCAGGGAGCTGCTCCCCAAAATGATTATGAAAAAAGAGAGAGAGAGTTAAAGTCACTTTATATGAAAAAACAAAAGCTGCTGCTGGATAATCGAAGCCTTTCAAAGTCTTGCTCCCTAATTGTTTATGCACCTGAAGATCTGGTGGTTTCAGAAATATCGGTACATAAAGGTCAGAAGCTTAACAGCGGTGAACTTGTGGCAAAATGTGGAGTGTCCCAAAGTTTCAAAATAAATTGCAGTGTTGCTTTAGACAATAATTTCGTAGAAGAGGGAGATCAATGTAAACTTGAAAATTCATCCTATCATTTTCAAGGAACTGTTAAGGAAATAAAAGCAAAAGAGGGAAAGAAAGAAGTTTCTGTATGGATTCAATCAGATAAAGTAAAAACAGGGGAAACCTTCGACGTTAAATTTGAGAAAAGAGCACTAAATCTCACACAATGGTACCAAACGGTGCACTTAACAAGGACAGTAATGGATATTTTCTCTATCAGATAAAACAAAGAAAAGGCATGCTTGGCAAAGAGTATTATGTAGAAAAGCTGAAAGTATATATTGGTGATAATGATAATGAAAATACAATCATTACAAAGGGAATTACATTTTTTGAACCAGTTGTGCTGCTTTGTAACAAAGAATTGTCAGCTGGAGATACGATAATACTTGAAAATGAGGGTGATTTCTTTGCAGAGAAAAATTAGGGCTATTTTGTGGATGCTTGCAGCCACATTTCTTATGGGACTTTTGATTCTGTCTATACATGTAAAAATGATGAACTGTGAAGAGTTTCTTCTGGTGACACCAACTACATCTCAATCGTCTGTAATTAGTACGGAGGCACTAGAAAAGATTAATGGTAAATTAATTCTTCTGACTTATGGAATTGTTTCTAAGGAGAATCTGCAGGTTTTAAATTCAAATTATGATGGAAACTTAATTAAAACCAACTATACTTACCCATTTATTATGCACCAAGAATTTCTTAAGGGTTCTTTTTTACAGAGCAGGATCAAAAACAGGGGAAAAAACTGGCTGTTTTAAATAAAACTTCTGCTTATGAAATGTTCGGAAGTATAAATATATGTGGAATGAAAATGAAAATGGGTCAGGGCGAATATACGATAACAGGTGTACTTGATGATAAAATTCAGGAAAAAAACGTTTACACTCCTGCTTCCTGCTGGGAAGAAAATACAAATTCCTTCCTTGTAGGATTAGAGAGAAATGTCACGAGAGAACAGATAAAAAATGAATGTAAGCCTGTAGCATCGGAGGAGAATGGATATAGTTTCGTTTATTTTGCAGATCTGACAGGACTGGTTTACAGCGTATTTTTTATTGGATTGAAGCTTACAGCAATCAGTGTTTCTATTTTCCTTTTTACCAAAAGTCATTATTGTTTAAGGGAAAAAATCAGATATTGCAGGGGTTTGTTTAAAAAATTTTATCTGGGTGACATAATCAGGAATTATCCAGGAGCAATATTAAAAATACTTTTAGTAGTGGCTGGAATGATATTGATGGTTACATTAATTTTAAATCTATTCTTTAGTTTTACCTCATATATTCTGTTCTGTAGTGATCACATAGCTGTCCTGCAGTTAAATGATTCCTCAGCTTTTGGGTTGATTACTCAGAATTTAAAAACAAGTATTTATTTATCATTTTTCTTTATAACAGGATTTTTCATTGATATTTGTTTGTTATTGACAGAAGGACTACATTCATTAGGAGACAGGAATGATGGCGAAAATACAGATTAAAAATTTAAAAAAGATTTATCCTGGCAATGTTACAGCGGTACATGATTTCAATTTGGAAATAGAAGATAAAGAATTTATTGTTCTGGTGGGGCCTTCAGGCTGTGGTAAATCCACTATGCTTCGCATGATTGCAGGACTGGAGGATATAAGTGGGGGTGAATTGTACATTGGTGAGAAAAAAGTAAACCATGTGGTGTCAAAAGACAGAAATATCGCCATGGTATTCCAGAACTATGCTTTATATCCCCATATGACAGTTTTTAAAAACATGGCCTTTGGTCTTACTTTAAGGAAAGTGCCCAAGGAAGATATTAAACAAAAAGTGCTGGATGCAGCTAAAATATTGGGGATTGAACAGCTGCTGGACAGAAAGCCGAAGGCTCTTTCAGGAGGACAGCGTCAGAGGGTGGCACTGGGGAGGGCTATGGTGAGAAATCCTGAAGTATTTCTGCTGGATGAACCTCTTTCAAATCTGGATGCCAAACTGCGAAACCAAATGCGCACAGAAATTCTGAATCTGCATAAAAGGCTGGGGACTACCTTTGTTTATGTGACCCATGATCAGACTGAAGCCATGACTATGAGTGACCGCATGGTGGTAATGAAGGATGGATATATTCAACAGGTTGGAACTCCACAGAATCTTTACAATAAACCATGCAATATGTTTGTGGCAGGATTTATAGGTACACCTCAGATGAATTTTTTTACTGGCAGGATTGTTAAAAGAAATGACATATACGCAGCTGAGTTTGAAGGACATCTAATTAGACTTCACAATAATAAATTTGAAGAACTAGCACTCTATGAGGGAAGAGAGGTTATGTTTGGCATACGCCCTGAAGATTTCTCCATTCAAAAGGAGTGCAGTCATTCTGTGAAAATGAAAATAGAAC
Organism: Aminipila terrae; assembly: GCF_010120715.1. Classification (NCBI taxonomy): domain Bacteria; kingdom Bacillati; phylum Bacillota; class Clostridia; order Peptostreptococcales; family Anaerovoracaceae; genus Aminipila; species Aminipila terrae. The sequence continues at coordinate 3,150,323 of NZ_CP047591.1, forward strand.
TAATTGAGCATATGGGGTCAGAGATGTATCTGCACTGTATGTTAAATGGAAATAAGTTTATTGTGAGGACACCGGTTTTAGAAGAGTGCAAAGCTGGCAGTTTTGTTCCTCTGGCATTCAATGGTAACAGACTGCATATCTTTGATAAGGATACTCATATGGCAATTTAATAATAGGTGGAAGTTCAAACAGATAGGAGGTATAATTATTTATAGATAACTCATAAAAAGGATGGATATGGATTAAATCTTTATCTAATAAAAAGGTAAACGGAAGAATCAAATGAAAGATTATAAAAACAAAATGACTAACACTGAAAATGTAGTTTTAAGAAATGCTAAATATCATGAATTAGATGAAAAAGCAAATATTATCTATAAATTTGTTACCACTTATAATGATTACATTAAAACAGCTCATGATTATGGCACAGGAGAAATCATTAACATGGTTGAGGTACACACTCTGACTGTTATTGAGGAAAATCCCGGCATCACTGTTACGGATGTGGCATTACATTGGAATCGTACCAAAGGAGCTGTATCACAAATCGTTGCAAAATTGGAAAAGCGAGGTTTGATTTTCAGAAAAAAAGAAGATGGCAATGCAAAAAATGTTCATTTATACGTTACTGACAAAGGAGAATTTCTAAGTAAAGCACATAAAGCGTATGATATAAAAGAACTTACCTGGGCTGATAAAATGTTGCGTCAAGGCTTTACAACGGAAGAGATAGTCATATTCTATAAGATTATGGACCGATATACTGAATTATTGGATTTGCCTCGTCCTGAATAAAAGCAGCAGATTTTTGATTTATATAGAAAAGTTCTATTGACACAATATTATTTAGAACCTATACTGAATATAGTTTACATACTAAACTATATTTTGTAATAAATATGAGTTCTTAGAAAGGTGGTAAAAAATATATGATTATCAGAAAAGTTGAAAAAAATGATTTGGATGGGCTTGTAAAATTAGAAAATCTTTGCTTTCCCAAAGAAGAAGCAGCCACGAGAGAGTCCTTTGAATACCGGATTGCTGCATTTCCGGAAAGCTTTTATGTAGCTGTAGAAAAGGACGAAATCATTGGAATTGTCAATGGATGTGTTTCTGACAACGTAACAATCAGTGATGACCTTTTTGAGCCGGAAGGTGGACATAACCCTAAGGGTAAAAATCAGATGATTTTTGGATTGTTGGTAGACCCTGCGTACCAGAAACAGGGAATTGCTGCAAAATTAATGAACCATTTTATGAATGTAGCCAGACAGGCAGGACGTGAGAAGATGGTTTTAACCTGCAAAGAACATTTGATTAAATACTATGAAAAATTTGGATATATAAATCAAGGAGTCTCACAGTCTACACACGGGGGTGCAGTCTGGTATGATATGGTGGCTGACTTATAGATTCTTTTAAAATAAAATGAAGAAGGCGTTATACAAACATGTTAGGTGAATTACATAAATCACAGGCACTGCAATATTTAGAGCAGGAATTATTACTGAATATGGGAATGATTGAACCGATTCACCGTGATACGGCAGATATTCTCTATGCACAAAAAGATGGTGTGTTATTATTTGAGAAAAAGAGTGGCGCCTATATGATATCGGTTGATTGTCCGGACCTTGCACAAAAACTTATTAAGAGCATTACTGATGCAAAGCTTTTTGCTGTTCACCAATCATTTTGTCTGCCGATTATTCAAAGCAAATTTGTTTTTAAGAACCAATTCAAATGTTCCCAGGCGGTCTATCTGAATAAAACATTGATACCTTCAGACGGGAAAATAAAGATATATAAATTGAATCATACTCATATTCCCGTGATTTTGGACAACTATCATGCAATGGATGACCCGGACTATATAACCAGACTTATTGAAAGCGAACAGATATATGGAACATTTGTAATGGGTAATCTGGCCGGATTTATAGGAATGCACCCAGAGGGAAGTATAGGAATGTTAGAAGTCCTGCCTGATTTCAGAAGGCAGGGGATAGGCTATGCTCTGGAAAGTTATATGGTAAATCTTATGATGAAAAAAGGATGGATACCATTCTGTCAGGTATTTGAAAATAATACTAATTCCATTGCGTTACAAAAGAAATTGGGATTCGAGCTATCAAATCAATATTTATATTGGCTGTTTTAAGCAAATCACAGATTCATCTTTCAAAATGTTTATAATCTTCTTGATATAAACATTTTTTATGTTAATATCTGAATGAATATATAAAATATTCATTCATTATGTTTGGGAGTTAAATAAAATGGAAGATAAAAAAGAGAGTATTTTTAAATGTGGAAAAGAGCTATTCAGTTTAAAGGGATTTAAAGATACAAATGTTTCAGATATTACCAAAATGGCAGGTGTAGCGGTAGGCACATTTTATAATTACTATTCGTCCAAAGAAAAGCTGTTTTTAGAAATTTTTTTGAAAGAAAATGAGAATCTTAAGAAAAGCTTTGAGTCTGCTGACATAGATAATGATCCCTTAAAAGCGGTCAAACAGTTAATGTCCTTAAATTATAACGGCATAAACTCTAATCCTATATTAAGAGAATGGTATAACAAGGAACTCTTTAGCAGATTAGAGAAGGAATTTTTTCATGAAGGTGGCATTAAGAAAATTCAAGAGCTAATGAATAGCAACACGGTAACATTAATCAGAAATTGGAAGCTTGAGGGCAAAATCAGAAAGGATTTGGACGATGATTTAATACTTGCTATTTTTAATGCAATACCATATATAGATATTCATAAGGAAGATATTGGAATGCAACATTTTCCTCAGCTCGTAGATTACTTGACAGAATTCATTATGAAAGGATTAACTGATTGCTCAAATCAGGAGGTCAATAAATGAAAAAGGTTACTGTATTTCTCGGAAGCCCTCGAAAGAAGAATACTTATCAGATAGTCAGAGAATTTGAAGAGAATTTAAAATCATATGCAGAAATTGATTTTGAGTATGTTTTTTTAAAAGATTATTACCTTGAAAATTGTAAAGGATGTATAACATGTTTTAATAAAGGAGAAGAATGCTGTTTAATAAAGGATGATCTAAGTTTATTGATTGACAAAATGAACAATTCTGACGGAGTGATTTTTGCTACCCCTAATTATTCATTTCAGGTAACAGCTCTCATGAAAACATTTTTGGATCGCCTGGGTTTCCTTTTTCATCGACCACGTTTTTTCAATAAGGCCTTTACAGCAATTGTTGTCCAGGGAATCTATGGAGGATCGGATATTGTAAAATACCTGGAGTTTTTGGGGAGGAATTTGGGGTTTCATGTGTCAAAGGGATGCTGTTTAACTGCATTAGAGCCCAGAACTTCTCTTGAACAGCAAAGAATGACTAATAAAATTAAAAAGGCATCAGCCAGATTTTACAGGGAACTGATGAGGCCTTCTCCAAACCCTTCCTTTTTCAGACTGCTTATGTTCAGGTTAGGGCGTACAAATATAAAGATGATTTTAGATGAAAAGTTCAGGGACTATGAATATTATAAAGAGAAGGGCTGGTTTGAGTCTGATTATTATTATGAAGTTTCCTTAGGAATGATAAAAAGGCTGGCAGGCCGTGTTTTTGATTTATTAGGAAAACAAATGGTCAGGCGTAGAGGTTCCTGAAAAATGGCAGATGGGTTAATTGAATTAAATATGAGTGTAATTCTTGAAATTACTATCAGAATTCAATATAATATCACTGATGGGCAGTATAAGAATTTTCAGCCCGGATGATTTACATACAAGTTGATATTGTTTAGTAGTATGAACTGATAAACTGTTCTTGAGGAAGTGGGGAGTTGTGATAAATTACTGACATAACAGATAATTTTTGATTTTATAGGTTTATTTAAATGTAAAAAACAAAAGTAATCAAGAAAGCGAGATGTTATTATGAAAGTCATGGATTTAACACATACAATATCGGAAAATATGCCAGTTTATCCTGGGACGGAAGGTCCTCAGTTAAAAACGGCAAATACTTATGAAAAAGATGGCTTTAAAGAAACTTTACTGACCATGTTTTCTCATACGGGAACTCATATGGATGCGCCAATGCATTTATATTCACACAGGACGGCATTGGATGCTTTTCCTATAGAGCAATTTGTAGGCAAAGGGTTAGTAATTGACTGCAGTGATTTGTCAGAGGGACAAAGAATAACTATGAGTTATATTGATAAAGTAAAAGAAAAGGCAGATCAGGCAGAATATCTTTTATTCTACACAGGTTGGGATCAGTATTGGGGTACAAGCAGCTATTTTGGAGAATATCCATATATTACAGAAGAGATAGCGGAATATTTAATCCATAGTAATAAAAAAGGTGTGGGATTAGACGTAATAGGGTTAGATCCCATCTCAGATGAAAATCTGACATTACACCGAAAGCTTTTTTCAGATACGGATATAGTGATTATTGAAAATCTTCACCATCTGGGAGAGTTAGGAAATGAGATTTTTACATTCTGCGCCCTGCCTCTTAAATATGAAAATGCAGATGGAGCACCTATTCGGGCTATTGCTATTTTATCCGAATAATATTAGGTTACTGTAAGCGTACAGTAAAGAATGAATAAAAGAAAATATAGAAGATGTAAGATAAGTACAAGTAAAATACCCAGGTACTGGGTTGTTCACTACTTGTGCTTATTTTTTATACTTGGAATATCATTAGGTAAAAAAACATAAGAAATCAATAATTTTTACCAAAATCACTAGAGAAAGTAATATTACATCATAATGAATGCTTATATAATAAAAAAGTAAAAGAGACAATCTACTATTAGATGATGTCTAATATACATTGAATGACCGAGTATAAATGGATCTGCAAGTGGAATCAATTAAATTTGAATATACTGATTTGACAGAAGGAAGCAGAGGAGAACAGGCCTATATGAATATTATTTTTGATTGTGATAATACCTTTGGTGTAAAAGGGTGTGATGTTGATGACGGATTGGCACTGTTATACCTTCTTGGCAGTGACAAAGCCAATTTGCTGGGAATTACCAATACATACGGAAACAGTGATATAGAAACAGTATATACAGCTACCCATAAAATGCTTGAAGATATTGGCAGAACGGATATTCCTCATTATAAAGGATGTCCCAGACCGGGCGAAAAACAGAGTGAAGCAGTTGATTTTCTGGTTGATATGGTTAATCAATATGCCGAAAATGTTTCTATCATTGCCACAGGTTCACTGACAAATCTTTATGGAGCCTGTCAGAAGGACGAAGATTTCCTTAATAAAATCAACAGCATAAGTCTTATGGGTGGTCTGACGGACCACTTATATATAAACGACACCATACTGGATGAACTGAATTTTTCCTGTGATCCAGCTGCAGCTTTTCAAGTTCTGACAAAATCCAGAAAGGTAGGAATAGCCACAGGAAATAATTGTCTGGGTGCTTTTTTTTCATATAAAGATCATGTAAACCGCTTTCAGGTTTCACCTGAACCAATTGCACGCTATCTTTATGAAAAAACTGCTTATTGGTATGAACATAACATGACAAGTTATGGATTGGATGGTTTTTACAACTGGGATGTTACAGCTGCGGCTTATTTACTTGACCCAGAACTTTTTGAAAGCAATAAAATGGCAATTACACCTGATCTTGAGTCCTTGAAAAGTGGCTTCTTAAACGGAAGAGGAAAAGAAATCCTGATAGATTTGCCTAACATCCGGGACCAGAAACAATTTCAGGAGAAAGTATATAGTAACTATATGAAAGTAAAAATAAAGGTTTGAGTAAAAGGGAGGAGCATAATGAAAATTAATACACAATTGGACAAGATACTGGAAAAGGCGTGGAGTGATATTCCCCTTAACCGGGAAGATTGCAAATATCTGCTGACCATTGATGAACGAAGCTTTGAATCGGGTCTGCTGAGAGCCGCTGCGGCCAGTATAGTCAGAAATAAAAATGATAATTCTGCTATTATTTTAGGTCAGATTGGAGTTGATGTAACGCCCTGTCCCGGAGGCTGCAATTTTTGTACTTTCGGTGAGGACCATACAGATTTTAAGGAAAGCCATCTCAGTGACTATGAACTGGAAGAAAAAATCCGGGATTTCTGCAAGTATGACGATTTATATGGGCTGTATTTGATGACAATGCATACCTATGATCTGGACCGGTTTTTACAGACCATAAATAAAGCCAAAGCTCATGCTCCAAAGACTACTCAGATTTGGGCCAATGTGGGTGACAGTAGCCTCGATGCTTTCAGGGAAATGAAGAAAGCCGGCGTTACAGGAGTATATCATGTCTGCAGGATAGGTGAAGGGGTTGAAACCAAGCTTAATCCGGATGACCGAATTCAGACAATGAAAAATGCTCTTGATGCAGGACTTGAATTGTATACTTGCTGTGAACCTATTGGGCCGGAGCATACGGTTGATGAGTTAGTGGACAATATCTTTATTGGTATTGAACTAGGTATAACTCAGCATGCAGCTATGCGAAGAGTGGCCGTCCCAGGTTCACCTCTGGCAAAATACGGGCAAATCAGTGAACTGAGGCTTGCACATATAGTAGCGGTTATATCCCTTTGTTCTTTAACTGTGCCAACTATGGCCTATATGGGAGTACATGAACCAAATGAGCTTAGCTATGCTGCGGGAGCCAATATCATTACAGCAGAGAGTGGGGCAAATCCAAGGGACAATCAGGCAGATACATCAAAAAACAGAGGAATGGACATGGCCCTCTGCAGAAAGATGTTGTTTGAATGTGGTTTTAGCAATATCAGAAAAGGTGATGAGAGCAAGATTCCATTAGATTTAGATTATCTTATTAAAACAGATTCTTTGGTATAAAGTAATGGATAAGAGTTGCAATATTTGAATTTCAGAAAGGATATAAAAGGATGAGGAAAAGGTTTAAAGTAGCCGTATTTTTAATAATGATTATGTCACTTCTTGCATTCCCGGCATGTTCAGGCAGTCAGGATAAAGCTTCCAACGAGAATAAAAAGTTTGATGTCAATGCAGATTTTAACGATATTCTGAAACAGGCAAAGGGTACTACTGTAAATTTTTATGGATGGGGCGGAGATGAACAGCGTAATAAATGGCTGGATACTGTTGTAGCACCTGCTTTGAAAGAAAAGTATGATATTAAATTAGAGCGGGTACCTATGGATATCGACCAGATTCTTGCAAAGCTTTCTGGAGAAAAACAGGCAGGAAGCAAAGAAGGTTCTATTGATATGATTTGGATTAATGGTGAGAATTTTTATTCTGCTAAAGAGAATGGTCTGCTGTTTGGCCCTTTTTCAGATAAATTGCCAAATTACCAGAAATATATTGATACTAATGCTACAGAAAACCAAAATGATTTTGGATATCCGATTAAGGGATACGAGGCTCCTTACGGAAAAGCTGAGATGGTTCTTATAAACAACAGCGCTGTAACACCGGAAACACCTAAAAATACTGATGAACTTATGGAATATGTGAAGAAATATCCGGGAAAGGTGACCTATCCCGCTTTGCCGGATTTCACAGGAAGTGCTTTTGTTAGAAATATAATTTATGATAAGGTGGGGTATGAACAGTTTATGAATATGAAAGCCGACAAGGCTACAGTCAAAGCTGCCATTCAGCCAGCGCTGGAATATCTGAGAAGCCTGAATCCTTATTTGTGGAATCAGGGAAAAAGTTTTCCTGCTTCTTCTACAGAAGTGACCAATATGTTTTCCGATGGTGAACTGTATATGACTATGAGTTATGAACCATATTCTATATCTGTAAATATTGATAAGGGGATTTTCCCTGACACGTCCAGAAGTTTTTTGTTTGACAAGGGGATGATTGGAAACACAAACTATATAGCTATAGCAGAGAATTCTCCTCATAAAGCTGCAGCTATGGTAGCTATCAATGAAATTCTTTCTGCTGAGATGCAGGCAAGCCAGTTCTCTAAACTGAAAATTCTGCCTGTAGTAGATTATAACAAGTTGTCTGCCGATGAAAAAATCTTTTTGATAAGGTAGATGCCGGAAAGGGAACGCTGTCTCAGGATGAACTTTTGAGTAAGCGGGTACCTGAAATGCCGGGGAAACTGATTCCTATCATTGAAGAAATCTGGCAGGAAGAAGTTGTTGGCAAATAATATAAGGAAATATTAATTCAGGGCGTTCATGGTTTATTTTACAGATAACTCATGAACGACCTTTTTAAAATTTAAGGTGAAAAAGTATGAAGAAGATAAAACCTTATCTGCTTTTATCTCCGTTATTCCTGTTAGGGATTTTTTCTTTCTAGGTGTAGGAAATGCTCTGGTTCAGAGTCTGGGATATATTCCTGCTTTTGGTATGACGGATATTACATTGAAATATTACTATCAAGTATTAAGTGAGCCGGTTTTACTGTCATCTGTCAAAGTCAGCCTGATTATATCTGTGATATCTTCTTTCTTGGCGGCCTTTTTCGGGGTGCTTCTTTGTGCTGCCCTTGTAATCAATGGCAAAGTAAGGAACAAAACCCTTCAGATCGTTAAGATTCCTATACTGGTTCCCCATTCGGTAGTTGCTCTGTTTATTATCGTGTTATTTTCCCAGAACGGACTCCTGGCACGTATTCTTTTCCAAGTGGGATTTATAGATTCTCAGGGAGATTTTCCTATGCTTTTATATAACACAAATAGCATAGGAATCATCCTGGCATATCTTTGGAAGGAAATACCTTTTGTGGCTTATTTTGTTCTGGCTGTCATGCAGAGCATCAATACAACTCTTGGGGAAGCAGCTGAAAATCTGGGAGCATCGGGCAGCAGATCATTTTTTCATATAACATTGCCTTTATGTATGCCTGCTATAAACAAAGCAGTCCTCATTATTTTTGCCTTTTCATTTGGTGCATATGAACTGCCATTTCTTCTGGGTGCAACAATTCCAAAAGCATTGCCTGTTCAGGCATATGTGGAATATATCCATCCGGATCTTCAGCATCGGGCCTATGCGATGGCTATGAACGGAGTGATGCTGCTTATTACATTAATCCTATCTGTTATTTATTATCTGATATCTCGTAAAACAGAACAAATGAGTGGTGAAAAGCATGGATAAAAAAAAGCACAGAATACTACGTATAATTGCATTTACAGCATGCACTTCCATAATCGTACCTCTTCTGATTCTTCCCTTTTGGAGTTTTACCAGCCGCTGGCCGTGGCCGGAATTGTTGCCAAAAGGATTAACAATGCGTGGTGCAGAGGAAGCACTTTTCCAATCTGCTGATATATTGAATGTACTTTTTTCAAGTATCATATTGTCTATGACGGTTGCCTTACTGGCAGCTGTGATAGGTGGGATGACAGCCAGAGCCCTTGTTTTTTATGATTTTAAAGGCAAAAGTTTTATATCCTTCGCTACAATTTTACCGATTATTATACCAGGAACAGCTTTTGCTATGGGTATTCATGTGGTATGCATTTATCTGGGACTTGCAGATTCTTTTCTGGGTGTTGTGCTGGTACACCTGATTTATGCATTGCCCTATACCATTAATATAATGATGGATGTCACGGCCATGCTGGGAAATGGTTTGGAGATTCAAAGCCAGGTACTTGGTATATCTCCTTTGAAATCCTTTTACCATGTTACTCTGCCGTTGTTAATGCCAGGAATAATTTCATCTGTCAGTATGGCGTATATCATATCATTCAGTCAATACTTTATAACGCTGATGATTGGAGGGGGTAAAGTCAGGACTCTGTCTGTGGTCATGGTTCCTTTTATTCAGGGTGGTGACCGTACCATTGCCTCCTCATATGCACTTTTATTTGTTTTATCAACCTTAGTGATTTTTATATCACTGGAAATGATTATTAAAAAATTAACAAATCAGATTAATGGAATTTAAGGCTGGAGGATTAAAATGGAACTTTCTTTAAAAAATATATCTGTAACTCTTTCCCAAAAACAAATCTTGGATTCAATCAGTCTGACTGTGGAGGATGGGGCATTTATCTCATTATTGGGGGCTTCTGGCTGCGGAAAAAGCACATTACTTAAAACAATTGCTGGGATTATTACTCCTGCAAGTGGATCTGTATTCTTAAATGGTAGCTGTGCAGATCATGTACCATCTCATAAGCGTGGGACTGTTATTGTATTTCAGGATCTCCGCCTTTTTCCACATATGACAGTGATGGAAAATATTGCATTTCCTATGAAAATGCAGGGGGTAGTAAAAGTCAAATATCTGGAGACTGCAGGAAAACTGCTTGAGAAGGTGCAGCTTCAGGGATTTGAACAACGAAGAATACGGGAAATGTCAGGGGGACAATTACAAAGAGTGGCCCTTGCCAGAGCATTGGCAGCAAATCCAAATGTACTTTTGCTGGATGAGCCCTTCTCCAGCTTAGATGAAAATCTTAGGCAGGACATGAGGCAACTGGTACTCAAACTTCAGAAAGATTTTAAGATTACAACTATATTGGTGACTCATGACAGGCAGGAAGCATTGAGCATGTCTGATAAGATAGCGTTAATGATGAACGGAAAAATCCTGCAGTATGACACCCCGGAAAATATTTATAATTTCCCCGCCAGCCGGGATGTTGCCGATTTCTTCCAACATGCCGCCTATTTGGATGGAGCGGTGGAAAATCATGTTTATAAATGTGAGATAGGCCAGTTCCAGGTGGATAAGCCAGATGGGCACTATCAGGCTATGTTTCGTCCAGGCTCTGTCTATGTAGATAAAATGGGATCAGAAAAGAACTTTCAGATATGTGAGATGCAGTATCGGGGAGAGGACTACAAAGTGAGACTTGTAAGTGAAAAAACAGGTTTAATGTTAACTGCTTTTATTGCATCATCATCTGAACTGCAAACAGGGGATATGGTTTCTATCGGTATTATTAAAGATAAAGTACTTTTGTTTCCATATAGCTCGTTTTAGGATTAGAGGGATTCTTAGCCAAAACATTACCCTTAGGGTAATGTTTGAAAATTTTATTAAACAATAAAGGGCATGAATATTTTTTAAACAGCGCAAGAAAATAACACATGAAATTTTAAAATATCGAAAGGCGAAATTCTTATATTTGCTGGAATGGTTCCCTAAAATAAGCAATTTTAAGCGTGTATACATGAAAGCAGAACTTTATTTGTTAAAAATTTAATTATTGTGGTGACAGTTATTGACATTACCCTTAGGGGGAATGATTATAATTAATATAGAAACGTTTTTATCATGTTGTCATCAAAAGGGATGATAACAACTACATAAAAAAGATGAGTGGGCCGATGAAGGAAGGCCTGAAAAGATGGGGAGGATTGAAGTGAATATGAATTTTTTAAAGCAAGAAAAGTCGTGCCATTATATTTGGTACCACAAATTTTTAACATGAACTGCAGGGAATGAGTCTGAATCTGATATAGATGTACTAAATAAGAGGAGTCTTTAATATATAAAAATAAAGACAATAAAAATGTATGGAATTTATCAGTTACAGATCATTATTAAAATGATGAATGCCTATATTGTAAAGAATCTGATTTGGATATTAATATCCGGAGATGAATGTTATATTGATTATTTTGATGGAGAATATGAAAATGAGAATTATATTAGAGCAGGAAATTTTAAAAGAAAATAAAGACCAGGCAGATAAAAACAGAAAGTGTTTTAATGTTAACAAAGTTCTGGTTATAAATTTAATCGGTTCGCCGGGAGCAGGAAAAACTACTGTTCTTGAAAAGACCATAGAAAAGCTGAAAAAAGATTACAGAATTGCAGTAATAGAAGGGGATATATATACTACAAAGGATGCAGAAAGAATTCAGAATTGTGGGGTTGAAGTTGTACAAATTAATACAAGTGGCGTGTGCCATTTAAGTGCTAAGGCAATTGAATCTGCAGTTCAGACTGTTGACTTAAAAAATACAGATATACTGTTTATAGAAAATGTGGGAAATCTTATATGCCCTGCAGAATATGATCTTGGTGAAGATGCGAAGATTGCAGTATTAAGCACTACTGAGGGTGATGATAAGCCTTCCAAATATCCAATGATATTCCAGGAGGCACCTGTGGTACTTTTAAATAAATGTGATCTTCTTCCTTATATTAATTTTAACATGGAAACTGCAGAGAAAGATTTAGCTACTATTAATAAAGACGCTAAGGTCATTCATATGTCAGCCTTTAATGACAGTGATATGGATCAGTGGATAGAATGGATCAAGGATCATGTAAAATAGACTTTAAAATGTAATGATGTGAAGAGTTAAAAAAGAACGTTTGAAATAACGTTCTTTTTTTATTCTTCCTTTTCTTTGTTCTTAAATTGCTGCTGATATTGGATTCCCCATTGAAACATAGCATCCATTATGGGTTTGAGGCTGTACCCGGTTTCTGTCAGAGTGTATTCCACTCTTGGAGGTACTTCTGCATAGACTTTTCTATTAAGCAAACCGCATTCTTCCATGGAACGAAGATTTGCAGTCAGGACTTTTTGTGTAATACTCCCAATGGATTTTTTTAATTCTCCAAATCTCTTTGTACCGCTTAATAAGTCCCTTAATATTAAAACTTTCCAACGGTCGCTAATCAACATCAGTGTGGTCTCCACTGGACAAGATGGTAATTCTTTTTGCATGATATCCCTCATATTCTTCATTAGTATCCCACAAGATACTACAGCACAAAAATGTGCTTACTTTACGAAATATACTTATAAGAATTAATATAATGAAAAAGGCAGTTAAAGTCAAGACTGTTATCTTAGTTTATTATGGAGGTATTAAAAATGAATAATGTTGTAAGTTTTTTAAAGGAAAATCCAGTTCAATTTTTGGCTACTGTGGGTCATGATGGAAAAGCAAAGTGTCGTCCATTTATGTTTTGCTTTGAAAAGTATGGAAAGCTATGGTTTTGTACAAATAATACCAAAGATGTATATAGAGAAATGCAGACCAATCCTTACGTGGAAATCTCAGTATCAAGTCCCTCATTTGCATGGATTCGAATAAGCGGTAAAGCAGTTTTTGAAGATGATATGAAAGTAAAGGAGGATTGCATGAATATTCCCATTGTGAAAAATCAGTATCAGACTGCAGATAATCCTATTTTTGAAGTCTTCCACTTGAAAGAAGCAAGGGCTGTAATCGCAGATTTTTCTGGTAATCCTCCGGCAGAGTATATTTTATAACCGTGAAAGGAATTAAAATGGAAACAAAAGAAGTATTTGAAATACTTAAAAATGATATTCATTCTACAGTCTTTGCTGTAGTTGATGAAAAGGGATTGCCAAAAACCTGTGTAATTGATGTAATGTTATGTGATGAGAATTCTATTTATTTTATAACTGCTAAAGGCAAAAAGTTTTATGAACGGTTAGTAGATAAGGGATATGTGGCAATAAGCGGAATGACGGGAAATGACACCCTTTCCATGATTGCAGTTTCTGTATACGGCAAAGTACGAAATGTAGGTACAGGACTTTTACCTCGTATTTTTAAAGAGAACTCTTACATGGAAAAAATCTATAAAAATGAGGCCAGCAGAACCGCTCTTACCATTTTTCAGCTTTACACCGGAGAAGGTGAAATCTTTGATCTGACTCAGATTCCTCCCGTGAGAAAAGCCTTTTCATTTGGAGATTGTGAAGTTTCTCCTGTTGGATATTCTATAAATGAAAATTGTACAGGGTGCAGAAAATGTATACAGAAATGTCCAGTAGAATGTATTGAGCAATGTGGTAAGCGGTTCACCATTAAAACGGATAATTGCATCCGGTGTGGAAACTGTTATGAAAGCTGTGATTTCAGAGCTGTGGATAAAAGATAAGCTTTTACGTTTGAATGAATATTCTCTGGTATAACAGCAAATTATATCTATAAGCGACTTAGGATATAAGAAGTCAACTATTTAATTTTTATGGAAGGAAATATTCATGAATAAAGTATTGTATATTAAAGCTAATGCTAAAACAGAGGGTGAATCGCGGACCTTTATGATTTCTGACAGCTTTGTACAGGAGTATAAAAGACAAAATCAAGATGATGAAATAATAACGTTAGATTTATATAAGGAAGGTATTGGATTTCTACCCGTTGGACAATTGAATGAACTTCATAGCCCCAAACCTGGAGAGGGTAAAGATCATCCTATTTTAAAATACGCTTTTCAGTTTCTTGAAGCAGACAAATATATTTTTGCCGAACCTTTATGGAATCTAGGCGTACCAGCTGTATTAAAAGCTTATATCGATTATATCTGCGTAACAGGGATTACTTTTCATTATACTAAAGATGGACCTGAAGGATTATGCACTGGTAAGAAAGCAATTAATATAACCACTCGAGGAGGAAAATATTCGGATGGTCCATTCAAAGAACTGGAAATGGGGATAAATACCTGAGGACCATTTTAGGCTTTATGGGTATTGAAGATTTTACCACAATTAATGCGGACGAGCTTGACGTTATAGGAAACGATGTAAAAGCCATCGTTGAAGCTGCCACTGCTAAAGCTCTAGAAGTTGCAAAGACATTTTGAAAATCCAAGGCAAAAGAAAACCAAGGTATTCAGTAGAGGAATACCTTGGTTTGTTATTTGGATTTGATAATTGAAGTCAGATAAGGCTAAAGAGGTAGTTCAATGATGAATAATGCCCCACCAGAATCATGATTTTGAGCGGTTATTTTTCCATTATGCTTTTCAATAACATTTTTACTGATTGCCAGTCCCAATCCAAAGTTGCCTTTTTTACCTTTATAAAAGCGTTCAAATATATTAGGCAGTTCATTTATTTCAAACCCAGGGCCATCATCGTATATTTTAACCCACAGCAAATTTTTATCTTGTGAGACTAGTTCTATGGTTACAGTGGATTGTGCGTATCGTATACAATTACTAATTATATTGGTAATTGCACGTGAAAGTTTTTCTTCATCTCCTCGTATTTGTATCTCAATATCAGGAGCCTTTGTTAAAATTTTGATGTTGTTGTTTATGGCTATCCTGTTTAATCGATCCACAATACAGCTTACCAGCCTGATAAATTGCAGTTTTTCAAAATGAAAACTTTCCTCAATGGTTTCCAGCCGGGAGAGGTAAAGAAGTTCTTCCAGCAAGCGGGTCATTCGCTTTGTTTCATCTAAAATAATATGAACAGCCATATCACTTTCCACAACATTATATTTGATGCCTTCTGCATAGCTTTGTATGGACATAAGAGGTGTACGAAATTCATGGGATACGTTTTGTAAAAAGGTTTTCTGGGCTTTATCATAAGTCTCCAGTTTTTCCGACATAAGGTTTATGCTGTTTACAACTTCCTGCAACTCATCATATACCGGGGTTTGAATCTGATTCCCAAAATTCCTTTCTGCTATAGCTTTTATGTGCTGATTTAAGGAATCAAAAGGCTCTGATAGTTTCTTTGAAAGTCTGGAAGATAATATAACAGCAATCAAAGATGTAAAAAGCAGAATAATCAAAAGTATACTGTTGATTTTATATTGAAGCTGATTAACCTTTTCCAGACTGGAAAAAATGATAATCCAGCCTAAATCAGAGTCATTCTTCTGAGATACTTGCCTTACTACGGCAATATAGTCAATTCCTGACACCTTAAGCTTAATATATTCCTGGTTGCTGAAATTTCCGGAAGATTTTTCTATTTGACTGATAAGCTGATTATTCAATATGGATGATCCATCCTCTTCTCTAAAAGGTGCTGGAATGACGTTTTTATTTTTATCAAGTAAAATGTATTCTGCATTTAATATGGAAAGGGGTTCTTTTAAGGAACGGTTCAATTTAAAGTAATAACTGAAAACTTTTTCCCCTTTAGAATTATCCTCAATAAAAGCCGGAGGCTTTGCTTGTGGGGGAAACAATGAAGGACCATGGTGCAGGGCAATATTTACCGTACGTGATGTAATCTTATCCAGCTGAGAAATAATATCGTTCTCTATGTACATACGAACTGCAAGATTAAATATAATGGAAACCAGAAGAATTAACATAATAAGAATAATTAGATTATATTTAAATACTTTCCATTTTATGGTATTACTTTTCATAATATTATTCCTTATCTAAAAGTTTAAATCCAAATCCCCAGACGGTTTCGATTTTTAGTGAGGAACCTGAATCGGACAGTTTCTTTCTTAATCTTTTCACCATGTCATCTGTGGCCCGGGTTTCTACTTCATTTTCAAATCCCCATACTTTATCAAGAAGCTCATTTCGACTGACTGGATGATTTCGGTTGTTAGCCAGGTAGAAGAGCAGTGAAAACTCCATCATGGTCAGCCCCATATCATAATCCCCTACAAAAGCCTGTTTGTTATCTGAATCCAGGAGAACATCAGAAATTTGTATTTGATTTTCTGAATATGAAATGTTTTTATCAAGTTCAATCCGGCGAAAAATACTCTTTACCCGGGCAATAAGTTCCATAGGACTGAATGGTTTTGTGAGATAATCATCACTACCTAAAGTTAACCCAGCTATTTTATCTGGTTCCGTATCTTTAGCAGATACAATAATAATTGGCACACTGCTTTTTTGCCGGATAGAAGAACATACCGAGTATCCATCGATTTCAGGCATCATTATATCAATAATAACCATATCCGGCGCTTTTCTATTAAAGGCCTCCATAATAGAGCTGCCATCATTGAAGGATTCCACTTGAAAACCTTCCTTAATAAGAAAAGACTTTATGATATTACAAATATTTATTTCATCATCAGCAATATAGATTAAATGATTTTTCATAATATAATAACCACCTCTTTAATGAATTTTAACATGAATAAAAAGCAAAATCTATTTTTAATAATTTTTGCCTCAATTTTGCCACAGTTTTGCGGAGATTTTCAGCTTTGATACAGGTAGAATATGGGTATAGTTAATTGAACTATAGAAAGTTTAAAAGGAGTGATGAGTAATGAAATTAAAAAGTATAGCTAAGAGATTATCTGTATTGACAATGGTGGGAATCGTTGCTTTAGCAGGGGCAGGAAATGCTTTCGCAGCAGACAGAAGCAATTGTACCCAAAAAAATATGGGACATGAAAATAAAATGGCAAATTTTCAAAATATGTCTGATGCATGTAAATCTGCAATAGATACACTGGTTCAAAAAGGAACCATAACCCAGGAACAAGCAGACGCCATTACAGCCAGTATGCCGGCAAAGGATGGCAAAACAGCATTTTCTGGAGAAAAAAGAGGACCTTTTACTAAATTAGTAACCGATGGTACGATAACCCAGGAACAGGCAGATGCTATTATGGAAGCTATGAAGACAGCTAAAGATACAGATAAAACGAAGACTGATATTCTGAGTACATTGGTAACAGCCGGGACCATCACTCAGGCCCAGGCAGACGCAATCACGGCCAGTATGCCGACTAGGGATAGCAAAACAGCATTTTCTGGAGAAAAAAGAGGGCCTTTTACTAAATTAGTAACAGAAGGAACTATAACTCAAGCCCAGGCAGATGCCATTATGGAAGCTATGAAAGCAGCTAAAGATACAGATAAAACAAAGACTGATGTCTTAAGTGCGCTGATAACAGCAGGGACCATCACTCAGGCACAGGCAGATGCAATCACAGCTGGTATGCCAACTAAGGGTGATAAAACAGTTGCAACAGGAGAAAAACACAGTCCTTACAGCAAGCTGGTAGCTGATGGAACAATTACCCAGGCACAGGCAGACGCCTTATGGGATGCTGTAAAAACGGCCTTAGATACAGCTAAAAATTCTGAGCAGTAAAACAATAATTTAAATATCGGTAAATACCAAAGCCTCTGAAATTTTGTTTCAGGGGTTTTCTTTTATATGAAAATGAATTGAAAACAAAGAAAAATTTCAGATAACCGATAAATAATGATTGACTTTCACACCAAACGATGTATCATTATGATATATATTAATGATACATCATTTGGAGGCAGATATGAAAGAAAATACTGGAAAAACAAAATATGTTTTACTTGGATTGCTGAATCGTGAACCACAAACCGGATATTCCGTAAAAAAAGCTATTGAGTACGAATACAGTCATTTCTGGCAGGAAAGCTACGGGCAAATTTATCCTACACTGAAGGCTCTTGTGAAAGAAGGTCTTGCAGAAAGTGTGGAATCAGAGAAATCAAAAAATGGCAGGGGACAGATCACTTACATGATTACGGAAGCAGGAAAGGAACAGCTTAAAAAGTGGTTATTTGAAGCTCCTGACGTTGAAAAAATAAGATATGAAATTCTGCTGAAAGTTTCATTCGGTGCAAGCAAAGAACCTGAAATTATTTTAGAGCATTTAGATGAATTTATTAGAAGAAATGAGCGGTTAATTGGGGAAATGAATGGTTTTCTGGATTATTTCCATGATACCGACCAATCAGCAGGAGTTATGGATAGTGACAGTCAGTTAACCGCCTTGTGTGGAAAATATTTGTATACTGCCATGAAAGAATGGGCCCAGGAATCAAAGAAAATTATAATGAAAAGGAAGGAGGAAGAAATATGAGACAAAAAATAAGAAAGGGTGTACTCACTTTAACCGGGTTGTTCTTTCCAGTGTTATTTCTGTGGCTTTCTCCATTTATCATTGTTATAGCGGCTTCCCATGGAATCATAAGTGCCAGTGCTATAATGTTTGGAATTTTATTCCTTATTTCATTAATTGGAAGCCGTCTTTTCTGTGGCTGGCTTTGCCCTGCAGGAGCTATACAGGATCAGGTTGCCAAAAGTAATGATAAACCATGGAATAGCAGGGGGAAAAATCTTTCAAAGTATGTCATATGGATAATATGGTTTTCATTTATTATTTTCTTGTGGATTCATCATAGAACTTTCAAAATAAATCTTCTTTATTTATGCGGGATAAATAAATACATTGTAATAATCTATTTTATAGTTGTAATGCTAATTTACTTATTCACCCTTTTAACAGGTAAGAGAGGCATGTGTCACAGTTTATGCTGGATGGCCCCTTTTATGATAATCGGTGAGAAGGCTGCTGATTTTTTACATATTCCAAGATTTCGTCTAAAGGCTAATAGTGAAAGCTGCATTGCCTGTGGGCAGTGCAACAGGCAATGTCCAATGAGCTTAAATGTATGTAAAATGGTAAAAAACAATGATATGGAGCATTCAGAATGCATATTCTGTTTGGAATGCGTAGATGTGTGTCCTAAAAAGTCCATTCAATACGGAATCAGAAAGAGCAATAAGGCAGATAAGCGGCAAGATTGATTTGACTTGTCTTAATATACAGGAATATAATGAATTAATCTGATTGAGAAGGTGAGAAAATGTGTATTAACAAAAACAAGCAAAATGATGGTTTGCTCCATGCAAAGCTGGTGGTTTAGCGACGTTTGTATGGAGTAGTTCAGTCGCTGATAAACATGCTGGCTTTGCAGTTTGAATAATAAAATTCAGGGAGTGAAGCTACATGAAGTATTTAAACGCAACTCTGGTTATCCCAGATACCCTGCTGGAAGAATTACAAAATTATATTCAGGGGGCTATTTATATATCCCAGTTAAAACGGAACAACGTAAAGGCTGGGGGGAGAACTCAGGGTATAGAAAAGAAATAGACATACGAAACAGAAAAATCATAAAGGCATATTCAGAAGGCGTTCCTATGGAGGAAATTGCAAATTTTTATTGCCTTTCAGTATATGCTATTCGAAAGATTATTTATCAAAAATAAAAGCCAAAAAGCTGCTGTTCAGGCAGCTTTTTAATTTATACAAAACACTTCAGAAATGTAGTGTATATTGAGAATGCAAGGATAATCTGATAAGATTCAGAGGAAAAGTTCATTATCAAAGCGAGGGAGTTTTTATGGATAAAATGAGAGAAAAAGTTTTATGTGGATTTGCTGAAGCAGACATCACACCACTTATACCTGCTTCTTGTGAATTAGTAGGATTTAACAGATTCGATGAAACGGCAAGGGGAATATTACACAGATTAAAATCTCAGATACTTATTTTAAAATCAGCCAGGGAAAATAGTTGTCTGATTACAATTGACAGCATTGGCTTTACTACTGAATTAACGGAATTGTTACGTGATGGCGTTGCAGATAAACTGAAAACAGAGCGGCAAAAGGTAATGGTATGCTTTTCGCATACTCATTCTGCACCCAATGCTGCAGCAAATGATAACGCATATTTCCGTTTTGTGAATGACAAAATATTAGGGATGGTTGATGAAGCATATGGGGATTTAACTCCTGTAAAGGCTGCATGGGGAATTGCCGAAAATAAAATAGGTATTAATCGCCGTGCAGGAGTTGACACAATGGATAACTGTATGGGTGTACTAAAAATTGCTGATGAAATATCTAATAGGACAAAGATCCTTCTTCTTCATGTTACAGCACATGCAAATGTTCTTACCAGCGATAATTACCTTATATCGGCAGACTATTTTGGGGTTGCCCGGGAGTTGCTTGAAAAAGAGTATAGTTGTAAGGCCATGTTGGTTCAGGGGGCTGCTGGCAATGTTAAACCCAGATACCGTCAGCATAATGCTGATTTCCTGGAAATTCATCCCCTGGAAGCAGCAGAAATAAAAATGGATGAAAAAGAAACTAGAAAAATATTTGAAGAAAGTATGATGTCATTAGATAACATGGCCGGGAAATATTTACATCCGTAAATATGGTCTTTAACCAACTAGTACCAGAGCCCATTGATAAAATTACCATGCTTTCAGATTTTCACTACTTTCATGCTGATGTTCCTGGGATGGAGTACGCTGCAAAAATTGCTACTGAAGCCAGAAAAGAGGCAGGAATAGATGGGAAAGAGTGGCTTAAAGAGGTAAAAAGACTCAATGATGAAAAAATAAGTATTCAGTCAGTTAAAAAAGAAATCCAGTATTTTTTTATCAACAACGGATGCATATGCGGTATTTCAGATGAGCCTATGTGTGAAATAGCTCTGGATATTCGAAGCAAAGCAAAGAATCAATACATATTTTTTGGAGGATATATGAATGGCTATGAAGGTTATTTAGCCAGTGCTGAAGAATATGATAAGGGTGGTTATGAAGTATTATGGTCAAATTTAATTTATTTTAAGTATTTTAACAGGGTGATGTCCTTTAACAGAGATACGGCAGGTAGATTAGCGGATATAACAGCCCAAAAGTGCAAAAGATTATTGAAGTAAGAATAGATGATTTATCTTGACAAGAAGTAATTAGGAAGGTAGTATCATATAAAACATATAGAAATACTATGCAAAGGTGGGTGTGACTATGACACTTCAACAAATGAAATATGCAATTGAAATAGCGGACAAGGGTTCAATCAATCTTGCGGCAAAGTCATTATTTATTTCACAACCAAGTTTATCCGGGACTATTAAAGAACTTGAGGATGAAATAGGTATAGAAATTTTCAGCCGTACAAACAGAGGCATTACTATAACTCCAGAAGGAAGCGAGTTTCTGGGCTATGCAAGGCAGGTAGTACAGCAATATAATTTAATGGAAGAGCAATATATAGAAAAGAAGGTCAGAAAAAAGTATTTTAGTGTTTCTACCCAACATTACTCCTTTGCAGTCAAGGCTTTTGTAGAGATGGTTAAACAATTTGGAATGGATGAGTATGAATTTGCAGTTCATGAGACTAAAACATATGAAGTAATTGAAGATGTAAGGTCTTTTAAAAGTGATCTGGGGATACTTTATCTGGACAAATTTAATGAAAAGGTAATGACTAAAATTTTAAATGAAAATTCATTAGAATTTATAGAACTGTTCCCCTGTGACACCTACGTTTATTTATGGAAAGGACATCCTTTAGCTGATCAATCAATAATCAGTATGGAAGAGTTGGAAGAATATCCATGTTTATCGTTTGAACAGGGAAAGAACAACTCCTTTTATTTTGCAGAAGAAGTTTTAAGCACCTATGAGTACAAAAGAATCATTAAAGCTAATGACAGAGCTACCATGCTGAATCTTATGGTTGGGTTGAATGGCTATACCCTGTGCTCCGGAATTATCTGCCAGGAACTGAACGGAAGTGATTATCAGGCGGTAAAATTAGATTCAGATGAAGTAATGCATATAGGTTATATAAAGCACAAAAGGATTCCCTTAAGCATAGAAGGCACAAAATATCTGGAGGAACTAGTAAAATATAGAGAATTAGTGCTATAAACATTAATTTATTCAGGAAGTAGCTGTAAATGAGCAGCCACTTCTTTTTTTGCAAAAAACTGGATGCTTGAAATGCTATAAGTTTAGCTTATAACAGGCTGTATGTTATAAGTATTAACACATTTGAGACAGGTGGAATATAATCATAACCAGAAAAGGCGTTGGAAAAAACAATGATTCTTTATATAAATGATTTTAAAAGTGAGGTAATAATTATGAGCAAGAAAACAAGAGAAAATAGAAATTTTAAGTTTGAGACATTACAACTGCATGTAGGACAGGAAAATGCAGACCCGGTAACAGATGCAAGGGCAGTTCCCATTTATCAGACCTCTTCTTATGTATTCCATAACAGTGATCATGCAGCAGCCAGGTTTGGACTGACAGATGCAGGAAACATTTATGGCAGACTGACAAACCCTACGGAAGATATATTTGAAAAAAGAATAGCTGCCTTGGAAGGCGGCGTTGCAGCACTGGCAGTAGCATCCGGGGCAGCAGCAATTACATATGCCATTGAAAATATTGCAACGCTGGGGATCATGTGGTAGCTGCTAAAAATATATATGGTGGTACATTTAATTTCCTGGAACATACGATTAAGCAGTATGGGGTTGAAACAACTTTTGTAAATCCGTTCAATTATGAAGAGATTGATAAGGCAATTCAGGAAAATACAAAACTGGTATTCATTGAAACTCTTGGAAATCCAAATTCAGATGTGGTTGACATTGAAAGGATAGCGGGGATTGCACACGCCCATAAGATTCCGCTTATTGTGGACAATACCTTTGCAACACCATATCTGGTCAGGCCTATTGAGTATGGAGCTGATATTGTTGTTCATTCAGCAACTAAATTCATTGGTGGACATGGAACTACAATCGGTGGTGTCATTGTTGACAGTGGAAAGTTCGATTGGGAAGCCAGTGGTAAGTTCGCTTCACTGACGGAACCCAATCCGAGCTATCACGGAATCAGCTTTACAAAAGCTGTGGGTCCTGCTGCATATGTTACAAAAATCCGTGCTATTCTTTTAAGAGATACAGGAGCAACCCTTTCACCTTTTCATGCATTTTTCTTCCTTCAGGGACTTGAAACTTTATCGTTGAGAGTTGAGAGACACGTTGAAAATGCCTTGAAAGTTGTAGAATACCTTAACCATCATCCCCAGGTGGAAAAAGTTCATCATCCGTCCGTAACAGATGATTTAGAACAAAAAGAACTATATACAAAATATTTCTCAAAGGGTGGCGGTTCTATCTTTACCTTTGAAATAAAGGGGGATGCGCAAAAGGCAAAAGACTTCATAGACCAGCTTGAACTATTTTCGCTACTTGCAAATGTTGCAGATGTGAAATCTCTTGTTATACACCCTGCATCAACAACTCATTCTCAGATGACAGAGGAAGAACTTCTGGGTTCTGGAATCAAATCCAATACCATTCGTGTTTCCATAGGAACAGAAAATATTGAAGACATCATTGAAGATCTGGATGAAGCATTTAAAGCAGTACAGTAAACTACATAACTATGGCAGAAAAACTCATATCAGAAAAAGGTATGGGTTTTTATATTATCAGGAAAAACAAAGAGTATTATAAATGGTGTCATGAATGACATAATTCATCATAGGATTACTTAGAGGTGATGAAGTTGGATGCAAACATTATATATGTTAAAAATTATGTGATTCAGGATGAATTGAAATATAATGGGGAAACTGTGGTAACTTATAAAATAGAGTATCCCCAATTTTGTTGGTCAAATTATAAAAAGTCATTGAATACCATTAACAAGTTTTATTATAATAAAGCTAAGGAATTTCAGAGATTTTATACAAAAGAACTTTATAAGCCGGCAGTTGAACAATATATATATTCAATAGAAAATGGTTTCCCTGTCCGGGTTTACGAAGGGCTGGCAGTATATCAGATAACTTATAACATGGCTTGCATAATAAGTCTTTTCTATGATAATTACATTTATTTAGGCGGTGCCCACGGAAGCACCATCAGAACTTCGGAAACATGGAATCTGCAGAAAAACAGCATGATTAAACTTGGTGAACTTATGGAATGTCCTACAGATTACAAAGGTTTCATCCTGAAAGCTATAAATGATGAAATAAAAAAAGACACTAGTATCTATTTTGATGACTATGAAGAACTCGCAGAAAAAAACTTTAACAGTAACAACTTTTATTGTATACCAAAAGGAATCGTGATTTATTATCAGCAGTATGACATAGCTCCTTATTCCAGCGGGATAAGAGAATTTCTCATTCTTTATAATGACTGTGTAATAAACCCGTATAAAAAATGTTTATTTCTATGTGATTGATTTTATTATTAAAAGGATAAATTTATATGATAAACAAATGAGGAGGAAAAAATGGACATTATTACGATCACCAAAGATAATCTGGAACAGGAGCATATTTGTTGTGCCCTCTCAGGTAACAAGGATTGTCAGGTTGCTTCAAAGAAGGCGTGGATGCGGGAACGATTTGATGATGGACTCGTATTTAAAAAAGGCAATGTACGGGGAAAATGTTTTATTGAATATATACCCGCAGAAAATGCCTGGGTTCCTATTAAAGCAGAGGGTTATATGTTCATAAACTGTTTCTGGGTATCTGGCCAGCTTAAGGGCCAGGGAAATGCCAATCTGCTGCTTCAGGCGTGTATAGAGGACAGCAGGCAAAAGGGGAAAAAAGGATTGGTTATTCTATCTTCCACAAAAAAACGACCATTTCTTTCAGATCCAGAATTTTTGCGTTATAAAGGATTTAAAGAAGCAGATACTGCAGCTCCTTATTTTGAATTGTTATATTTACCTTTTGATGAAGAAGCTTTAATGCCTGGTTTTAAGGAGCATGTAAAAATACCAGAGACAGAGGATGCAGGATTTGTACTGTATTATACCCATCAATGCCCCTTTACAGCTAAGTATGTTCCTTTGATAGAAAATATTGCAAAGGGAAGAAGTGTTGAATTCAAATCAATCTTTATTGAAACAAGAGAACAGGCACAGAATGCGCCCACTCCATTTACTACATACAGCTTATTTTACAGGGGCAGATTTTTAACAAATGAAATATTATCAGAAAAAAAGTTTGAAAAAATTATAGATGAAATGAAATAAGTTAAAACAAGGGACAAGCTAATTTATAAGTGATGAAAGGAGACTAAATGTTATGTTAGAAGTAGGGAAAAAGGCACCAGATTTTAATTTACGTGATAAGGGCGGAAAAGAAGTTTCATTAAAGGACTTTAAAGGGAAAAAGGTGGTTCTGTATTTTTATTCTAAAGATAATACTGCAGGATGCACAAAACAGGCTTGTGGATTTGCAGAACTATATCCCCATTTTCAGGAAAAGGGAGCAGAGGTTATTGGAATAAGTAAGGATTCCCAGGAATCTCACCTGAAGTTTGCGGAAAAATATCAGCTTCCGTTTATATTACTTTCAGATCCGGAATTACAGGCAATAAAAGCTTATGATGTATGGCATGAAAAGAATAACTATGGAAAAACATCCATGGGCGTAGTGAGAACTACCTATATAATTAGTGAAGAAGGCGTGATAGAAAAAGCTTTTACAAAGGTTAAAGCAGCAGAAAACCCCGAAAAGATGCTGAGTCAACTGGTGTCTTCTTAGTTTGATATTGAAAGATTAATATATGAAAAAAGGAATAGATATAATCGGCACAACTAACTATACAATTGGTACATCTAAAATAAAATGTCTCTAAGAAATTACATTTTTTGCAGTAAAACGAGGTTTTGTGACAGAAAAATTCAAAATTTTTCTATAAAATACAAAAAATATGGGAAAAAATAGAACTTAGGTATATAATGATTGATATTTGCTTTATTTTGGATGAGAGGTGCTACAGATTACCAATATGAACTATATATATAGTATATATAATTTTTTTCATAGAATTTTTCTGAAAAAAACCACGGAAGAGTTTAATAAAAAGAAGTTTATGCATAATAACTTATGTATATTAGCTCTATCTTCTTACTTAACTTTCGAGCAATCGTATTATGGATTTTATACAGCAAAATATGGGGAAATGCTATATAAGATTTATTTTGGTACGGCGCTTATAATGTTATTATATGCTTTATTAAGTGGATATTTTCAAATTAAAAAAGTAAAAAAAATAACAGTACTTCATAAAATATATGAAATCAGTTTTGGGGGCTTTGGTTTTGCTGTTGCCATATCAAGGGCTTTACTTCTTCAAAACAGTGTTTTTGCCATACCTACAATTTATATTGCTGTTATTTATGGATTTGCAGTATTCTTTTATTTTTCTCCTGTCATAAGCTTATGTATGTATAGTATAACTTGTATTTCAATCACAGTTTTATTCCCTGTATTTCATCATGACCTGGTTCAACTGACCTTTGCACAGGATATATTATCCAATAATATTATTGCCTGGATTGCCTGTGTGATTAATTATCAGCGATATGCAAAGGAATATGAATCCCAGCGTATGATTTGTGATAAAAATGAACGGCTTCAGGCTAAAACCAGTAAAATTGAAAAGACAAACCAGGTATTACAATATATTTCAAATGTGGATGCATTGACAAATATTTATAATCGCAGAAAGTTAAATGAAATTCTGGAAACCGAATATGACAGATGTAAAATGCTCAGTAAAAATATTGCTTTAATATTGATGGACGTTGACTTGTTTAAATCTATTAATGACACTTATGGTCACAATGACGGAGACAGGGTCCTTGCCCAGTTAGGGCAAATCCTTAAAAACAACGTAGGAAAAAGTGATAAAGTGGGAAGATGGGGTGGCGAAGAATTCTTGATTATCTGCCCTGAAACAGATATTGAAGATGCATTTAATCTGGCAGAAAGAATAAGAAAAATCATTCAGAATTCCGAATTCAGACTGGGACGAAACATAACCTGCAGTTTTGGTGTAACTGAGAAAAAAGAACCAGACACCATTAATGATTTAATGCTTCGAGCAGATAAAGGACTTTATAAAGCCAAAGAAGGAGGAAGAAACAGAGTAGAGCAGGAGAAATAAATTACTTGACGTAGTTCACAAATTAGTTAGAATATAATTGCGAAGATAAAAACACAGTTCCGGTTGGTAGTCCGGACGCAGCATGCATATGCTGTCAGTAACCTGCCTCCTTTGGTTGTCCGTTCTTTGTGAATTTAAATTTAAAGGAGGATTTAGAATGGACAACAGCATTGTTTCTAAATTTACTGTATTTTTTGAAGAACCCTTCTGGGTAGGAATTTTCGAACGTCATGCAGGGGCAAAATATGAAGTTTGTAAAGTAATATTCGGACCGGAGCCAAAAGATTATACAGTCTATGATTTTATGGTTAAAAATCAGAAGCATTTAAAGTTCAGTCCAGGAGTTGAAGCAGACAGAACGGACAAAAACTGTACCAATCCAAAACGTATGCAGCGTGAAATTAAAAAACAGGTTGCAAATGCAGGAATCGGGACAAAAGCACAGCAGGCTTTGAAACTTCAACATGATCAAACAAAGACAGAAAGAAAAATCCGTAGTAAGGAAATGAAAGAAGCGGAAAAGGAAAGAATGTTTCAAATGAAGCAACAAAAAAGAAAAGAGAAACACAGGGGGCATTAAAAGAACAGGGGAGAGATTAATGATGAAAAAAATTGCAATCTTTATGATGGTTATAGTGATGGCGGGGGTTTTGATTTCAGGATGCGGTAAGGACAAAGCAGTAAGTCAGCGGGCACCTGAAAAGCATGATTATTATAAGATTTCCAATGATTCAGAAGGAAATCTGGCCGCTTTATTTTTCCTTGGATCTGATAAAGAGGAGATTGAAAAGAAAGCAAAAGAACTGATGGATCAATATGATGTGTCTGAAGAAGAAGCAAAAAAAACAGGGTATGAAATGGTTAACGTAGATAATGGCAGCGAATGGTATTTAGTGGTACCCAAATATGAAGGCTCCACCATCCAGATTGATTCAGTGAAATTAACCGAACAGGGAAATTTAGAAACGGACAAAGAGCTGTTAACTACAGATAAACCAGTGGTATTACAATGCAATATAAGTGACATTGCTCCATCTTCACAGGTAACTGTGACATTGAAGGATAAGAAGGTTGTATTTAATCCGGCCATCAGCTTAAAAGACGGGAAAATAGTTAAATTCAAAGGTGTTTATACAGAATAAATGCAGAAGGGGTTGCTTAGCAGCCCTTTTTTTATAATGTTATTAATTTGTAATTTGATTTTAAAGTGGCAAGGGTTGCATATTATGGTATAATTATTTGGAAAGACAAAGTTATTATGACATAATATGGGGGAAAATTGAATGATGAATGAGAAAGGAATTTATTTTAGTCGATTGGCAGGGGAAAAACTAACCATTGCAGCTTTTCTTCTACTGATAGTTTTATCAGTACTTATTTGGGGAATGTCTGCAAAAGCCGTATATGCGGATTCTAATACCAATATTGGAGTAAGCATTGATGGCACAGCTGTGGTACTTGACCAAAATCTGGGTACACCATTTATTGATGCCAATAGCAGAACACTGGTACCATTCAGAGGTGTGATGGAAAAGTTCGGTGGAACAGTTGACTGGGATAATGATAACAGAATTGCCAGTGTAATAAAAAATGGAACAACTGTTAAAGTACCAATTGACCAAAAATATATTCTGGTAAACGGACAAAAAAAGGACAATGATACAGCTGCTGTAATAAAGGATGGACGTACATATTTACCTATCAGAGCTGTACTGGAGGCTTTTGGAGCAGGTGTAGCATGGGACAATACAAACCGTATTGTTGTAATTAATACGGATGGAACTGTTGCACAATTTAACGATTCAGGCAATCAAAAAAATCAGGATACCAAACATGATGGTGAATTAAACGCAATGTGGATTTCATATCTTGAATATATGAGTATGCCAAAGGATGAAGCTGGCTTTAAGGCAGCTGTAGATAAAATGTTTGATCGTTGTAAGAATCTTGGGATGAATGCAGTCATTGTTCATGTCCGCTCTCACTGCGATGCTATGTATCCTTCAAAGTATTATCCGTGGGCTCTCTTTGCCAGTGGAAAACAGGGGGTTGATCCTGGGTATGATCCGTTAAAGTATATGATTGATGCAGCACACAGCAGAGGTCTTGAATTTCATGCATGGGTAAATCCTTACAGAGTGACAGGTTATGGTACTTACTGGAATCAGGTAGCTGCAAACAATCCAGTGAAAGTATGGCAGTCTGACAGTGATACTACAAATGATCGATGGGCTCTTTTACAAAAGGGTGAATATTACTTAAATCCTGCAATTCCTGAAGTTAGAGATATGGTTATTAATGGAGTAAAAGAAATCGTTGAAAACTATGATGTAGATGGGATACACTTTGATGATTATTTTTACCCGTCAGTCAATGACAGTGATCCATCATTATGCTTTGACAAGCCTGAATATGATAAATCCGGAAGCAGTTTAAGTATTGCAGACTGGCGTAGGAACAACGTGAATATGCTGGTAAAGGGTGTTTATTCAGCCATAAAATCTGCTAAACCAAACGTTGAATTTGGCATAAGTCCTGCAGGAAATTTATCTAATTTACGAAAAAACAATGCTTACTTTGTTGATATAGACAGATGGTTATCAGAAGATGGTTATGTGGACTATATCATGCCGCAGCTTTACTGGGGATTTGAAACAAAGGATTCTTCTGGAAACATAGCTCCGTATGCTTATGTAAACAATCTGAATTCTTGGATAAGTCTGGCCTCAAAAGGCAATGTAAAGCTATATGTGGGTCTTGATATGGCAAATGCCGGCACGAATGTTCCAGACAAAAATGCAACCTCGGAGTGGCTCAGATATAATGACATCATAGCAAGACAGGTTACAACTGGAAGGGCAACAGGAAAAGTTAAAGGTTATGCATATTTCAGATATGAATTCTTTAATAAGGATGTTACACAAAATGAAGTCAATAATCTGGTAAAAGTAATTAAATAATAATTCTTAATGTATGCAGATACTTAATGCCGCCGGTAGGCGGCATTTTTTTATCAGTATTTTTATTTTTTCTGTAGCTTTTTGTATGTCTCAGGGGTATTTCAAGTAAAAGGAGGATTTAATTTATGAAAACACAATCATTCAATTCAGATGATTGCATAGAACTTGTTGTAAAAAGGTATACAGATATGGTTTATCGTCTGGCTTTTGCCCAGACCAGAAATAAAAGTGATGCAGATGACATTTTTCAGGAAGTATTCATGAGATACATAAGAAAGAAGCCGGAATTCCAAACGGAAGAGCACCGGAAGGCGTGGCTTATCCGGGTAACAATAAACTGCAGCAAAAAGTTATGGGCATCTGCATGGAAAAGAAAAACTGAAGGACTGGATGAGTCTGCAATTTTCCAGGAACAGGATGAAAAATATCTGTACTTGGAACTGAAAAAACTGCCTGTCAGATACAGAGCGGTTATACATTTATTTTACTATGAAGATCTGAGCATTGAAGAAATCAGTAAGATTTTAAAACGAAAGCCATCAACTGTCAGAACCCAGCTTACCCGGGGAAGATATAAGCTGAAGGAGATATTAAAGGAGGAGTATGATGTTTAGAGAAAGATATAGCAGAATGAATGAAAGAATTTCACCGGAACCAGAACTGATAAAGAACATTATAAATTCAGACAACAAACAGGCAGAACAGATACATAAAAGAAAAAAGCTACAGAGGCCGGTTATTGTAATGGGGGCATTTATTATCTGTCTTTTTACAGCCATGCCTGCATTAGCAGCAAATGTGACTTCAATTTATGAACTGATGTATCTGGTTTCACCCAGTGTGGCCCAGTCTTTTCTCCCGGTTCAGAAATCCTGTGTTAGTAATGGGATAGAAATGGAAGTTATTTCTACATATATCCATGGAAAAACCGCAGAAATATACATTACCATGAAGGATCTGGAAGGAAATCGCATTGATGAAACCATTGATTTAAATGACAGTTACAATCTGCGCATACCTTTTGACAGTATAGCCCACTGTGAAAGAATAGGGTATGATAAAAAAACAAAAACAGCCACATTTCTTATAAGCATAACCAATTGTGAAAATAAAGAAATTGATGGACATAAGCTGACTTTTTCAGTCAATGAATTCCTCAGCCATAAAAAGGAATATAAAGACCTTTTAGTCAGGGATAATTTATCGGATGTGGAAGAAGCCATACAAACACAGAAGGCAGAATTAAGGGGATGGAGTGGCAAAAGCAGTGAAGCATATATAGCTGACAGCGAAAATGTGATAGTGCTCACTCCATCTAAACCCATGAAGTTCCCAGTCCAGGGTATACAATTGACCGGTATGGGCTATTTAGGCGGAAGGTTCCATGTACAGACTTCAGTGGTGAATAATTTATCCAAAGACAATCACGGCTATTTTGTTTTAAAAGATGAAAAGGGGAATGTGGTAGATTCTGATTATAGTGTAGCCTTCTCAAATGATTCAGATAAAAGAGAACGGGTTGATTATGATGAATATGTCTTCAACATTCCCAGAACTGAAATCCACAATTATGCTTTGTATGGGGATTTTGTAACAAGCGGAATGTTTACAGAGGGAAAATGGAAAGTAACATTTAATTTGGAAAAGTCAGAAGATCATAACTGAACAATCCTTAAAAACCCACACCAAAAGGTGTGGGTTTTATGGTAAAATTATAAGTAATTACAAAGAAGATATAACATTTTTTTATAGATTAATGGAACGGAGGCATTTATGAAGTTAATTCATCTTTCAGACCTTCATATTGGAAAAAGAGTCAATGAATTTTCTATGCTGGAGGATCAGGAATACATACTTAATGAAATCATTCATGTGATTCAGGATGAAAAACCTGAGGGTGTCATTCTGGCGGGAGATATTTATGATAAATCCGTACCTTCAGCTGAAGCTGTACAGCTATTTGATGATTTTCTGACTCAGTTATCTGAAAGAAAGCTTTCCGTATTTGTAATAAGCGGAAATCATGATTCAGCAGAGCGTATGGCTTTTGGGGGCAGGTTAATGAAAACCAGCGGAGTGTATATGGCACCTGTTTTCAATGGAAGGGTCAACCCCATAGAACTAAATGATTCTACAGGGGATATAAATATTTATATGCTGCCTTTTATAAAGCCAGTTTATGTGAAGAGATATTATCCAGAGGTTCAGATTGAAACCCATAATGATGCAGTGAAAACGGTCATAGGCAGCATGAAAATTGACACCAATAAAAGGAATATACTAATCTGTCACCAGTTTGTGACAGGAGCTGTATGCTGTGAATCAGAAGAATTATCCATAGGCGGGCTTGATAATGTAGATGCTGGGTTATTTGACGACTTTGATTATGTTGCATTAGGACACATTCATGGACCACAGAAAATCATCCGGGAAACGGTCAGGTATGCAGGAACTCCTCTTAAATATTCATTTTCTGAAATCCGCCATAAAAAATCCCTTACGGTTATAGAAATGGGGGTCAAGAGCGATATCACTGTCAGGACAGTGGAATTAATTCCCAAAAGAGATATGCGTGAAATTAAAGGAAGCTATTTGGAGATTACAGCCAGGGACTATTATAAAAATATGAATACGGATAATTATATGCATATCACTCTTACGGATGAAGAAGATATTCCGGACGCTGTCAGCAGACTGCGGGTCATTTATCCTAATATAATGAAGCTGGATTATGATAATAAGCGTACACGCAGTAGCACAGTAATTTCTGGGAACCATCAGATAGACAGGAAATCACCACTGGAGCTTTTTCAGGAATTTTATGAGAAACAGAACAATCAGGAAATGTCAGAAGAACAGCGCCAGTACACTTCACAATTGATTGAGAACATTTGGGAGGAGGAAGCATGAAACCGACCAATTTAATTATATCAGCATTTGGACCCTATGCAGACAAAGTGGAAATAGATTTGTCCAAGTTAGGGGAAAGGGGCTTATATTTAATAACAGGAGATACAGGAGCAGGAAAAACTACCATTTTTGATGCCATTACCTTTGCACTGTATGGAGAAGCCAGCGGCAATAATCGGGAGGCCAGCATGTTTCGCAGTAAATATGCCCATGAAAATATACCCACTTTTGTAGAGATGACTTTTATATATTGCCATAAAAAATATAGAATAAGAAGAAACCCTGAATACTTACGTCCCGCAAAACGTGGGGAAGGCTTTACTGCAGAAAAAGCTGAGGCAGAACTGGTATACCCGGATGGCAGGATTCTGACTAATGCCAAGAGAGTTACGGAG
Organism: Aminipila terrae; assembly: GCF_010120715.1. Lineage (NCBI taxonomy): Bacteria > Bacillati > Bacillota > Clostridia > Peptostreptococcales > Anaerovoracaceae > Aminipila > Aminipila terrae. The sequence goes on from NZ_CP047591.1 coordinate 3,183,868, forward strand.
GCGGTTGAAGGGTTGATTGGACTGGACCGGGATCAGTTTAAACAGATTGCCATGATAGCTCAGGGAGACTTTATGCGGCTGCTTCTGGCTTCTACAAAAGAACGAAGTGAAATATTCAGAGACATTTTCAATACCAAGTTATATCAGAGATTGCAGGACAAATTGAAGAATGAGTCTGGAACTTTAAAAAATGAATATGAAAGTCTGAAGCAAAGTATATCACAGTATATAGAAGGTGTAGTCTGTGACAGCAACGACCCCTTAAATATGGAACTGGACAAAATGAAAACTCAGGGAAATATTGACACCATTAATGACACGGTAGAACTAATCGAAAAAATTATAAATCAGGATGAAAAACTACAGCAGCAGTATAAAAAGATGCTAGATGAAACAGAAAAAAAGATAGAGGTAATGAATGGAATCCTGGCTAAAGCAGAAAAAGAAACCATAGCATATAAAACTTTAGAGGAAGAAGAATTACGAAAGGGTCAAAAGTTACAAGAATTGACACTATACAAAAATAATCTGGATACAGAAGCTTTAAAACAGGCAGAAATTGAACAAATTGTTGGAATTATTCAGACATCAAAAGACAAATTGAAGGAATATGATGAGCTACAGCGTCTTAATGAAGAGATTGAGAAAAAGAATAAACTACTATATTCACATAAAACCAATGTGGTAAACTGTAAGGGGGACCTTGAAAAATCAACAATTATCTTAGATAATTTAAAAAAGGAATCAATAAATTTAAAGGATGCAGGAATAAACATAGAAAAACTTCATCATCAGAAAAAGGATATTCTGGAAAAGCAAAATATGGTGACGATATTACTCAATGCCCTTACTGATTTAGAGCTGTTGAATAAAAAGCTAAGTGAAACTCAGTTAAAATATAAAAATGCATTCCAACGTGCAGAAGACGCCAGAAATCTTTTTAACACCATGGAGAAGGCTTTTCTGGATGAACAGGCTGGCATTCTGGCATCAAGGCTGGAAGAGGGGGAAAGGTGTCCTGTATGTGGATCCTGTGAACATCCCCTAAAAGCACAAATGTCTGAAGCTGCCCCAACTGAAGAAGAATTGCAAAGGGCAAAAACAAATAGTGAAAAACTACAGACAGAGGTGATTGGTTACAGTACTGAAGCAGGAAAATTAAAAGGAAAGGTAGAAGTATCTAGGGCAGAAATAATAAAACAGGGAGCCCTTTTACTGGGAGAAAACCAGTCTGAAGAAATAAAAGACAAAACAATCATTAAAAAGGAGCAGTTAAAGAGCCAACTTACGGAAACGCTTAACCAGATTGCCAATGAAGAAAACCGTCTGAAGAGAAAAGAAAGACTGGAAGAAGAAATACCTCAGACAGAATTGAAAATTAAAGAATATGAAAAAGCTGTTTCAGAAAATCATCAACAGGTTATTTCACTTGAAATGGAGATGAAGGGACTGGAAGAAGCAAAAGATAAGATTCTTAGAACTTTAGAATTTAATTCAAAATCTGAGGCAGAAAAGAATATTAAAGAACAGGAATTAAAAAAGACCATGATACAGAACGCCTTCGAACGTGCCAAGAAGGTATATGAAGAATGTAATCTGGCTGTTGCTGAATGCAGTGCCAAGATAGAAACGTTGAGGGAACAGCTTAAAGATACAGAAAAAGTTAATTTAGATGAAGAAAATGGAAAAAAAGCTGCACTGCAACAGGAAAAAAACGAATGGAACAGATCTGTTACTCAGGTTGTGTCCAGGCTGGATAGAAATTATGTGGCATTACAACGGATTAATGCCCAAAGGGATCATTTGTCTAATGTAGAAAACCGCTGGATATGGATGAAAGCGCTTTCTAATACGGCTAACGGAAATATTTCAGGAAAAGAAAAGGTTATGCTGGAAACATACATTCAGATGAACTATTTTGACAGGATTGTGGCCAAAGCAAATACAAGAATGATGGTAATGACCGGAGGCCAGTATGAATTAAAAAGAAGAGCAGAGGCTGAAAACAGGCAGAGCCAGAGTGGACTGGAACTGGATGTAATAGATCATTACAACGGTACGGAGCGAAGTGTTAAAACTCTTTCCGGAGGGGAATCTTTTAAAGCTTCTTTATCTCTGGCTTTGGGACTTTCTGATGAAATTCAGTCTTCTGCAGGAGGAATTCAGCTGGATACCATGTTTGTAGATGAAGGCTTCGGATCGCTGGATGAAGAATCTCTGAATCAGGCCATTAAGGCTTTAGCCGGATTAACAGAGGGAAACAGACTGGTAGGTATCATTTCTCATGTGGCAGAATTAAAAGAAAAAATCGATAAACAAATTGTTGTCATTAAAGAGAAAACAGGAGGCAGCAAAGTAGAGATTTGCTGCTGAATAAAATTCACATAAATTTCATATTTTGCACACAAATGGATTGGAGCTTTATGGTAATATTAACGGAAAATAAAATAGCTAGCAGGATGGAGTGTGGTTATCTTGGCAAAAAATAATTTTTTAGTATTGTTATCTTCTACGGTTCTGATATCTGGACTTCTTTTTTCTGCCCAGACGGATATCAGTTTTGCCAAAACAAGTAGCAATGCGGTCAGCCCACAGTGTATATATTATGCCACTGGAATAAAAGAGTCAAAGGCTTTAACCAGCGATAAGCTAGTTTCAAGTCAGTGGGCTCTTTATAATGATGGTAGTTTTAAAATGGAAGAAGAGCAGAATCAGTATCCGGTATATGAAAAACCTTTTGATCGGCCAATGAAACCGGGGAAATGGCAGAAACCAACAGAACCCGGTGGGGCAGGAATTCTATGCCCAATATAACAAACAGAAACCAGCAGAAAAACCTGCATCAAAGGCAAAGCCAGAAGGAACGGGATAACAGAGGTTTCTTTCTGCCGTACAGCTTTACCCCAAAGGGAGCGGTTAAGACAGGAAGCATTTCCGCGGTGTCTGGAATCGATATCAATATATCTCCTGCCTGGAACTTATACAAAAGCCAGAGAAATGTGGTTATTGCCATGATTGATACGGGTATTGACTATAACCATGAAGATTTATCCAACGTTTTGTGGACAAATCAGGATGAGATCCCGGGAAATGGCATGGACGATGATGGAAATGGCTATATAGATGACATTTATGGATGGAATTTCTATAACAACGACAACAATATATATGTGGGGCAGGAGGACGATCACGGAACTCACGGGGCAGGTACCATTGCAGCCACCAGGAACAATTCAGTAGGCATTGCGGGAATTGCAGATGAAGATTCTGTGTCTATTATGAGTCTGAAGGCTCTGGGAGGAGAAGATGGCAGCGGGACCACAGAATCCATAATAAAGGCAATTGAATATGCAGAAGCAAATGGTGCATCAATTTGCAATCTGAGCCTTGGTACCACTTCATATGATAAGGAACTTTATGACGCAATGGCTCATTCCAAAATGTTGTTTGTTGTAGCTGCAGGAAATGGAGATTCAAATGGGGGGACAGATATTGATGAAACGCCTACCTATCCAGCGGCATTTGATCTTGATAATATTATTTCTGTCGCAAATATTTCATGTGACGGAAAGCTGTCCGACAGTTCCAATTATGGAGAAAAATCTGTTGATATTGCAGCACCGGGAAGTTATATATTAAGTCTCACTGCAGATAACGGGTATGCTTATATGTCCGGGACGTCAATGGCAGCACCGATGGTTACTGGCGTAGCAGCATTAGTATACAGTTCCAATGCAAATTTAAGTCTTGCAGGTGTTAAGAATGTAATACTGGCTACTGCAACACACCTGGACAGTCTCTCTCAAAAAGTAAGTTGTGGAGGAATGCTAAACGCTGGTGCAGCTGTTCAGAATAGTATAGAACAGACTAAAAAATAACAGAAAAAAAGAGATGATTTAAAAGTCTGAAAGAAGACTGTTTAAATCATCTCTTTTTTAGCTTATCATTTTAACAATGCTGATTTCAGGGGTTACTGCCAAATCCAGAAATTCCCCATCATCAATTTTTACAAGAGGTCTTGATTTAATATTTCTGTTTATCATAATTACTGTGGCTTCTTTTCCATTACTTAAAAGAACCTTTGTATGTAAATATGAATTTAATATCTTATTTATAAATTTCAATACGTATTTTGTTTCAAATTTATGTAATCCTTCTTTTTCAAAATAGTTTACAACAGTAAAAGGACATATTGGCTCCCGATAGGACCTTTCAGAGGTCATAGCTTCATAAGCATCAGCAATGGCTATAATCTTAGAATATTTGTCTAATTCATTGCTGCCAAAATGCATAGGGTATCCCGTTCCGTCACATCTTTCATGATGGAGCAGGGCAACTTTTTTAACACGGTAGTCGATATCGTCAAACTGATTTAAAAGTTCAAACCCCTTTGTTGTATGGGATTGCATGATTTTGTATTCCTCAGGGGTAAGTTTTCCGGGTTTGTCTAAGATTTCTTTGGGGATAAGAAGCTTCCCAATATCATGGAAAAGACCACAAGTCACAAGAAGTTTTATATCATCGTCTGGTAAGTTCAGCCAATGACCCAAGTGACTGGCAATCATACCTACATTTACAGAGTGGGTATATATGGTGTCTGAGTATTCGTGCATACTGTAAACCATATCGATTAGATTAAGATTGGTTTTATTGCTTTCATATAACAAGGTACTTAAATTTTTGACCATATCAATGTGAATATTGTCCGGATCATCCTGTAAAATCTTGTCAAGTGAAGAAGTTAAGCTTTCTTTTGCCTCTGCGCTTTCACTTTGAAAAGATTTAAAACCAGGCGTATTCCTTATATCAAAAATATTTACATCCAACTGATCTTCCAGACCGTCGGGATTCATTTCAACACAACTTATTTTAAATTTCTTCAGCTTTGCCAGTAATTCGGGCGTAACCAATGTATTGTTTGGTGTTATAAGCTGTCCACTTTCTGTGTATAAATCCTGACCTACAGACATACCGACTTTGATGGTTTCTAATGACATTTTCATATCTGATCACACCTCTGCATTATAAATTTAGAAATCATAGAATTTTCTATTTTTTCTGTATACAGTTTATTATAACATAAAAAATTTTTTTACAATTTATTTCAAATAAGGGACATTTTAATAAGAGTAGGTTTTTGGGAGATACACTAAAAAGATAAAATAAAAAGCAGAAAGTTAAGAAAGTAAGAAAAGTAATATTTAGAAATAATTAATAAACTTTTTTTATTTATTATATGTATATATTACCACAAAACGGCCTGAATTTCAAGTCTTGCAATGATATTGTCCAGGGCGTATTGTTAAAATCGGGGGTGATAGAATGAAACAAAATTTTCCACTGGAATTGATTCAGGTACAGAAAATCCAAGCAATGGAGGAGCTAAGAGAATGTAATGAGTTAACCATAGGATATGGATTGCAACTATCAGAGAATCAAATAAAAGAGCTGGTAGAAAAACGCTTTGAAGCTCTTCTGGAAAACGGCCGCATTGAATTTGGTCAGGGTATACTGAAAAAACTGGTCACTGAGTTCTGCGACTCACCATATATTTTCCAGGAAACCTATGAGGATACTCTGTTAGAGCTGCAGGACTGTTTTTACTATTTTAAAAATGAATCGATGGATTTAATTTCAGATGATGAACTTATCTCATTTATGAAACATCACTTTGATGGAAAATGTCAGGGGTCACTGGAATATTTAAGTGGAACATCACTGGAGGAACTGTGCAGAAATACTAGATATGGCTATGAAACCGATGATACAGATATATATGGGCATTCATTTTAGAAAGGACCAGGTATGAAGGAAAAAAATACAAATTATTTAGTATCGCTATTTTACCAGAATCCACAGGAAGAAAGCTTTACTGAAGCAGAAATGAAAACTGTCAGATATAACCTTATATCCCTGCTTGGAGAAAGAACCGACAGATATACCATGAATGAAAGCAGTTCTGTTCCCATAGAAAAGGCGGAGGAACTTTTAAAATCAATCTGTTTTACCATAGGATTAGTAGTTAAAAAACAGGGCAATTCTTCCCTTAAAACAGAGAATATGTCCACACTGCTTAAATCGGGGTGGAATATTATCGAAACCAAGCTTGAAGAAGGAAAAGAACTTCTTAAACAGGTGACAGAGAGCGGAGTAATAACAGAAAACATTTCATATAGGGATACAGTACAGGGAATTGAAAAATTCTTTACAAGATATGATTACCGTTTTTTTGCACATGAGATTCCATGTGACATTGATTATCAGCTTTGTATTCCCTTATCTGACCATGTGATGGGGGTAGAATATATTAATGAATATCTGTTCCGATTATTGATGGAAAATCGCTTCTGCAAACATTTTAAAAAAGAAATAATGGTCCAGCTTCTCCAGTGTTACTGCCCGGATTATAGAGAATTGCTTATCAATGTATTTGAACCTGTTGCTATGAATGCTATGGGGTGCGCCCTGGCAAACAAAGATGTAAGGGATTTGGATATCTCAGATTATGACAGAAAAAACATATTGAGGGTATTAGAAAATTGGCCAGAGGAGGAAGTTGATGAACAACTTAGCAAAGTAGTAGATGTCATTTGTAGTCAGCTTGATATAAAGGATGACCGTCTGCATAATTATTTATACCAGGCCTTGCTTGTTCAGTATCCAAGGGTTCAGAATCAGGTGCACTTAAAGAAGCTGGAAGGGATTTTTTTATCTCTGGCTGGAGAAAATCAAGAAGGTAAAATAACCAGTGAGTATGAAGATGGTGAAATGATGGATGATGAGCAACTGCGAGCATTAATTGATGCCATAAACAACTCTGGGCCTGCTTCAGATAAAATAAAACTAGTAAAACAGCATATTCACAGCCTGAGGGATATGACGGAAATTTTAAATATCTGCTTTTGGGAGGAGGAGATTATGGAACTGCTTCAATCATTCAGTGATACGGAACTGGTATTACTTCAGGAGTATGTTAAGAACAAACCTGCCCTTTGGAAATCTGAAACTGGTTGGGAAATTCAGCTAGAAAACCTGATAAATAATATAAGGTAGTAAACCTGTGGATAACTTTCTATTGACAAGCTTTAGACAAGATAGATATATTGAAAATAGTGAGGTTTAAGGATTGAGGTTGTCCACAGCCTGTATGGGATAAAATTGTATACAATATCTGAAATAGGTGTGGAAAAGTGCTTTGGTGGCTAAAATTACTTTGATATAAGGGTGTGGAAAATAAACTTTATAAGATGATTAAGTTAACATAATATCTAAAAAATAAAACTTCTTTAAAAATTTTTTCTAATAAAGTTGCAGTAATATCTGCTAACATAAAACAAAAGGCCGCTTGGGGCGACCTTTGTTTTTCTTAAAGTTTTCTGTATTCATGCAATATTTGTGGCAGCTTTTTATTTTAATGTGCTGTTTACATTGAGGGCTTCTATTAGTTCAATATCCTTATATCGTTCCACAAAATAATTTAGAGTAAACTGATTTGCAAAAAGTATCAGAGGACGTTCAAAGTGGTCAAACACCAGCATACATCTTGAATCCAGGCAGCTTTTTACATAATCGATATCCGCTGTATTTAACCAGCGGACTACACTGAAGTCCAGATTTTCCATAAGGATATCCGAGTTATATTCATTTTTCAGACGATACTCAAATACTTCAAACTGCAGTGCACCTACCGCTCCGATAATAATTTCATTATATTGATTATGATAAACCTGGATAGCACCTTCCTGTGCAAGCTGTTCTACTCCTTTTTGAAAATGTTTGGCTTTAAGAGAATTAGTTGGTGTAACCCTTGCAAACAATTCCGGTGGGAAGGTTGGCAGCGGCTCAAAATACACGGATTCCTTTTTTGTTGTTAAGGTATCTCCAATCTGGTAGGTACCTGTGTCATATATTCCTATAACATCGCCGGCATAAGCTTTGTCGATGGTTTCTCTTTCATTTGCCATAAGCTGGGTGGACTGACTCAGTTTAATAGGCTTTCCTGTTCGGGAAAGTGTAACCGTCATACCACGCTCAAAAGTACCAGAACATATACGAAGAAATGCAATACGGTCTCTGTGGGCAGGATTCATATTAGCCTGAATTTTAAATATAAAGCCACTGAACTCTTCTTCTGCTGGATCAATTACTCCTTCCGTTGTTTTTCGTGGTCCTGGAGCAGGTGACATAGCTAAGAAATGATTTAAAAATGGAGTCACACCAAAGTCTGCCAGTGCAGATCCAAAAAACACCGGAGATAATTTTCCATTACTTATTTCCTTTAAATCAAAATCATTTCCAGCCCCTTCAATTAATTCAATTTCTGAACGCAGATTGTTGAGGTTATTTATAGTCAGATATTCTTCCAGTTCAGGACCGAATACTCCAGATTCACCAAGTTCAATGGTTTTCCCAATTTTATAAAGATAAACCACATTTTCTAATCTGTCGTAAATGCCCTGGAAGTTCAGTCCACATCCAATAGGCCAGGTCACAGCTACAGAAGGCATGCCCAGAACTTCTTCCAGTTCTTCCATTGATTCCAGTGGATCCATGGCTTCACGGTCCATCTTATTTATAAATGTAAAAATGGGAATACCACGCATACTGCAAACTTTAAAAAGTTTCTTTGTCTGGGTCTCTATACCTTTGGCGCCGTCAATAACCATTACAGCACTGTCTACGGAAGTAAGAATACGGTAAGTATCTTCACCAAAATCGTTATGGCCGGGTGTATCCATAATAGAGATTACTTTTCCGTTATATTCAAACTGCATGACTGATGAAGTAACAGAAATTCCACGCTGCTTTTCAATTTCCATCCAGTCAGAAGTAGAAAATTTAGCATTATGACGGCCCTTTACAGCACCTGCTTCTCGTATTGCACCACCGTGCAGTAAAAGTTTTTCTGTTAATGTAGTTTTACCAGCATCTGGATGTGAGATAATGCCAAAGATGCGGCGTTTTTGAATTTCTTCAGTTAATTGCTTATTTGCCATGAAATAGCATCCTTTCTATGTGTTTATATATCTTTAAAACAAAATGTAAGCGTAAAAAATTGTGCTATATCTATTATTAAGCACAAAAACATTAATTATCATAACACATTTACAGTAAAATTAACAGATTTTTATTGCATACTTTTTTACAAAGCGGTAGTATCTTTATAAGGTGAAAAGGAAATGAGAAACAAGAATGAAAATCTGAACAAAAAAATACATTTTGAATCT